>CAZKTW010000220.1:0-6557 GCA_964555775.1 uncultured Bifidobacteriaceae bacterium | reverse complement strand
CCGTTGTTGCTGATCTGGTAAAGCAGGTTGTTTTCGTCCTTTTGCAGGTTGGCGCTGTCCGTGGTGGTGATGGCAGCGGTGTTGCCGGACAGGAGATTGTTCTGCAGGGCGATCAGATGATTGAAAAAATCCGCGCCCGAAGTGGCGTCGGTGATCAATCCGCGCGCGCCGCTGCTCCCGGCATTTTCGCCGGGCACATCCACCGATACGGTGACGCCGGGGGCGATTTCAACCTGATTGACGGCGGAATTGCCATTATAGGTCACGGACATCACGTTGCCATTGGCATCCAGTGTGGTGTCATAAGACGTCTGGGCGGAGTCGGTGCCGCCAAAAAGATACTGGCCGGACGCGGCGTCCTTGGTGTTCATCAACTGCGCGGCCTGCTGGATCAGCTGTTTGACCTGATTGGCGTAATTGGCCAGGTCCGCCGGCGAGGTGGTGGGGCTGCCGGCGGAGGTGGCAATTTCGCCGGCGCGATTGGAAATCGTCTGGAGCGATTGCATCACACTGTAAATCGAGGTGGCGCGGGTCTGCAATGTGGCGATGTTGGTGCCGTACTGGGTCTGGGCGGACTTTTCAGAGAGGTATTTCAACGTGGACTGCATCGCGGCCGGATCGTCCGACACCGAGGAGATGCGCAGGCCGGTGGCGGCCTGTTGCTGCAACATGTTTTGGCGGGCCGTCAGCAGATTGAACTGGCTGAGCATGGCATCCGTATAGGAGTTGGTGGCAACGCGCATGGTCAAAATTGGTTTAACGCTTCATGCCGATAACGGTTTGCAGCATCTGATCCACGGTGGTCACCAGTTGGGCCGAGGCCTCGTAGGCTCGCTGAAAGCCCATTAGATTGGTCATTTCCTCGTCCACGTTCACCCCGCTGACGGAATCGCGCTGGGTCTGGAGCATATTGGTTACGATTGATTGATTGCCCACCTGATTGTCCGCGGTTTGCAGCGCGTTACCAAGGCGGGCGACCGTCTGGGTATAGCCATCGCTGAACGTCTGGTTGCCCAAGCCGGCCTGGGTTACCGACGCCAATTGCGCCAGCGCCAACGCCACACTATTGTCCCCTGTTGCCGTTGCCGAGCCGGAGGCCTGGAGCAAAGCCGGATCGTCCACCAGCGATTGATTGACGGTGATGTCGCCCGGGCCGGTTCCGTTAAAAAAACTCGCACCGGAACTGCCGGTAAGGCTGTATCCGCCGCCGTGAATAGTATTGACCTGGACAATGAGGTTATAAGCCAGTGAGGTGACATTGAGTTGGAGTGTTTTCAACGTGCCATCCCGGGCGTCAATGGTTCCCTGAATCGACCCGCCGGAGAGCGTCAACGGCACGCCGCCGGTGGCGGTTTGCACCAGCAATTGCCCGCTGCCAGCATCGTAGGTTTGCAGCGTGTCCAGCACTTGATTACTGGAGACAAGCGTCTGGCCTCCGATGCTCACGTTTACGGAACTCCCCGTGCCGGTGCTGGTTTGGACGTTCACCAAGGTGGACAAGTTCTCCAAGTCCTGCTCGCGGGCATCCATCAGGTCGTTGGCCGTGCCACCATTGAATGAGGCGGAGGAAATTTGACCGTTCAGGCTGGCGATGTCGGAAAGCAACTGGTTTGCCGAACTCACATCGTTGGTCAAAGACGTGTTGAGCGAATCGCCGAGCGCGTTAAGCTGGTTGTCCACCTGGTTGAACGTGGAGGCGAGGTTTTGCGCCTGATTGAGGACCGCCTGCCGCGCCGTCATCGAGGTGGGCGAGGCGGCCAGGCTTTGGAACGCGTTGAACAGTCCGCTCAACTGGCTGGACAGCCCGGAACTGGTGGTGCTGTCGGCGGAAGAAGAGGTGCTGCTCGAACTGCCGGTACCGTTCAGAAATTCATTGAGGTTCGTCTGGGCGCTCAGCAGGGCGCTCTGTTGCGCATTCCAGTAGCCGTTGACGCTCTGCTGGCCCTGAATCTGGTTATTGAGCAGCGAATTGACGAGCTGCTGGATGGCCACGGCGTTGGCGCCGGTGCCTTCCGGCCCGATGCCGGTCGTGACATCCGGGCCGGTCTGGATATCGACGCGCTGGCGCGAGTAACCGGTGGTGTTGACGTTGGCGAGATTTTGTCCCGAGACTTCCACGCCGGTCATCTGCGTTTGCAGTGAGCGCGCAGCCAGATTGAGTGTGCCAAATAGTCCAAGCATATGATTATTCAACCGACGGCTTCGTAGAGCGAATGTTGCGGCAAACTGATTTCCGGCACCTGACCGGCTCCGTCATAAGTGGTCGGGCTGGCGCCGGGGAAAATGACATTGATGAGCCGTTGCATGAGTTCGACCGCGTGACTCAACAACAGGTGATTTTGCCGGGCGCGTTGCTGGACGCGGACGAGCAATTCATTGTTCTCCTCGACAAGCGCGTGCAACAACGGACGGTAATCCGCCGGCAACAACGGCACGATGGCGGCAAAGGCCGCGCTTTCCGGCAGATTCAACTGGTGCGCGACCTGGCGCTGGCACTGCTCGCGTTCGGCCCGGGTGGCGGCGATGATGTCGGCCTGGCGGTTGATGGCGGCAACACTCGGGAGGATATCCTCGGATTGGCGGCGCATCACCACGTTTTGCTGATGATCGAGCCGGGCGAGCATTTCGCCGTATTGCTTCAATTCTTCGCGCAGGGCCTCAATGAGGTTGGGGAGCAAGACATTCATGGGTTTTTAACAGAAAAGGAAATGGTATGGTGACTGGGCGGCGAGGATTTACTTGCATCCACCGGGGTGCTGCCGTGACTGGACTTCGAATTGATGCCGTCCGGATGATTCAATTGTTGTGCAAACGTCCGGGCCAGACCGAAGGCGCCGGATTTTGAAATGTTGTCCGCCAGCGTCTTGGTGATGAGATCCTGATAAATTCCCGCCGCGGTGGAATTGTCCGAAAATTCCGAGGGAATGACGGTCTTTTGCGCGTCCCCGAGAATTTGCCGCAAGAGCACGGCTTCAAACTGCCGGCTGGCTTCGGCAATCTTCTGTTTCTCGGTCAAACGCGGATTTCCCGCGAGTTGTTCGGGCGCGATGTCCGAGGCGACGATCTGGCGTTGGAAAGGGGTCACATTCATATCAACGAATGACGAGTTCGGCTTGCAGGGCGCCGGCCTGTTTCATCGTCTGGAAAATGGCCATCATGTCGCGCGGCGTCACGCCCAACGCATTCAGGGCCGCGGCCACCTTGTCCACCGTCGGCAGTTCGGGCAGCGTGACGATGGCGGATTTGTTTTCCGTGACCTCGGTGGTCGTGGTCGGCGTGACGATCGTCCGCCCCTTGTCGCTGAAAGGATTCGGTTGCGACACGCCCAGGGTCGAGGCCACGTTGATGGTGATGCTGCCCTGGGAAACGGCGCAACTGGAAATATGGATGCTGGCGGTGGCGACGATCGTGCCGGTGCGCTCATTGAGGATGATGCGGGCAGGCGTATCGGGGGTGACTTCAATGCTCTCCAGCCGGGCGATAAAGTCCACCGGGGCGCTCTCGGCGCCGGCGGGCAGGCGAACCTGCACGGAAGTGGAATCCAGCGCGTGCGCGGAATTGGTGAACACTTCGTTGATGGCATCCGCCATGAGCACGGCCGAGGTGAAGTTCGGGTCGCGCAACAAAAATTCAACGGTGTTGTCCCGGACAATCGAAGTCTGGATCTCGCGCTCAACCAGTGCGCCGCCGATGATGGTGGCCACGGTCGGGTGGTTCTTGGTGACGGTCGCGCCGCCGCCGCCGCCCGGCCCGGCGGAAAATCCACCGACGGAAATCGGGCCCTGTGCCACGGCATAAACCTTGTTGTCCGCACCAAGCAACGGCGTTTGCAACAACACGCCGCCCTGAAGCGACTTGGCGTCCCCCATCGAGGACACCTGCACGTCAATACGGGCACCGGGTTTGGCGAACGCCGGGATATCGGCGGTAATCATGACCACCGCGACATTTTTGGCCGAGAGGGTTGTGGCCGACACATTGATCCCATAACGCTGGAGCATGTTGGCGATGGTCTGCTTGGTGTAAACGGGATCCTTGTCGCCATCGCCGGCGAGACCGGCGACCAGGCCATAGCCGATCAACTGGTTGTCGCGCGCGCCAGCAACCATCACCAGGTCGCGGACGCGAACACCCCCGGCGGAGGCGGAGAGCGTGAAAATGAAGGCAATTAAAAAGGCCAGCAGTTTGAAACATTCAACATTCAACATCGAACGTTCAACGCTCAACGCGGCCAGGCGACCGTTCCTGGGGCATTGGACGTTCAAGGTTGAATGTTGAATGTTCTTTTTCAATGCATGGTCAGGCGTTCGCGCCTCAGCACTTGCGTTCTTCGGTTTCAAATTTCGCGGTACGAGGGGCATGGTTCAAAAGGGATTGAGTTTGTCCCAGATACGGGTGAACCACCCTTTGCGCTGGCTGTCGGTGACCGTGCCTTTGCCGATGATCTGGATGGTGGCATCGGAGACGTTGAAACTGAATACCGTGTTCAAGGAACTTACGTCATCCGACCGGACCACGCCGCGGAGGACGATGGTTTGGCGTTCACCGCTGAAGGCGGTTTCCCGTTTGCCTTCGATGACAAAATTATTATTGGGCAGCACGTCCACAATCCGCACCGCGATCTTGGCGATGACATTTTCGGAATTATTGATGCTGCCGCTGCCGTCGTGTTTGCTGTCCGAATTATACGCCAATGCCGGCAATTGGCCGCCCTTGGCCAGCAGGCTGCTGGCGCCGGGACTGTAAAGGAACGAAGTAATGGCCGCGCTCAGGCTGGAATTCCGTTCCGTCTTGGTTTCGTTGTTCTTGCTCGCCGTGCTGTTTTCCTGGACCAGTATGGTGATGATATCGCCGATCCCGGAGGCGCGCTTGTCGGCAAACATGGACTTGGAGGACGTGTCGTGCCAGAGCGATTGCGGCCGGGCGATGGCGGGGAACAACAGGATCAAGGCAACGATCAGAATGTGCCATGGGCGAAAATTTTCTTGGATGTTCATAATGAAATTAAAATGGTCTGACCGTCGAGCACCTGCCCGGTCAAATTGCGGCGGGAAATGGGATTGCGGGCGTGAATCACCTGGCCGGGCGCGCCGTCTTCCAGCACCTCCACCTTGGTGGTGATGCTCAACGTCCCGTCTTGTACGAGCGCATTGGCAACCTGTCCACGGTGAATGACGGCCTTGGGTTTGACGGCCCGCGCCAGCAATGGAACGCCCGAAGCCACGGGCTCGGCCAGTTCGAGATTGGGATCGTCGGCGGAAAATTCGGCCAAAACCTCGCGCACCTTCAGCACGTCGCAACGTTCGTACACCATGTCCGCCCCTTTGACGGGCTCACCGCGCATGAGATTGGAATGGGCCACCCAGACATCGCGCCAGACGTGCGCCTGCACCGTGACCTGCCAGGTCCCGAGACTTTCGCGCGGCGTGCACAGTTGGAAGCGGATGATGAAGGAAGGGGTGACTCCGACCGTCGGCAATTCGAGGATTTTCACCGTGAGCGGTTCGTCCGGCAATGTGGGCGCGGACCAGGGTTGCTTGAAATTCAGTTCCAACACACCGCGGTCCTTCACGTAATCGCGCTGGAGCGTGGCGGCCAGCAGGGCGAGCACATCGGATTCGTTCAGGATCCGCGTGGCGACCGCATTGGTTGGAATCGTCGAGGTCTCGCCCGCGCGCAGTTCGTTGACGAAACCTCCGCCCAGGCAAATGACGGTGAAAAGCAACATCCAACCTTCAACCGTCAACATCGAACAGCCAAAGAAGGCGCGACTACCGCACCAGGGGGCGTTGGCGGTTGATGATTGACGGTTGGAGGTTGTCATCTCAAATCTCAACGTTGGAGGTTGTTGCTGGTTTGCATCATTTCGTCGGCGGCCTGCACGGCCTTGGAATTCACCTCATAAGCGCGCTGGGCGAGGATGAGATTGACCATTTCCTCGACGACACTGACGTTGGAAAGTTCCAGATAACCCTGTTGGAGCTGGCCAAAACCGTTCTGCCCGGGTTCGCCGAGCTCCGGTGTGCCGGAGGCCGAGGTCTCCTTGTAAAGATTATGGCCCTGGGCTTCGAGACCGCCAGGATTGTTGAAACGGACGATCTGCACCTGGGAATTGGTCGAGCCGCTCGCGGTGGCGTAGGTCACCGCGCCGGTGGATGAAATATTGATGTTTGTGGTGCCGGCGGGCACGGGTTGAAAACCGCCCTGGATCGGGTAACCGTCGCTGTTGACAATGCGGCCGGACGAGTCGGTCTTCAGCGCGCCATCGCGCGTGTAGGCCAGCGTGCCGTCGGGCATCTGGACCTGAAAAAAACCATCGCCCTGGATCGCGACATCCAGCTTTTCCCCGGTTTGCGTCAAATCGCCGGCGGTGAAGATGCGCTGGGTGGCGACGGGGATCGAGCCCTGGCCGATTTGCAGGCCGGAGGGCAACTGGCTGCCGCCACCCTGTTCGGAGCCGGCGGCGCGGGTGGTCTGGTAAAGCAGATCCTGGAACTCCAGCTTGCTTTTCTTGAACCCGGTGGTGTTGACGTTCGCCAGGTTGTTGGAAATGTTGT
>CAZKTW010000219.1:0-6602 GCA_964555775.1 uncultured Bifidobacteriaceae bacterium | reverse complement strand
ACGGCTACCGCAACCGCATCATGATCCGCAGCCAGTGGAACAAGCCGGAGCAAAAGCTGAACATCGGCTTTGTGCGTTGGGACGGCGGTCTGGTCGAGGACATCGAGGAATGCCGCATCGCCGAACCGGTCCTCAACGAGGAAATCCTCCGGGTCCGCGCGCATCCGCCGCCGAAGGGCGGGATTAAAATCGTCCTGCGCGTGCCGCCGGAAAACTGGGACGTGCCGCCGGATTCGTTTTTCCAGAATAATTTTTTTCTGCTGCCGGGGCTGGTGGAAACGGTCCGCGGCTTTCTCCGCGACGGCGGCGCGCGGCACCTGGTGGACCTGTATTGCGGCGTTGGGTTTTTTGGCATCGAACTGGCGGCGGCGGTTGAAACCTTTGTGGGCGTGGAATGCGACCGGCGCGCCATCCTGGCGGCGCGGCGCAACGCGACGGCCCGGAACATCACCAACGGCGGGTTTCTGGCGTCGGCCGTCGAAGAGGTTCTGCCGGCAATACTGGTCAAATTTCCCCCGGGCACAACCACGGTGGTGCTCGACCCGCCGCGGAAGGGCTGCCCGCCGCAAACGCTGCAATTGCTCCGCGAATCGAGGCCGGCGCAAGTGGTTTATGTCTCGTGTCATCCGGCAACGATGGCGCGGGACTTGAACATTTTATGTGGCAACGGTGTCTTTGAATTGGTGCGGGTGCAGCCATTGGATATGTTTCCTCAAACGCAACACGTCGAATGCGTCGCGGATTTACGCGCCGCACAAAGTCTTGCCAAGACGCACGGTATGGATTCAACTGGACAAACTCGATGACAACCAGACTGCGAACCGACCCGCGGAAAAATTTTGTGCCGCGGTTTTTACCCTGGCTATTGGCAGCGGCCGCCTTCGTCTTTTATGGATTTACCCTCAACCACTGGGTGTCACCGCTGAATCTCGAATCCGTGGCCCGGATCTCCGGCTGGACTTGGCAAAGGGATGTTACCGACCCCATTTTGTTCCTGGTCACCTATCCCTTCCGCTGGCTTCCGGCCGCACAAATCCCGCTGGCGCTGAACCTGTTTTCCGCCACGTGTGCGGCCTTGGCGCTTGGCCTGCTGGCACGTTCGGTCGCGCTGCTGCCGCAGGATCGAACCGAGGCGCAACGCAAACGTGAACACAGTGATTTTTCGTTTTTGACCCTGAAGAGCGCGTGGCTCCCACCGGTCCTGGCGGTGCTGGTTTGCGGGTTGCAAATGACATTTTGGGGACAGGCGACGAACTACACGGGTGAGACCTTCAACCTGTTGCTGTTCGCTTTCATAATCCGGTTGTTGCTGGAATACCGGCTGGATGAGCGGGAGGGACGTTTGTTCCTGGCCTCACTCGTGTATGGCGTCAGCATGACCAACAACTGGGCCATGGTGGGCTTTTTACCCGCCTTCGTCCTGGCAATTCTATGGACCCGCGGCCTGGGCTTTTTCAATCTGCGGTTCCTCCGGCAAATGGTGTTGTGCGGCCTGCTGGGAATGACATTTTACCTTTTGCTGCCCTTGCTGGCCGTGATTTCGGGCAAAGTGCCTTTGACTTTCTGGGAGGCGCTGAAAGGCAACCTGGGCCCCCAATATGAAGTGGTGAAATTTGCCTTCCTCTGCTGCCTTCACCCGCAGCAACCAGGACACTTCGAGTTCCTGGCGTTGTTTCTGGCTTACCTGATACCCGTGATAGCCATGGCCATCCGCTGGACACCGTCCTTCGGCGATCACAGCCCCATGGGCATGGCGCTGACAAGTTTGTTCTTTCATCTGATCTGCGCCACCTTTTTGATCTTCTGTATCTGGATGGCGTTTGACCCGCCGTTCGGCCCGCGGCATCTCAGTCCGACAACGCCGCTCTTGACCCTGTTTTATCTCGGGGCCTTGAGCATTGGCTATTTCAGCGGCTATTTTCTGCTCGTTTTTGGCAAAGCCCCGAGCAGCCGCTTGCAGCCGCCCCGGCCGGAACCGTTTCAATTCCTGGATCCCCTGGTGACCGTTGGCGTTTGGATGCTTGCCACGATAACCGTCGCCGGGCTGGTCTATCGAAACACACCGCAAATCCTGGAACTCAACGGGGATGCCTTTCAAAAATATGCGGCTTTCATGGAAGAGAATTTGCCGCCTTCCGGCGGCCTCCTGTTGAGTGATGATGCCTTCCACTTGTATTTTGTGGAAGCCGCGCTGGCGCGCGATGGCCGGGCCAAGAATTTTGTGCCACTGGACACGCGTTATCTGTACTGGCCCACTTATCTTCGCTACCTGCATGACAAATTTCCCAGGCAATGGCCGGAAACTGTGTCGGCCCGGGAAGAGCGACAAATCAATCCAATTGGCCTCATCAACCTCCTGACCGTGCTGGCCCGGACGAATGAACTGTATTACCTGCATCCGAGCTTTGGCTACTATTTCGAGCAGTTCCATTCCGAACCGCACGGATTGGTTTACAAATTGAAAACCATGCCGGCCGAGACGTTGCTGGCGCCGGCGCCGGACAAGAACCTGATCGCCGGAAATGAGGCGTTCTGGTCGCGCGTGGCAGCACAGGCGTTCGATCCCATTGAACGCGCGGTCACGCCGTCGGATCCGAATGCGCCCCGCAGCCTGGGTGAGCGATGGCTGGACGAATTTCATGTGCCGCGCGAACCCGATCGAAACGCCATCATGGCCGGCGCCCTCTATACGCGCAGCCTGGATTTTTGGGGCGTCCAGTTGCAACGCGCCCATGAATTGGAAAAAGCCGCCGTGAGTTTCGACCGGGCGATAAAGATCAACCCGGACAATTTCGTCGCCAAAATCAATCTCGAATTCAATGAAAGCCTGCGCGAAGGCAAAAGTGTGCCGGTGGATTTATCCAAAACCACCATCGACCGATTTGGCCGGTACCGCACCTGGAACGAAGCGTTGAACAACAACGGGCCGTTTGACGAACCGAGTTTTTGCCTCCGGGAAGGCATTGCCCTGGCGGCCCAAAATGGATTCCTGCGCCAGGCCGCCACGGAGTTGACCCGCGTCCACGAACTGGCGCCGGATAATCTGCTGGCGCGACTCTGGCTGGGGCAAATTTACGTTCTGACCCATCAACCCGACCAGGCGCTCGATGTGTTGCGCGAACCGCGCGAGCAGCCGGAAAAATTCTCGGTCACCAAAACCAATCTGACGTTCGTGAACATCATCGTCGCCAGCGCCTGTTTTCAAAAAAATGACCGGGCCCAGGGCATCCAATTGCTCGAAGCTGAAATGGCCAGCCATCCGGCGGATGACAGCCTGCGCAGCGCCATCGTGCAGGCGTATGTGAACAACAATCTGCTCACCAACGCCCTCGCGCTCATTGACGACAAACTCCAAATCACGCCCGAGGACCCGGTCTGGCTTTTCAATAAAGGCTATATTTCCATCCAACTCAAAACCTACGATCGCGCAATCGACGCCCTGAGCCGCGTGCTTTCGATCCAGACGACCAACAACAATGCGCTCTTTGACCGGGCCATCGCCTATCTCAACAGCGGCCAGCTGGATGCCGCGCGGGCCGACTACACAACCCTGCAGCAATCAGTCACCAACTCATTTCAGATTGCCTATGGCCTGGGCGAAATCGCCTGGCGCAAACATGACACGAATGAAGCGATCAGGAATTATAAAATCTATCTGGCCAACGCGAACACCAACACCAGCGAAGCCACCAACATCCTTCAGCGGCTTCGCGAACTGAATGGTCGTTCACCCTGAAGCGCGCCAATGCGCGTCACGCACATCATCACCCGGCTGGTCGTGGGCGGCGCGCAGGAAAACACCGTCGCTTCCGTGCTGGGTCTGAAACGGAAACCCGGCCTCGAGGTCCATTTGATCTCCGGCCCGACCACCGGACCCGAAGGTTCGCTGGAACCTGAACTGGCCCACGTGCCGGAAATGCTTACCCGGGTGCCGGAATTGGTCCGCCCGGTTCACCCGTTGAAAGATTGGCTCGCCCTGCGCCGGCTGGAAAAAATTCTGCGTGAACAAAAACCCGACCTCGTTCACACCCACAGCGGCAAGGCCGGGATTCTGGGCCGCCTCGCGGCGCGGCGCGCGGGCGTGCCGGTCATCCTCCATCACATCCATGGCCCGTCCTTCGGCCCGTTTCAAGGGCCGCTGGCCAACTGGATCTTTACCGCCGCTGAACGCCATGCCGGCCGGGTCACCACGCATTTCGTCTGTTCCGCCCGGGCCATGACCCGGCTTTATCTCGCCGCCGGCATCGGCCGTCCGGAAATGTACACACGCATCTTCAGCGGCTTTCCCGTGGAACCGTTTTTGAATGCGGTCAATGATCCGGCCCTGCGTTCCCGATTGGGCCTGCCTGCGGATGCTTTTATCATCGGAAAAATTGCCCGTCTCGCTCCGCTCAAGGGCCATGACGATTTGTTTACCGCCTTTCAAGCGCTGCTGCCGCAATGTCCCAATGCCCGCCTGTTGCTGGTCGGCGACGGCCGGCTGCGCGCCCAACTGGAAACCCGCGCCCGATCACCGGGTTTGGCCGGCAAGGTGGTTTTTACCGGCCTGGTGCCACCCGGCCAAGTGCCGCGTTATGTCGGCATCATGGATTGCCTCGCCCATCTGTCGGCGCGCGAGGCCCTGTCCCGGGCCTTGCCGCAGGCGCTGGCGGCGGGCAAACCGGTCGTGGCCTATGATTTTGACGGGGCCGACGAGGTTTGCCTCGAAAACGAAACCGGCTTTCTGGTTCACACCGGCGACATTGCCACCGTCACCCGACGCCTGCTCCAACTTGCCAGTGACCTGCCGTTGCGCGAACGGCTCGGACAGCGGGGACAAGAATTCGTCCGGGAAAATTTTGCAGTCGAACACATGGTGGACAGCCTTTACACTCTTTACCTGAAACTGGCCGCTGCAGTTGGAGTTCAAGCTTCAGCTTGTCCGGCGCAGGAAACAGGCTGAAGCCTGAACTCCAACCATGACTTTTCCCTTCAACTTTTTCAGCGCCGCCTTTATGGGCGCGCTGCTGACTACACTGCTGGCGCTGCCGCTTTGGCGAAAATGGTGTTTGCGCATCAATCTTGTGGACGACCCCGGCCAACGCAAAATCCACAACACCCCGGTCCCCCTGGCCGGCGGGCTGGCCGTTCTCACCGGGCTGTTGCTGCCGCTCGCCGCCGGCGCCATGGCGCTCAAGCTCGGCGTGAATCTTGCCGCCCAAACCTTTCCGATTACACACGGTTTGGAACGCCGGGCCGTCGAACTGGCGGTGATTGCCTTCGGCGCCATGGCGATGGTCATTCTCGGCATTCTCGACGACAAACATGAATTGAAACCATTGCCGAAGTTCATGGGTCAATTGTTCATCGCCGTGCTCGTGGCCATTGCCTGCAAGCGCATCACGCTGTTTGTCCCCAACGTCGCGTTCAGCTATGTCATCACGGTTTTATGGGTGCTCACCGTCGTCAATGCCTTCAATTTCATGGATAACATGAACGGTCTGTGCGCCGGTTTGGGAGTGATCGGCGCGTGGCAATTCGCCGTCATTGCGGCGGCGGACGGCGAATATCTGGTGGCGTTGATCGCTTTTCTGGTGTGCGGCGCGTTGGCCGGCTTTTTGCCCTGGAATTTCCCCAACGCGCGGGCTTTTCTCGGTGACGCGGGCAGCCATCTCGTCGGCTATCTGCTCGCGGTGCTGGCCATCCTGCCGCACTTTTATTCGAAGCAAAAACCGCATCCGCTGGCGGTGCTTTCACCGTTGCTCGTGCTGGCGGTTCCCTTGCTCGACCTGATGCAAGTCAGCCTGTTTCGGACCTTCAACCGAAAGCCGTTTTGGATTGGCGACACCAATCATCTCTCGCATCGGCTCAGTCGTGCGGGCTTGAGCCGTACCCGAACCGTGCTGTTGATCTGGCTGGCCGCCGCCGCCGTGGGCGGGCTGGCTTGCTGGCTGTAAATTCCTGCCTTGATGGCAGCCGACGTAAGTCGGCTCTGGCCTCCCGCCGAAAAAGGACAGGCAAACCCGTATTGGTTGCGGCTAAAGAGCTTATCTGAAAAAGTAGCCGCGAGCCTGCCGGCCTGCCGAAGAGGGCGGCATCCTGCCGCCCGGAAGAATCACCGCCATGACGCCGCTGCCCGGAATTTCAATGGCATTACTGATCGCGGACGGTTTTTTCCGCCGGCTGGAAGCCCGGCTCTACGTCAGCCAAGATGGCTGACGCTACATTTTCAGACAGGCGCTAACTCATGCCCTGCCGTTGTGAGCCGGGGATGCTTTGGTTGAACGAAAGTGGCGGGAATGCTGGAGGAGGGCCTTGTCGGAAGTTGAAGGTTGTGGCGGTGAGTCGGCAAATGCCGCCTCGTTTTCAGTTGCGGCCTGGGAGCCGGCCATGAGTTGCGTCATCTTGTTCAATGCTTCCTTCAGCGTGTCGGCCTGCCCATTCAGTTCGTGCGCCGCGGCGGCGCTTTCCTCGGAACTGGCGGCGTTGGATTGCGTCACCTTGTCCACTTCGCTGACCGCGGTGCTGACCTGTCTGATGCCTTCGCTCTGTTCACTGGAGGCGCTGGCGATGTTCGCGACCAGATCATCCACCTTGCGAACCTTGTCCATGATTTCCTCGAA
>CAZKTW010000218.1:0-6632 GCA_964555775.1 uncultured Bifidobacteriaceae bacterium | reverse complement strand
GGAGATGAGCGTGATGACGGAAACAAACGTCCGCTTGGGCCGCAAATAGCGCAGGGCCAGGAGGAGTTCAAACGGCAGTTTCGACATGGGCGCAGGCTAAAGGCGCATGGCGCGAGTGTCAATGAATGGGCGGCCCGAATGGGAGGCAACCCCACGCCAAGGGCGCCGAGGACACCCAGGATCCAGGAAAGGAAGAACAACAATCATTCCTCCGGCAACAGAAGCGCCTGGGACCATCCCAATTCGATCATCCCTTTGCGGCCTGGGCGTGATCTAACCATGGAATTTAGGATTGCTGAAACGGCTGAACCGCGCCGACGTTATAGTTTGATTGCCTCATTTCGTCTGTGCCCCTAATCTGAAAGCCATGTTCGCCTTGTTGTTCACCAACGTTGCGGACTGGAACGTTCTTCTAACCAGTCCTTTCTGGCTGGCGGTAACCATTTTCCAAATCTGGATGTTGATTGATGCCGTCCGCCAGCGTGAATGGATTTGGGCGCTGTTCCTTTTCTTCGGCTGGGGATTGTCCTCCGTGCTGTATTATTTTTACGTTTATCGCGCGGCGCCGTCGGCCACGCGCGGGTTTGAACTGCCCGGCGCGCACAGCCGCCGCCGCATCAAGGAACTGCAGGCGCAGATTTATCACCTCGACAAGGCGCACCACCACTCGCAACTGGGCGACGTTTATTTTCAGCAGAGCAAGCTGGACCGGGCTGAGGCGTGTTACCGCGCGGCATTGGAACGCGATCCGCATGACATCGACACCCGGGCCCACCTCGGCCAGTGCCTGCTGCGCCTGAAACGCGCCGCCGAAGCGCGCCCGTTGCTCGAAGGAGTCATGCGCGAAAAGCCCGAGCACGATTACGGCCACACGATGATGGCGCTGGCGGAAACGCTCACCGCCCTCGGAGAAACCGACAATGCGCTGCTCTACTGGCAGCACGTCACTCAAAACCATTCCTACCCGCGGGCCAAGGTGCAACTGGCCGAATTGTACCTGTCCAAAAACCAGCCGGACCGGGCGCGAACGGAATTGAAGGACGTGGTGGCCGACGACCTGCACGCCCCGGCCTTCCAGCGCCGACGCGACCGCGTCTGGGTCTGGCGGGCCAAGAGCCTGATGCGCAAACTGAAATAATCTTTATTCCGAAAAAGCCAGATACGGAATGAAGATGATGTTTGCAATTGGAATGAACAACAGAACGACCAGCCAGCCGCTTTTGCCCCGTGCCTGGCAGATTTTCACCCACATCATGATGGCAACCACAAAGCCGACAATGGGGATGAGAAACAGGATGATCATCCAGACCGGCATTTTGGCCACCTGCAGCAGGGGAACCAGGTTTGCAATGGGAATCCAGATGAGGATGCCAGGGTTCACGCCGCATTTCTCACAAATGCGTTTGGCGCAAAAACAGAAGAACACATAAAACGCCAGGCTGATGAGAAGAATGAACAGAATCAGTCCCAAACCGAAGGCGGCACCGGCGGCTGCGCTCGCATTATCATTCATAACGGAATCCTTTTTGCTAGGGTTATTGTTGGGTGAGACAGTGAACCAAACCGATTCACTGTGAGGTTTTCTGGCATAATCACCCATAAAAGCAAGAAAATTTAATTCATCGCCATCCCAGTTGGTCCGGGCACGTTTTGCCATGCTCTGGAAAAGCGGCGGAGGGCCGCCGCAGTCCAAGACGCTGGCGCGTTGTGCCATGATGACCAGGTCGGGTGCTCCCGCCAGCCCGTTCGGGCGCGACCCTCAACGTGGCTTTTGTCTTTCGTCCCGCGATTTTTATTTTATCCTTATCGGGTGCCAGATTTAATTGCCATCGTCGGCCGGCCCAATGTCGGCAAATCCGCGTTGTTCAACCGCATCGTCGGGCGGCGCATTGCCATTGTTCACGACCAGCCGGGCGTCACGCGTGACCGCATCAGTGCCGAGGCCGAATGGCATGGACAACCTTTCACGCTGGTGGACACCGGCGGCATCGGCCTGTTGCGACGCGAAAAGGCGGGCGATGTCATCGTCAAGGCGGCGATGGAACAGGTGGACCTGGCGGTCGAGGCGGCAAACGTCATTATTCTAGTCGTCAACGTGCAGGAAGGCATTGTGCCGCTCGACCGCGAAGTGACGGAAAAATTGCGGCGCAGCGGCAAGCCAGTCCTGGTGGCGGTCAACAAGGTGGACACGAGCCGCGCGGAAAAAGGCCTGGACGAATTCTCCCAGCTCGGCTTTGAAAAAATGTTCCCGGTCAGCGCAATTCATGGCGAGGGGATTCAAAATTTGATGGACGCGGCCGTGGGGATGTTGCCAGTCCACAGTCCAAAGTCCCCAGTCCAGGGCCGGGCTGACGAGGCGGCGGTGGAAAGTGGACTCAGGACTCAGGACTCGGCCTTGAAGCTCGCCATCGTCGGCCGTCCCAACGTCGGCAAATCGTCCATCATCAACGCCCTCACCAACTCGGCGCGGGTCATTGTCAGCCCGGTGCCGGGCACGACGCGCGATTCCATCGACGTGCCGTTTGAGGTGGAAACTGACGGGGTGCGGCAAAAATACGTCCTCATTGACACCGCCGGCATGCGTAAGGCACGGCGCGTGGACGATTCGGTCGAATTTTTCAGCGTTCAGCGCGCGGTGGATTCCATCACCCGCAGCGACATCACCGTGCTGGTTTTGGACGCCGAAATGGGGATTACCGAGCAGGACAAAAAGATTGCGGACAAGATCGTGGAAGCCCGCCGGGCGTGCATTGTGGTCGTCAACAAATGGGACCTGGTGGCGGAATCCGTCCGCCAGGTGCGCGAAGAGGTCATTGAGAAACGCAATAAAAAGATACGCAGCGAAGGTCAGGCCAAGATCATTTCCACGCTTGGCGAATTCGGCACCTGGGTGCAGGACAAGCTGTTTTTTCTCGATTATGCCCCGGTGATTTTCACGTCCGCGACGTCGGGCTTCAATCTCGACCGGCTGCTCGAGGCGGTGCGTTATGTGGCCGCGCAGTTGCAGCAGAAAATTCCCACGGCAATCCTGAACCGGACGTTGCGCGACGCCGTGGACCGCCGCCAGCCGGTCAGCGAGGCGGGGCACCGGCTCAAATTTTTCTACGCGACCCAGGTGCGGCAGGCGCCGCCGACGTTTCTGTTGTTCGTCAACCGCGACGAACTGTTTTCCGACCAGTACAAAAAATACCTGGGCGATCAGTTGCGCGCGGCGTTTGGTTACGAGGGTTGTCCGCTGGTGTTGGTGCCCAAACCGCGCCCGAAAACCGTGGAGCCGATACGGAAGTTCAAGAATCCGAACGCGATGCCGTCGGGAAAATTTCCGCCGTCACGCAAAAAAAGATCGCGTTGAATTTTTTATTCACCCCAGCGAATAAGTCACCGGCGCGCAGCAACGACGCGGAAATTTTGTTGATTTCATTTGGGAATATCGTTCGCGTAACCTTTTCGTAACTTTTTAGAAAAATTTTCTTGCAACCACAATATGTTGGGTATAAGGTCTTTTTCACGCCCACTAAATGGGGTTTCGCACACAAACAGGCGGTTGGCGAAACCTTTAAGAATGGGTGTAAAAGTGAATTTTCCCGACCAGTCTTCTGTTTTAAGGCGGTCGGGTGCTTTGTCTGAAAAACTATTTCAACCGCAGTGAAAGGGTTAATCCATGATTGATGCACGCGAAGAGATTCAGGCTCCGGCTTCGCACAAGGGCCGACGCCGTCCGACGACGGTGGCGGCGGGACGCAACCTCAAGAACAATCCCGTCCCGGCAAAAAAATCGCTGCGGGTGGAGCGCGTTTTCAGCGATCCCAAAATTAAACCGTTCGATCAGATCGAATGGGAACGGCGCACGGCGGAAATCACCGACGACGCCGGCAAGGTCATTTTCAGGCAGGAAAATGTCGAGGTGCCGAAGTCGTGGTCGGTGCTCGCGACGAAGGTGGTCGTTTCCAAATACTTTTATGGCGAGCAGCACACCTCCGAGCGCGAAACCTCGGTGCGCCAGCTCGTGCATCGCATTTCCCGGACGATTGCGGACTGGGGCATTGCGGACGGCTATTTCAGCAAGGCGGACGGCGAGATTTTTTACGAGGAGCTGACCTGGCTGTGCCTGAACCAATACGGCGCGTTCAATTCGCCGGTCTGGTTCAATGTGGGCTTGTTCACCCAATACGGCATCGGCAAGAATTCCGGCAAGGGCAACTGGTTTTACAACCGCCAGACCGGCCAGGCCGAACGGAGCACGACCCAGTACGAATATCCCCAAGGCAGCGCCTGTTTCATCCAGTCGGTCCAGGACAACATGGAGGACATCATGCGCCTCGCCCACAGCGAAGCGATGCTGTTCAAGTACGGTTCCGGTACGGGCACGGATTTGACGCCAATCCGCTCCAGCAAGGAAAAGCTTAGCGGTGGCGGACGCCCCAGCGGCCCGATGAGCTTCCTGAAGGTTTACGATCAAGTCGCCAATGTCGTGAAATCCGGTGGCAAAACCCGCCGCGCGGCCAAGATGAACACGCTGCGCGACTGGCACGGCGACATCGAGGAATTCATTGATGCCAAGCAGAAGGAGGAAAAGAAGGCGTGGGCGCTCATCGAGCAGGGCTACGATGGTTCCTACAACGGCGACGCCTACGGCAGCGTAATGTATCAGAATGAAAACCTGTCCGTCCGCGCGGGCGACGACTTCATGCAGGCGGCGCTGGAGGGTAAGGAATGGTGGACGCGCACCATTACCACCAACAAGCCGCTGGAAAAGAAGGACGCCGCGAAATTGCTCTACAAAATCGCCGAAGGCACCCACATCTGCGGTGATCCGGGAATGCAATACGACGGCGCCATTCAGAAATGGCACACCTGCAAGGGCACCGAGCCGATCCACTCCACCAATCCCTGCAGCGAGTACGTTTTCATCAACAACACCGCCTGCAATCTCGCGTCGCTGAACCTCATGAAATTCAAGCGCGAGGACAGCAAATTCGACGTGGAACGTTTCAAATCCGCCGTGCGCATTTTCATCACCGCCCAGGAGATTCTCGTGGACAATGCAAGTTATCCGACGAAGGACATCGCGGAAAATTCGCACATCTACCGCACGCTGGGCCTCGGCTTTGCCAACCTCGGCTCCCTTTGCATGAGTTATGGCCTGCCGTATGACAGCGACGAAGGCCGGGCGCTGGCCGGTGCCATCACCGCCATCATGACCGGTCACGCCTACGAACAGAGCGCGGAAATTGCCGCCAATGTGGGCGCCTTTCCCGGTTATCGTGATGCCCGATGCGCTCACGTGGCCAAGCCGCTCAAGAAGGACAATGTTGAGTCCATGCTCGGAGTCATGCGGTTGCATCGTGACGCGGTGGAAGACATTCATCCGAGCGCCGAATTCGGTTATTTAAAAAATGAAGCGCGCCGGACCTGGGACGGCGCCCTCGCCAAGGGCCGCCAGCACGGCTACCGCAACGCGCAGGTCACCGTCCTCGCGCCCACCGGCACCATTGCGTTCCTGATGGATTGCGACACGACCGGCGTCGAACCCGATATCGCGCTCGTCAAATACAAGCTGCTGGCCGGCGGTGGCATGTTAAAAATTGTCAATCGGGGCGTGCCCGATGCCTTGCGCCGGCTCGGTTACAAGGCTAAGGAAAATGAGGCCATCATCGCCCACATCGAGAAGTTCGACACGATTGAAGATGTCGAGGAAAACGGCAAGACGATTGCGAGCGGTCTCAAGCCGGAGCATTTGCCGGTGTTCGACTGTGCGTTCAAGGCTTATCGCGGCAAGCGCAGCATCCATTACCTGGCCCACTTGAAAATGATGGCGGCCGCCCAGCCGTTCATCAGCGGCGCCATTTCCAAGACTGTCAACATGCCGTCCGAATGCACCGTGGAGGAGGTCCGCGACACTTACGTTCAGGCGTGGAAGATGGGGTTGAAATGCGTGGCGATTTATCGCGACGGCTCGAAGCGTTCGCAGCCGCTGAACACCAAAAAGACCAATGATGGCGGCGACAAGACAGCGGTCCCCGGCGTGCCGTTGCTGGAGGCCCGCATCAAGGAACTTGAGGTTGAAGTGATCGCTTTGCGCGCCGAGGCGGGCAAACCGTTGCGTCGCCGTCTTACCGACACGCGCACGGCCGTCACGCACAAATTTGACATTGCCGGCCACGAAGGCTACCTCACCGTCGGTTTGTTTGATGACAACCAGCCGGGCGAATTGTTCATCACCATGGCCAAGGAAGGCTCGACCATCGGCGGTTTGATGGATGCCATCGGCACGCTTACCAGCATGGCGTTGCAATACGGGGTTCCGTTGGATGCGCTGGTCCGCAAGTTCGCCCACCAGCGTTTTGAGCCCAGCGGCTTCACCAAAAACCCCGAAATCCGCAACGCCGCGTCCATCACGGATTACGTGTTCCGTTGGATGGCGCTGCAATTCATTCCGGGCTATCGTGAAAACCTTCCCTCCGTGCGCAACCAGCCGGAGCTCGCCATGCCGGGTTTGCTCGAGGAGGAAAAAAAAAGAATAAACCGTCCGGTGCGTGAACTGGCCTTGTCTGAAGACGCCGACGTGGTAGACGCAAAGGACGCCGGCAACGGCCATCGCCGGCCCGGTCCCGCCCGCACCGTCAAAACGC
>CAZKTW010000217.1:0-6636 GCA_964555775.1 uncultured Bifidobacteriaceae bacterium | reverse complement strand
GAAAGCAATAATCGTAACGCACGTGGTCCATGCCCTGGCTGTAGGCGAGCGTCTGCAGCTCGCAATGACCGTTGGCCACGCACGCGGCGCAGACGTGATTGCGTTCCGCAAACAGCAGCTCCAGCGTCATGCGCCGGTATTTATGCAGCCGTTCGCTGCTGGTTTTCACGTCCATCCCTTCGCTGATCTTGGTCGTACAGGCGGGCAACAGCTTGGCTATGCCCGTGACTTCCACGAGGCAGAGCCGGCAGGCGCCGATGTCGTACACGCCGTCCAGATGGCACAGGGTCGGGATTTTGATCCCGGCGTCCGTGGCGACATCCAGGATGGTTGCGCCTTCCTCGGCGCTGACCTGGATTCCGTCAATGGTCAGGGTTTTGGCAGCCATAAAATCAAATGGATGAATGGATTGATGGATTGTTGGATAAATGCGTTTCCGATTCGCGGATGGTTGAACCAATCAACCATCTACTCATCCAGCAATCCAAAAATCCGATGGGGAAATTCATGTTCATTTTACAACAGTTTCTTTCCTGGGTTCGCCATTTCCGCGCGGGCCAAATACGTCCGGTTGGAGCAGTTCCTCGTATTCCCGGCGGAAAAACCGCAGCGTGCTCAACACGGGGTTCGGCGCCGTCTGGCCGAGGCCGCAGAGGCTGGTGTTCCGCACCATGTCGCAAAGCTCCTCCAGTTTGGCCAGGTCGCGCGCAGTGGCCTTGCGGTTGAGGATTTTTTCCAGCAGATGCAGCATCTGCACCGTGCCGGCGCGGCAGGGAATGCATTTGCCGCAGGATTCGTCCACGCAAAATTCCATGAAATACCGCGCCACGTCCACCATGCGCGTCGTCTCATCCATGACAATCATGCCGCCCGATCCCATGATCGAGCCGAGCTTGCCGAGGGATTCATAATCCACCGGCGTGTCCAGCGACTCGGCGGGAATGCAGCCGCCGGAGGGTCCGCCCGTCTGCACGGCCTTGATCCGGCCGCCGTCGGGTGCGCCGCCGCCCATGACCTCCACAATCTGCCGCAACGGCGTGCCCATCGGCACTTCGATGAGGCCGGTGTTGGTGATCTTGCCGGCGAGCGCAAAAACCTTGGTGCCCTTGCTCTTTTCCGTGCCGATGCCGGCAAACCACTCCGCGCCCTTGCGCATGATCGGCGCCACGTTGGCAAACGTTTCCACGTTGTTGATCAACGTGGGACAGTCCCACAAGCCGCTCTCGGCCGGGAACGGCGGGCGGGGACGCGGCGTGCCGCGCTTGCCCTCGACGGACGCCATCAAGGCGGTTTCTTCACCGCAGACGAACGCGCCCGCGCCGATGCGGATGTCGATGTTGAAATTGAAAGGCGATTCAAAAACACCACTGCCGAGCAGGCCGAGCTGCTTGGCCTGTTTGATGGCCGTTTGCAGGCGCTTGATCGCCAGCGGATATTCGGCGCGGACGTAAATGAAACCCTGGTTGGCGCCGACGGCATAAGCGGCAATGGCCATGCCTTCAAGCACACTGTGCGGGTCGCTTTCCAAAACGCTGCGGTCCATGAACGCGCCGGGGTCGCCTTCGTCGGCGTTGCAGATGACGTATTTCTGCGGGCTTTGCGTCTTGGCGACCGTGCCCCACTTGATGCCGGTGGGGAAACCCGCGCCGCCGCGACCGCGCAAGCCGCTCTTGACCACGGCCTCGACCACTTCCTTCGGCGTCATTTCGCGGAGCACATCATGCAAGGCCTGGTACCCGTCAACGGCGATGTAGGCCTCGATGCGTTCGGGGTCGATCTCGCCACTGTTGGCCAGGACTATGGAAAACTGCTTCTTGAAAAACGGATCATTGAAGTCGCCGCGTTTGACATCCGCTTTGCCACCCTTCAGTGTCTGGATGAGGGCCAACGCGTCCTCGGGCGCGACTTTTTCGTAAAGCGCGCCTTGCGAATCAATGCTCACCAGCGGGCCTTCGCAACAGAGTTTCATGCAGCCGACGCCGCGGACTTCCACCTCGTTTTCCAGGCCGGAGTCCTTCACCGCCGCATCCAGATTTTTTTTGACGGCTTCCGAGTTGGAGGACATGCAACCTGCGGCCAGGCAGCAACGGATGACGGTTTTCTTGCGGCCGGCCCGCTCCTTTTCCGCAATCGCGTTGAGATCATCAATTACCATGGGGCATCCATCCTTTCACGTGGGCGAGCGCGGTTTCAGGGGTCTGCCGCGGGGTGACCACGCCGTCATAGACCACCGCGGGCGCAATGCCGCAGGCGCCGATGCAGCGCGCGGTCAGCAGCGACAGCTGATTGTCGGGCGTGGTTTCACCGGCCTTGATTTTCGATTTTTCCTCGACGGCGGCGAGCACCTTGTCCGCGCCCTTGACGTAACAGGCCGTGCCCATGCAAACGACGCAAGTATGTGCGCCCTGGGGCTTGAGGGTGAAGAAATGGTAGAAAGTGGCGACGCCATACACGCGGCTGGCCGGCAGTTTGAGTTTGGCGGCGACGAAGAGCAGCAGATCGTCCTCCAGATAGCCAAACAACTCCTGCGCCTTGTGCAACACCTCGATCAGCGCGTCGTGTTTGAACTGATGTTTTTTCATGTGCGCTTCCAGGATCTTGAAGCGCTTGTCCCCGCTGGCATGTTGCAACACCGACGCCAGACGGATTCCTTTTTCTTTTTTTAGGGTGGCGATCATTTGGCGTAAACTTATGTAAAGTTTCCGGTGAATCAGCCGGCATGGCTCTGCATAAATTGGCAAACAATCACCCTGCTTTGCGCGGCGATGAAGATTTCGGCCGTTCTTTCGCCGGCCGGGGCGGTGGTCATTGCCAATAAGGAAAAGGGCCGCGAACCCGGGCTGGAATGACCGGGGACAATCGGCCGCAGCCGGGGTTGCGAATGGCGGCCTGATCGGCTGTCCCGCAGGCGCCGGGAGGCCGCCGGCAAAGTGAATTTGCGCCTCGTATATGGGCTGTCCTGCTTTGCTGTATTAGCATGTGCCATACTATGTACCCTTTTGTCCCGCAAAGTGTTGGGTGGTCCGTTTGGTGAATTAATTTTTGCCATTTCACTTGACTGAAACGTGAGGTTTGCTTAATTTGTTCGTGTGCAAACAAGCGTTGCAAAGGGTAATTTGGATCCGGTTTTGGACGTGAAGGATCCGCTGCCGTCGCCGTGCTTTCATCGATGTGAATGTCCGCCGGAGGTTGCGTCTGCGAAAAAAAGTTCTGTCCGGGAACGGGCTGCGGCCAGCGCGCTGAGCGGCAGCGGCGGGAACGCCGGCAACGGCAGCGGCGGCAACAACAACCGCGCCCTGATCAAGGCCATTTCAGATTCGAAGGTGTACCAGGAATACGAGCGCGCGTTCAACGTGCTGACGGGTTTGCCGGTCTCGTTGCAGCCGCTGGAAACCTGGCAGTTGCCGCATCACGGCAAGCGGAACGAAAATCCCTTTTGCGCCCTCGTGTCCCAAAAAAGCCGCGCTTGCGCCGCCTGTCTGCAGGTGTGGGAACAGCTTTGCGAAAAGGCCGTCAACGAACCCAAGACCATCACCTGCCCGGCCGGATTGCTCGACACCGCGGTGCCGGTGCGGCTGGGGGACCGGCTCATCGGTTATCTGCAAACCGGGCAGCTGCTCGGTACCAAGCCGAGCCCGCGTCAGTTCGAAAAAGCCGCCAAACTGGTGGCCGGCTGGGGCGTGGAAGTGGACCGGGACGCACTCAAGAAGGCCTTCTACGCCACCAAGGTGGTCACGGCCAAACAGCAGGAATCCATCGTCCGCCTGCTCGTGATTTTTTCACAGCACCTGGCCATGCTGGGCAATCAGATTTTCATCCAGCAAAAAAACACCGAGCCACCGATCATCAAGCGCGCCAAGGAATTTATATACGAGCACCACACCGAGGAGCTGTCGCTGGCCCGGGCCGCCAAGGCGGTGAACATGAGCACGTTTTACTTCTGCAAAATGTTCAAAAAGGTCACCGGCATCAACTTTACCGATTACCTTTCCCGCGTGCGCATCGAGAAGGCCAAGAACCTCCTGCTGAATCCCAACCTGCGGGTCAGTGAAATCGCGTTTGAAGTCGGGTTCCAGTCGCTCACGCATTTCAACCGCGTTTTCAAAAAGCTGCTGGGCCAGTCGCCCACGGAATACCGCGCGCAATTGCTCGGCCACTGAGCCGGCGGTGGTGGGATTCCGGTTCGCCCAGCGTCGGGCCGGTGGCCCGGTCCGCCGGTGCACAGCGCCACCCATCGCTCATTTTTCATCGTTGGTAAGGCTCCGCAATATTTGTATAGTCTTCACCAAGGTTTGGTGAGTAGCCCGCCTTGAAATAACGGACTATTAATCTGTAGAAAATTTATGCCGGAAACACTGCAAAATTCACCCGGGCCGGGCGGCTGCCCGGTTCATTAGTCGAAAGCTGTCCGCAAAACTTTTATGGAATCCACGAAAATCATGACCCCTGCCGCTCCTGAAATCAAACGTCTCGAACCTGCCCACGACATCCTGCACCAGACGCGCAAACATCCGTTGGACCCCATCTGCGCCCCGAAAAGCATCGCCGTCATCGGCGCGACGGAAAATGCCAATACCGTCGGACGGACGGTTTTTCAAAACCTCGGCCGCGGCGGTTTTGACGGCGTCGTCTATCCGGTCAATCCCAAGCGTTCCTCCGTGTTGTGCGTCAAGGCGTATCCCAACGTCGGCGCCTTGCCGGAAAAAGTGGACCTGGTGGTCATCTGCACCCCGGCCAAATCCGTGCCGGGCATCATCAAGGATTGCGCCAAGGCCGGCATTCCCGGCGCCGTCATCATTTCTGCCGGCTTCAAGGAAACCGGGCCGGAAGGCGTGAAGCTCGAACAACAAATCCTTGCGGATGCCCGCAGCAGCGGCATGCGCATCGTCGGCCCCAACTGCCTGGGCATGATGATGCCGAATATCGGCCTCAACGCCACGTTCGCCACCACCATCGCCAAACCCGGCAACGTTGCCTTTCTCAGCCAGAGCGGTGCGCTCTGCACTGCGGTGCTCGACTGGAGCCTCAAGGAAAATGTCGGGTTCAGCTGCTTTGCCTCGCTCGGCTCCATGCTCGATGTGAGTTGGGGCGACTTGATTTATTACCTCGGCGACGATCCCAAGACCAAGAGCATCGTCATGTACATGGAAACCATCGGCGACGCCCGGGCCTTCCTGTCCGCCGCCCGCGAGGTGGCCCTGACCAAGCCGATCATTGTCATCAAACCCGGCCGCACCGAGGGCGCTGCCAAGGCCGCCGCCTCGCATACCGGTTCGTTGACCGGCAGTGACGACGTGCTCGAAGCCGCGTTCAAACGTTGCGGCGTGTTACGCGTGAACAACATCTCCGATTTGTTTTACATGTCCGAAGTGCTGGGCCGGCAGCCCCGTCCCAAGGGCAATCGGCTGACCATGATCACCAATGCCGGCGGTCCCGGCGTGCTGGCCACCGATGCGCTCCTCACCACGGGCGGCGCGCTGGCGGAAGTTTCCAAGGGGACCATCGACGAATTGAACAAGATCCTCCCCGCTTCCTGGTCGCACAACAACCCCATCGACGTTCTCGGCGATGCGAGTGCGGATGTTTACGCGAAGACGCTGGAAATCGCCGGCCGCGATCCGAACAGCGATGGTTTGCTCGTGATTCTCACTCCGCAAGCCATGACCGATTGCACGGGCACCGCGGAAAAACTGAAGGCGTTCGGCCACATTGAAGGCAAGCCGGTGCTCGCCAGTTGGATGGGTGGCAAGGACGTTGCCGAAGGCGAACAGATCCTCAATGCCGCGGGCATCCCGACCTTTCCGTATCCCGACACCGCCGCGCGCGTGTTCACTTCCATGTGGCGTTATGCGGACAATCTTCGCGCGCTGTATGAAACGCCCGTGCCTTCCGCGGATGCCGACGACCTCAAATCCGGTCGCGCCCAGGCCGCAACCTTGATTGAATCGGTCCGAAAAACCGGCCGCACCATCTTCACCGAATCCGAATCCAAGGAACTGCTCGCCTGTTACAACATCCCGACGGTGGTGACGAAAGTGGCGGAAACCGAATCGGAAGCCGTCAAACTGGCGAAGGGCATCGGTTATCCCATCGTGCTGAAGCTCTATTCTGAAACCATTACGCACAAGACCGATGTGGGTGGCGTCCAGCTGAACTTGAAGGACGAAGCCGACGTGAAACGGGCATTCAAGGCCATCAAGACCGCCTGCACCGAGAAGGCCGGCGCGAAACATTTCCAGGGCGTCACCGTCCAGAAAATGATCAAGTTGAGCGAAGGCTACGAAATCATTCTTGGCAGCAGCATTGACCCGCAATTCGGGCCGGTGCTCCTGTTCGGCATGGGCGGCCAGCTCGTGGAAGTATTCAAGGACAAGGCGCTCGCCCTGCCGCCTTTGAACACCACGCTCGCCCGGCGCATGATGGAGACCACCAAGATTTATCACGCGCTCAAGGGCGTCCGCGGCCGCAAGTCGGTGGACCTCGCCGCACTGGAAAAACTGATGGTTGGTTTCAGCCAGCTCGTCTCCGAACAACGCTGGATCAAGGAAATCGACATCAACCCGATGTTCGCCTCGGCCGACGATCTCGTCGCGCTCGACGCCCGGGTCATCCTGCACGACCCGAAGACGACGGAAG
>CAZKTW010000216.1:0-6652 GCA_964555775.1 uncultured Bifidobacteriaceae bacterium | reverse complement strand
GCCAGAAACTGTCCGTGCCGAACAGCACCGAATCCACGTCGTCCTTGAATTTTTCGAGCATCGTCGAACGCGGCGTGCCTTTGCCTTGCACCAAGCATGCGACCCCCAGTTGGTTGAAAAATGGTTCCATCCGCTCGGCGACCTCCTGCATGAGCTTGTAGCTCGTGAACAACACGAACGCCTTGCCATGGGTCTGCTTCACGAAATGCGCAATCCAATGTTCCAAGGCCCCGGCGTAGCCCGCTTCGCGCGGATCGGGCATTTTACTGGCCACGAACAGTTTCATCTGCCGTTCGTAATCAAACGGTGTGCCGACCTGGAGTTGCCTGGCCGATTCCGCGCCAACCCGTTCCGCAAAGTAACGTAGGGCAGGCGTCTCGCCTGCCTGCGCCGGCGGAGCCGGCGAAAGCGCTGCTTGGGTTTCTGTCTTGCTCGATCTGCCATTCTCACCTGGCAGGCGAGACGCCTGCCCTACCTTGGTCGCGAGCGTGGCACTGGTCATGATGATGCTGGTGTCGCTTTCGAACAGGCGCTGCCGGAGAAATCCCGCCACGTCAACCGGCGCGGCATTCAACGCCAGGTTCTTGTGCGCCTTGCCCGTGCGTTCGACCCAGTAAACGTGATGCTTCTCCGTCTGACCCAGAAACGCGGCGATCTCCTCCCGGAATTCGTTCAGACGGCGGTTGCTTTCCACCAATTCCCGCCCGACGTGATCGTCCTCGCTCAGTTTGACCAGCTGGCTGATGGCTTCGCGCAACCGTTGAATGGGCAGCGTGACGTTGTCTTCGATCAATTCGGGCCGCCGGATGCGAAGCTCGGTCCAGGCGCGATGGCGGCTGTCTTCACGGCCGGATTTTTGTTTGACCGGTCGTTGGATTTCCTCGCAGGCCCGCTCGACATTCTCAAAGAAATGGTCGCCCTCCGCCAATGACTCCTCCACCAGCCGGACCTCCCGGCGTTCGAGCAACGTGGCGAACAAGCCTTTTTTGGTGGCGGGATTCCAAAGCCGGTGCAGGGCGTAGCGCAATTGTCCGTTGGAGACGCTGAGCCCGATGTGTTTTGACGCCACATTCTCCATCGTGTGCGCCTCGTCAAAAATCACGAAGTCATTCTTGAACAGAATTCCGTCCGCCACCTCCTCCTCCGCCACTCCCAGCAGGGTGAAGAACAGCGTGTGGTTCAATACCAGCACATCCGAGGAAAGAAACCGGTTCCGCGCGCGTTGAAAAAAACAGACGCCGTGGTCCTTGCCAAAGTCGGAGGGAAAGCCGCAGATTTTTGAGGAGCACAACCCGCGTTCGGAACAAACTTCCGCCCAAACTCTCGGGTCGGGCTCGATTTCAAAGTCGGAAAGACTGCCGTCCCGGGTTGTTTTCGACCAGTGGACAATGCGTTCCAGTTCCTTTTTTTCCGAGGACGTGAACAATTTTCCCGCCTGTTGCACGGCTTTGTTGAGCCGGTAGGTGCACAGGTAATTGCCGCGGCCCTTGAGCATGGAGAAACTGAATTTGACCGGCAGGATTTGTGCGAGCATCGGCAAATCCTTTTCCGTGAGCTGCTCCTGCAAATTGATGGTGTGGGTGGAGACAACGGCTTTCTTCTTATGCGCCACGGCGAACAGGATCGCCGGAATCAGATAGGCCAGCGACTTGCCGACGCCCGTGCCCGCCTCAACCGCCAGATGTTCGCCTTCTTGCAATGCCCGCGCCACCGCCACGGCCATCTGCTGTTGCTGCGGACGGAACTCGAAGTTGCTGGCCTTGGACAACAAACCCGTCGGCGAAAAAAATTCCTCGACCTGTTTGACCAGGTCAACGTCCGACCCGGCGGGTTGATGTTCAATGACCGAAATCATTGCTTAAGACGGCCGGCTGCTCAATGCCACCTTCAAGCCCGTGGTTTTGCCGGGCGCGAGGGAAAGTTTGTTCTGTCCCACGTTGCCGGATTCCACGCAAACCATCTGCCGGTGCTCGGCCGGATCAAAGTCAGGCATGAGCTGGGTCGTCCACGGATTCCAGACGACGGTGGACGCCGAGCCGCTTTTTTCCACAAGGATGGTCCGCCGGAATTTTGCGTCGCGGATTTCCATCGCAGCCGTGTTGTCAGGATAAACCCGGTTGGTCTCCGCGGTGATATGCAATGCCTCGTCGTGTTCCACCTTGCGCAAGCCGCCAGCGGTCTTGTCGAGAAAAGGCGCATCTTTCAGCCCGGTGATGGAAACGTCACGGATGTCCCCGACGACAAAATAGGTGTGCAGGCAGCTCTCGAATTCCAGATTCCGGTCCGGCGATTGGTTGGTGACCATCAATTCCATGGCCAGCCGGTCATTGACGCTCACAACATACTCCACGTGAAACGGCGGTCCGGCGGAGGGGCCGGACGTTGACGGCAGACGGAAGCGGACGATTACGTCACCGCCCGGCGTGGCAGTGGTTTCCACCAATTCCCATTCCACGATTCTGGCAAATCCATGAGCCACGTCCCCGGCGCGCGGGCCGAACCACGGAAAACAAATGGGGACGCCGCCGCGAATGGGCTGGCTGGCGGCAAACTGGCCGAGCCGGCTCATGAACAGCAGCGGGGGTTCGTTCTTTTTCTGAAAACCGGTGACATGCGCCCCATGCAGATAAACTTCCGCTGTGCTCCGGCCGGTGAAAATGTTGATTTTGGCAAGGCCGCCGTTGCCGTTGGCGAATGTAACGTGCCCGGGGATTTCAAATTTCCGCAGCCGCTCGGGAAGAAAGGTGTTTTCCATAAAACGCAGAATATTTTAACAGAAGCGGCCGGCCGGCACAGGCTTTTTGTTGTGACCGGTGGACGAGGATTCCCTCATCCCCGCAAAAAATGAGCACGTTCCGGCCGGAACGTGCTCAAGCTGAGCCGGTATCCGGCAATGTAACTACGGAATCATCGGCTGGGCGGCGGTCGTTTCCGACTGTTGCGCGGTTCCGGCCGGCGCAATCCGGTTGGCCACATTGACTCCGTTGATCTCATCATAGTTGAAGACCAGCTTGTCATTCGGCTTCAAGTCGGCCAGTTGTCCGTTGATTTTGCCGTTGATCACGATGGCGCAATTGTCGCCCAGGGTGAACTTCCTCGTGTCAAACAGCGCCTTGGCTTTGACGGTCTTCGCCTCAAGGTCGATCGCCGTCAGCGAACCGCTGAAGGTCTCGCTGGTCTGCGCGATTTTACACGCCGTCGCCTTGTCGTTCGGAGTTTCATACGTCACGGTGACATAATCGCCGGTTTGAATGTCCGCCAGTACGCCCGCCTTGTCATCGCGGAGCACTACCTTGCAATCGCCCGCGATTTGGAACGCCTTGTCCAAGCCGCGCCCATGCAACGTCAGGGTGCGCTGGATCGGATCATAGGCCTTCACCGTGCCCTCATATCTCACCGGCTGCTGGGCAACGCGGTCGGCCACGAGGACGCCGTGCGCTTCCTGGTAAGCGACCGTGACCCGCTGGCCCGGACGCAAATCGCTCAGCGTGCCCGCGGGCTTGTCCACCAATATGTAGGTGCAATTGTCGCCGAGGTTGAACGTCTTGCTCAAGATCATCCCTTTCAATCCCAGCAGGTGTTCCTGCGTGTCCACGGACATGACCGTGCCCGTGTAGTTTTTGTGTGGTTTTACAGCCGTTGCCGCGTCTTCGCCCAATGCCTTGGATGCTGCTGTCTTCGTCAAGACCGATGCGCAAACGACCGTCCAAACGCGTAATGTATTCGTTTTCAAAACAATCATTAGAAAAGACTCCAATACCGCTCGTTCAATCGCCAGAAAAGAAATCTTGTTCACCAAAAGAGTGGAAATGCGAAAAAACGGTGATTTTTGAGATTTTTATCTTTGTTCTGTCCAAATTGAATGCTTCCCGCTACAAGGAAACAAACCATCTGACCCATGAAAATTCCGATCTTGGTCGCCGCCTTTGGAACATTAACCGCCATCCAGCTTGTTGCCGCCGACAGCCCGTCATTTCCTCAAGCCGACCTCATGCGGATTGGCGTCTATTACTATCCCGAAGCCTGGCCCTCGAATCAATGGGCGCGGGACATCGCCAACATCAAAAAGATGGACCTGGAATTCGTCCACATGGGCGAGTTCGCGTGGACGTTCATGGAACCGGAGGAGGGCCGTTTTGACTTCGATTGGCTCGACCGTAACATCCAACTCTGCGCCGAACAGGGGTTGAAGGTTGTCCTCTGTACGCCCAGTCCCACGCCGCCCGTCTGGTTGACCCAGGAACATCCCGAGGTGCTGATGGTGGACGCGACCGGCCGCCGGATGCTTCACGGCACGCGGCAGCAGGCGTGCTGGAATGTGGACACCTACCGGGAATACGTCGGCAAAATCGTGGATGAGCTCGGCAAACGTTACGGCAACGATCCACGGGTCTGGGGCTGGCAGCTCGACAACGAACTCAGCCATTACGGCAAGGAACCTTGTTATTGCGACTCCTGCCAGGCGAAATTTCGCATCTGGCTGAAGAACAAATTTGGCACCATCGAAAACCTCAACGCCGCCTGGGGCACGTCCTTCTGGTCACAGCGTTACCAGAATTTTGACCAGATCCGCCTCCCAAACAAAGAAGAACTGGTCGCGCAGGTCAACGAACATGCACTGCTCGACGCGAAAAGGTGGTTTGCCGAATCCACCGCCGACTATCTGCGTTTCCAGACGGGCATCCTGCGCAAGTACTGCGGTCACCGCCAGTGGATCACGAGCAATTTCATGCACATGTTCGGCGCGGTGAACCCGGCACTCAACAGCCAGGATTTCGAGATCATCACGTGGACGCATTATCCGGTGCATGGCAACTTGAACGAAGGTCCGCTGGGTTTCCGCCTGGGCAGCGCAGCCGCCATGTCCTTTTCCCATGATTTCCACCGCAGCCTCAACGGCTTTGAGGGTCTGATGGAATTGCAGCCCGGCCAGGTGAATTGGGGCGATGTGAACCCGCAGCCGTATCCCGGGGCGGTGCATCTCTGGATCCTGCGCGCCTTTGCTGCCGATGCGAAAATGGTCTGCACCTACCGTTACCGCGAACCACTTTCCGGCCCTGAACAATATCATTACGGGCTCGTCGGCACCGACGGGATCACTCCCACCACCGGTGGTGAACAATATTCACAGGCCGCGCAGGAAATGGCGTTGCTGCGGAAAAATCTCAAACCTGACGCCAAGGAACCGGCCGCCTACGCCGCACGCCACACCGCACTGCTCTATGATGTCGAGAGCCGGTGGAACATTGATGATCACAAACAAAACGTCCGTTGGGACACGATGGAGCACATCCTGAAACAATACCGCGCGCTCAAACGCCTCGGCTGCCCGGTGGACGTGATCACCGAGGACAAGGATTTCAACTCGTACCCGTTCCTCGTGGTGCCGGCCTGCCAGTTGGTTGACGAAAAACTCGTGCAACGCTGGAAGGATTACGCCGAACAAGGCGGGCATTTGATCATCACCTGCCGCACCGGACAGAAAGATCGCGACGGCCATTTGTGGGAAGGCCCGTGGGCCGCGCCCATCCTCGATCTTATTGGTGCGAAGATCAAATTTTACGACACTCTGCCCGAACCGTACGTGGGCAAGGTGCAGGCGGGTAAACAAATTCACACCTGGGCAACCTGGGCTGAAGTTCTCGAACCTCAATCGGGCACGACCACGCTGGCCCATTATGCCGACCAATATTATGCCGGCGGTGTGGCTGCGGTGACACGCAAACTCGGCAAAGGCACCGTGACCTATATCGGCGTGGATTCGCAGGATGGTGGGCTTGAAGCCCAGCTCATCCGGGAAGATTTCCAGCGCGCCGTCGTCGCCGTCGAGAATTTAGCCGACGGTTTTCTGGTGGACTGGCGTGACGGTTTCTGGGTCGCGACCAATTTCACCGAAAAGCCACAGCGTGCGCCTGTCCCGAAGAATGCAAAAATCCTCATCGGGACGGCCGATGTACCTATTGCCGGAGTAACGGTCTGGCAGGAGTAAAATTGTAGCGGCGGACGTCTCGTCTGCCGTGGAGGGCTGGCGTCCCGCCGCCCGGAAAGAATGCCGGAGGATACGTACGGTTTTCTGAAATTTTCCAGCACGATTGGTGGGTCGAGCGTTGATTCCGCCGGGCGGGACGCCCGGCGCAACGGTAGGCAGGATGCCCGCTGCTACGAGCCGAACAAATCCATCTGTGGAGGCGGAGCAAGTTGTTTGAGCTTTTCCCGGTCTTGTTGGCGGCGCGGAGACTGGCGCACGGTGCCTTCCGGGGTGAGTTCGGATTCCTCCAGGTTGACCAAAATTTCCTTGGCGCGTTCCAACACCTCTTTCGGCACACCGGCCAGCCGCGCCACATGGATGCCGTAGCTCTTGTCCGTGCCGCCTTCGACGATTTTGCGCAGGAAAACGATCTGGTCGCGCCATTCGCGCACGGCCACGTTGAAATTTTTCAAGCGCGGCAGGCGCGCCGCGAGTTCGGTCAGTTCGTGGTAATGCGTCGCGAACAGCGTCTTCGCGCCGACCTGATTGTGCAGATGCTCGACGATACTCCACGCCAGGCTTAAGCCATCGAACGTGCTCGTGCCGCGCCCGATTTCGTCCAGCACGACGAGGCTGCGCGGCGTGGCGTTGTTCAGGATGTTCGCCGTCTCGGTCATTTCCACC
>CAZKTW010000215.1:0-6746 GCA_964555775.1 uncultured Bifidobacteriaceae bacterium | reverse complement strand
TGAAGCTCACCCACCTGTCGCGGCTGACCGATTCGACCGGCATTTTTCAGCACGCCATCTTCACCGTGCCGAATTTTTCGGAGGGATACTGCACGGACGACAACGCCCGCGCCTTCATTTTATCGGTGCTGCTCGACGAGCTGGAGGAGGAACCGGATCGCGTGCGGACGCTGGCCACGACCTACGCAGCCTTTCTGCATTACGCGTTCAATCCCAAGACCAGGCGCTTCCACAATCTGCTGAGCTTTGACCGGCACTGGCTCGACGATCAGGGTTCGGAGGATTGTCACGGCCGGGCGCTCTGGGCATTGGGTCTGGGCGTGGGGCGTTCGCCCTATCGGAGCTTTCAAATCCTGGCCGGGCAGATTTTCGATCGGGCCCTGCCGGTGGTGACGGAGTTCACCTCGCCGCGCGCCTGGGCGTTCAGCCTGCTCGGCATTCACGAGTATTTGCAACGGTTGAGCGGCGACCGGCTGGCCACACAAATCCGGGAAGCGCTGACCGCGCGGCTGATGGACTTGTTCGACCGCGTGGCGAAGAAGGACTGGCCCTGGTTTGAGGAAGTGCTTTCCTACGACAATGCCAAGCTCGCCCATGCGTTGATTCTGAGCGGAAGGGTGACCGGACAGAAATCGGTCTTCGAGCGCGGACTCCAGGCCTTGCGTTGGCTCGTGGAGTTACAGACCTCGGAAAGCGGCGATTTCCGGCCCATCGGCAGCAACGGTTTTTATCCCCGCGGCGGCACGCGCGCGACTTTTGACCAGCAACCCGTCGAGGCTCACGCCATGGTATCGGCCTGTCTCGAAGCCTATCAGGCCACGGCGGACATCTGGTGGTTTGAGCAGGCACAACGCGCGTTCGACTGGTTCCTGGGCTGGAACGACCTCGGTTTTGAACTGTATTCGTCGAACACCGGCGGTTGCCGCGATGCCTTGCACGTGGATCGGGTGAACCAAAACCAGGGGGCGGAATCCACGCTGGCGTTCCTGTGCTCACTGGCGGAATTGCGCCTCGCCCAAACCGCCATACCCCTGCTCAACCAGCTGAGTGTACCAACCGAGGCGGTCGCAACCAAACCATGAAAGCCTTCCCCATTCAACGGACCAAAGTCCTGCTGCGACCGGATCCGGCGCGCGTGTTGCTCCGGCCCTTCTATCCCACCACCGAACAACGCTTCATCAAGATTTGCGCCAGGGTCCTGGCGCTGGCCGAGGGTGATGTCCACAACCTGCTCCGGGAAGTCATGGCCGAATTCGGCGAGCGCCACATCGAAATCACCCGGATGCTCAAACGGCGGTTTCAGCAGGTGCGGCCCTATCTGTTGACCGACGAAACCTTGTCAGAGCAGCGGCAGCTGTTGATCGCCGCCTATTTCACCCACGAATATTCGCTCGAGGCGGCAGCCCTGTTCAATCCCTCCATGGTGCCGCACCCGGATCAGTCGGATCTGCCGCCCGGCTCGCTGCGGTTCGTGCTCAGCCTGCGGGCGACCGGCGAAGGCCACATTTCTTCAGTCACGTTTCGCACTGGAACCCTTGATGCCGACGGCACCATCATCATCAACGAGCCCACCCGTTACTGTCTGGAGGCGGAACAGGTGCCGAATGCCTCCTTCGAAAAAAAATTATTCGAACGGAAGATGCAGGAGCTGGGACTGGCGGGCAGTTTCAGCCGGGAATTGCTGCAAAGCCTCGGTGACACGTTCACGCTCAATGAACTTCGCGTCAGCATAACTCAGATCGAGGAAAAACTCAGGCCGCACGGCCATGACACCGAGACGGCAGCCAGAAAAACACTCGTGTTTGCCCAGTCCAATTATGAGGTGCGGTTCGAGCCGGGGACGCGGTTGTCCGAACGCGTCCTGTTCCCCGTCACCCCGTCACAAAGCAACGGCATTGAGGACGCCCGCTTTGTCCAGTTCCACAACGACGACGGCACCCTAACTTATTGCGCGACGTACACCGCCTACGACGGCCGGTTGATCCTGCCGCAATTCATCGAGACATCTGATTTCCTGCATTTCAGGTTCTCCACGTTGAATGGTCCGGCGGTGCAGAACAAGGGCATGGCCCTGTTCCCCCGAAAAATCAACGGCCAATATGCCATGCTCGGGCGGCAGGATTACGAAAACATTTATGTGATGTTCTCCGACCATCCCCATTTCTGGCATACGGCGCAACTGGTGGTGAAGCCGACCTTCCCCTGGGAATTCATCCAGATGGGCAACTGCGGTTCGCCCATCGAAACCAAGGCCGGCTGGCTCGTGTTCAGCCACGGCGTCGGGGCCATGCGCAAGTACTGCATCGGCGCGTTCCTGCTCGACCGGGACGACCCCACCAAGGTGCTCGGCCGTACGCGTGAACCCATCATCAAGCCAAACGAAAACGAGCGGGAAGGTTACGTGCCCAATGTGGTTTATTCCTGCGGCAGTCTGTTGCACGACCAGCGGCTGATTGTGCCCTATGCCATGTCGGATTACGCCGCCACCTTCGCCACGCTGTCCCTCGATGACGTGCTGGCCGCGATGGAATAGGCAAACAAAGGCCGAAGGCTGAAGTTATTTTAAACTTTAGCGTTTGGACTTTTTGCGTCAGAACCAGACCTGTCAGACTTCGCCAATGCTTTGCCACCCGAGCAACTTTGCCCGGCCCTTGGGCCTGATGATGCTGCTTACGGTTTTTCGATGCTGAGCAATTCCACATCGAAAATCAGCGAGCTGTTCGGACCGATGGGGTCGGGGCCGTCTTCGCCATAGGCGAGCTTGGCGGGAATGAACAATTGCCACTTGTCGCCCACCTTCATCAGTTGCAGCGCTTCCGTCCAACCCGGAATCACGCCTTTGACGGGGAAGGTGGCTGGCTCGCCACGCTCGATCGAACTGTCGAAGACCGTTCCGTCAACCAGCGTGCCCTGGTAATGCACCTTGACCGTGTCGGTCGCTTTCGGCGAGGGGCCGGTACCGGACTTGATGACCTTGTATTGGAGCCCGCTGGCCGTGGTTTTTACACCGTCCTTCTTTGCGTTCGCGGCAAGGAAAGCTTCACCGGCCTTTTGGTTCTTTTCCCCGGCGGCCTTCTGGGTTTCGGTCGCCTTGGCCATCAGGGTCTTTTGCAGGTCCAACAACACGGCCTTCTGCTCCTCCGCCGTGAGCGCGGGTTTGCCAGTCAGCCCATCGGAGATGCCGGTGGCAAGAGACTTGGCATCCAGTTCAATTTCCTGCCGCTTGAGAGTCGAGGCGATGTCCAGGCCAATCGCATAGCTCGTTTTCTGCTTTGGAGTCATGGGTTCGGGTTTATCCTGAGCCGGCACTGAACCCACCATCAATCCGAGAGCGAGGACCGGGATAAAATATGATTTCATAAAATAATCGAATGCTTTGGTTGTTGCGTTGCGGGCGCAGAATCCGGAAATCCGGCCGGTACGTCAAGCCGCGAAAACAAGCATGGGTTCCAAGACGTGAGACCTAATTGCGTTCAAAGTGACCGAAAGGCTGAAAGTCAACGGCCTTACCTCGCACCGGCCCTCTCCCCTTGATCCAATGGAACGGAGAGGGAGAATCAGCGGCCGGTGGCTTTGAAAAGCGATGGCCATTGTGGGTGGATGTCATAGGCTGAGGCCGAACGTCCATTTGCTGTTCCCTCTCCCCTCAACGGGGAGACGGCCAGGGTGAGGGGTGAGCCCGCGGCTTGACGCCCGTCTTTCATGTCTCTTTGATGGCAAATCAGTATGATACCGCATGCGCCGAAGCCATCATAAAGGGAAGAACGTTGGAAGTCACAACCGGACCCTGTTTGGATTCGGGGAATGGCAATGAAGGGCTGGACATGAAATGCGAATTGACTTTATCGGCCATTCCTGTGCAAAAGGAAGCATCATTTTTAACCGAGGAAATCAACCATGACCAAAAAATTCATCGTGGAAATCACTGGCGGCAGCGTCCGTTCCTTTTGCTGGCTGATCACGCTGGTGCCGGGACTGGTGGTGCTGATGCTGGCTGCCGGCTGCCAGACGCCATCTCCCCTGCCCCCAACCGCCCAACACGGCACCAATGTCACGGAGTCACTGACCTTGCGGGAAGGTGACGTGCTGAAAATTTCCTTTCCCGCCAATGCGAACCTGAACAAGACAGCGCCGATTCGCCGGGATGGCATGATCTCGCTCGATCTGGTCGGCGAAGTTAAGGCGGCGGGCAAGACGCCGAAACAACTGGAAGCCGATCTGGCAGAACTTTACTCGACGCAGTTGCTGTCGAAGGAAGTAACGGTGGAGGTGCAGAGTTCCACCATCCCGGTTTATGTGACGGGATCGGTGCTGCGTTCGGGAAGGATCGTGTCCGACCATCCGATAACGGCCTTTGAAGCCATCATGGAAGCGGGCGGGTTCGATTATTCGAAGGCCAACATGAAGGAAGTGGAAGTGATCCGGCAGGAAGGCGACCACGTGAAAAAATTCACCTTGAACCTGAAGCTGATAATGGAGGGCAAGGCCGGCACACCGTTTTACTTGAAGCCGGGCGACACGATCTACGTGCCGGAGAAATTCCAATGGTTCTGAGGCTCAGTAGCTGTAGCCGATCTCGAATCCGACCTGATGGCTGGTGAAGCTGTAACCCGGAAGCGATGAGTCGTCCTTGCTGAACTGGTAGAGCACCGCGATGGTACCGCGCTTCAGGAAAGCCCGGCTCAATCGCACGTTAAACGAGTAGAAATCATCCTCGCGATTGGGGCCGGTGCCGGTGTTGACCGACGAAACATATTTCACCAACTGGTAACCGCCGGTCACATCCAGGAAAAGCCTGCCCAACAACCGTTGGTTCAGACTGGCGTTGACACCCGTGTTTTCCGTGACCTGATCCAGCAAATATGAGGACGCCACGGAACGCAAAGCGGCGATGGAAATCCGGGTTTGCTCGAAGGGATGGTATTGGATGGTGGCGTCGAAGATCGGGTTGACCAGAGGGGCGCGGCCGCCGCTCAGGAATTGCCGGACCTCCGCGCCACCGTGGATTTGGAAACCGATTTTATCGGTGGCTCGCCAATTGACCCGTCCCTGGAAGTCCTGAAAGGTCATGTCGGGACCGGAGGCCTCGTCGTCGTAGCCGCCGCCCACGCCGAGGGCGGTGTTCAGCCGGGGCCAGAATTGATAATTCAGCCAATCCATCGTGGACCACTCACTGTAACTGGAGAACTGGTCCGCCGAGACCAAATTCTGGTTCAAGGCCAGATCCAGCGACATCTTGCTGTTCATGGTGTACGAACCATCGAGGGCCGTGCTGTAGCTTTTTGTGCGGGTCTGGCTGGCGGTCACGGCCGAAGGAGAGGACGAGTCGGTGTAGGTTTCATTGAGTCCCAGGAGCCAATCTTTATAAGTGGTTCCGCCGATAAGCCTGGCCGTCTGTCCGAAGGTGTCCGAGAACTGGCGGTTGGAATAGAGCGACCACAAGGGTGAGTAGTCCAGGGTCCAATTCCGGCCGATTTGCAGGAGGGCGCCCGGCGAGATCATCTGGATGGTGGTATGGGCGACCTGGTTGCTGCTGGACAGAATCCCGTCGGCATACAGGAACTGGTAATAAGGGTGCGGCCGCAAGGTCAACGGCCCCCACTTGAACAGCTCCGCCTCGGTTTTAGGCACGGTGGCAAAGACGTTCATGTCACCGGCTTGTTGCAGGGCGGGCGGGGTTTCGTCGGGCGGTTGAGGACCGGGCGCCAGGATATATTGGGCCCGGGCCTGGCGTTCCAATGCAAAGAAACCCAGGAGCAACGTCCGGAACAGGATACGGGTTTTCCTTTTGGTGGTGCGTGAAAAAGCGGATTTTTTTGATTTTATCATCGAGCGCCGGGGCAGTCTGGGGTTTTTGGAGGAGATTGGGAACATTTTTAATGAGGGACCAATTCACCCACGGATATGGTCCAATGGCGCAGCGAATCTTCCAGGACTTTTTCCACCGGACGGATCCTCACGCCGGTGGCCAATAATTTTGAAACATCAAGGACGCAATTGGAGCGCATCGCCTTGGCGCCATAGAGATAGAATTCTTTGTCGCTGTCCCAATATTCAAAGCGGCGCTCCGGTTTGAGGATCCGCTGGATCATGTCCACGACCTGCCGGGTGGCCACGGCGCCGGGATTGGTGACGTTGTAAATGCCAAACGGCGCCTGTTTTTCCCAAAGATCCAGGCAGGCCCGGACGAAGTCTTCGAGGTGTGAAATCGAGTTTACGCCGTCGAACACCTTGGCGTAATGTTGCAGGCGCCAGAGGAGGTTTCGGGGTTCGCTCCGCTCGTTGAAGGGCATGCCCGGGCGCCAGATATAGGTCTCGCCGAGCCCGCGGATGGCTTCTTCGGCCAGGGCCTTGGTGCCGCTGTAAAAATTGCAGGGAGCATGACGAAAGGCAAAATTAGGTTCATCCCATTCGGTATAGCCGCAGATTTTTTCCGGACTTTCGGCAAACAACCGCCGCAGTTCCGCTCCTTCCACGTTCTGGGTTTTCCCATTGAGAATCAGCTTGGCCCCGCGGTAAATGCAGCCGGAGGAAACATGTCCCCACGGGGTGTCGGTCATGGAGCAGACCCGGGCCACGGTCTGGGGAAGCAGCGTATTGGCAAACAGCGTTTCTTCGCGGGCGGCTTCGCAGGCATCCACGTTGGGTCGGCCCCGATATCCGGCCGCGTTGATGATGAACCGCGGTTTTACCTTCCGCACATAATCAAACAACAGGTTGAAATCCCCGTAATTGATCGCCTTGCG
>CAZKTW010000214.1:0-6753 GCA_964555775.1 uncultured Bifidobacteriaceae bacterium | reverse complement strand
TCGGATCGGCGGTGCCTTCACAAAATTCGTTTCCCGGAGGTAAATCGGTTCCAGCTTTTCGCCGGCGACAAAATGATTTCGGTTCAAGGTGAGCCGCCCCAACATCGCCGCGCGCGGGAAAACCAGCCGGCTGCCTGGAAACCAGCGTGTGACCTCCGGTCCGATCAAAATTTCTTTCGCGGCCGCCCGCGATTCAACCTCCGCCCGCGTCAAAATCCGCAATGGTTCAATTTCCGACCAGTCGCTCGCGGAGATTTCGTATGCTGCCAGATAAAATTCATTCCGTTGTGCATCCATCACCACGTTCATGCGGCCACAAATTTTTTCCGCCGATGCCTGCGCGGCGACGCATTCCGCACTGCTGATGCCCAGCAGTTTGATGCCCCCGGGACGGGACGCCAGTTGCCAGCCTTGGGCAATGGAGAGAGCGACCCGGACGCCCGTGTAAGAACCAGGCCCCAGGCCAATGGCCAGCACTTCAATCTGCTCGCGCTCCAATTGTGCCTCGTGCAAAGCCGAGCGGATCATGGCAAACGCCGTTGTTCCGCCGGCGCCGCTTTCCACCACCTCGCTGACCACGGACACGGCCTCGCCGGCACGACCGCACACGACCGCGACACTTCTTTGGGCGGACGAAAATTCAAGCGCCAAAATCGTCATAGATAATTCGCCGTTCGGTTTCACCGGTTATTTCAATTTGAACCCATTTGATCCCACAACCGGCTTCCCGCTTCCGTTCACCATCTTTCAGCCTTTCCGCCCATTCAATCACCGCCAGGCCGTCCGGTTGCAGATATTCCTCCAATCCGGCGGACACAATCTGTCCGCGTGTTTCAAGCCGGTATAAATCCAGATGAAACAGCCGCAAGCGTCCGCCGCCGTATTCGTTTACCAAGGTAAAGGTCGGCGAATGCACCTGTGCGGTCACACCCAGCCCGCGCGCGATGCCCTTCACAAGCTGCGTCTTGCCGGCGCCCAGATCGCCGGAGAGGCCGATGACGAGTCCGCATTCCGCGGCGCGGCCCCAGCGTTCGCCGAGCGTTGCCGTTTCCGCCGGACTATGCGAAATGAACGTAGCCATCAGCGGTAAGCGGTTGGATGCCGTTTTTGTCGCGCAGCGTGATTCCTTCACCCGCCGTGATTTTGCCGATACAGCTCAGGCGAAGGTTCGGAAATTGTTTCTTCCAGGCGTCCAGCAGCTTCACCGCGTGGGCGCCCGGCACCGTGAACAGCAATTCAAAATCTTCGCCGTCCGTGAGTGCCGCGACAAAAGGCGGTTTGTGGCCGTGTTCGTGAGAACGCGGCAAACTGACTTCAGCCATGCTCCCACGAGCCTGGCCACGTGCCCGAAGTTTCGCCGCCCGGCTGACGGGGATGGCCGTCTTGAGCAGTTCCGCTCCGACGTGGCTCGCTTTCAGGATATGTCGCAAATCGCCTGCCAGCCCGTCGCTCAAATCAATCATGGCGTGAACGGGAAAATATTCCGCGAGCCAGCGCGCTTCGGCCAGGCGCGGTTCAAATTCCAGGTGCTTGCCCGCCAGCGAACCGCCCAGCTCGCCGGTGACAAAAATCACGTCGCCGGCTTTTGCCCCGGAGCGCAACAAGGCCTTGCCGCGCGGCACCAAACCCAGCAGCGCGATGGAAATCAATATGCGTTCCGGATTTGTCGTCGTTTCACCGCCCACAATGGCGGTGCCGTGTTTTTCAGCCAGCGTATTCATGCCGGCGTAAATGGCCCCAACAAATTTCGGGTCAAATTTCCGCGGCAGGGCAATGGTCACGAGGGCGGCGGTGGGGCGGCCGGCCATTGCGGCGATGTCGCTGAGGCCGCGGGCCAGCGCCTTGTGGCCGATTTTTTCCGGGGCCGTGTCCCGGGTAAAATGAATGCCTTCAACGATCGCGTCGGTTTTGAACAACAGCCATTGGTCCGGCAGCCCGAAATCCAGCACGGCACAATCATCGCCCGCGCCGATCACGACGTTTTGGTTCGTCGGCAGCGATTTTGTCAGGCGCGCGATGAGTTCAAATTCGTTCATGGCAGATGCAGGACATGGGCGACCTTCTGCAAAAACTGGTTCAACGGTCCGCTAAAATGAAGGACGACGAGATTCGCGGCATTAAACAGCGCATGGGCCGAAATCGGCGCCCACAGGCTGCCGGTGCGTTCATAGAGCCACGTCAGGGCGAGTGCGAACGCAAATAATGGCACCAAGGTTTCCGCATCGAGATGAATCAGCGCAAAGAGGGCATTGACGCCCAGGAAGGCCCAGCGCGGGGAGCCGGCTTGTTTGACAAATGGATACAACACCCCTCGAAAAATAAATTCCTCGGCCACAGGTGCAAGCACGACGGCAAACACCCCCAGATAAATTTGCATCCACCACGATTTCGCGTTGGTCAGCAGGGTTACGGCCGCCTGCTCCTCGAGTGGCCAGCCGATATGCGTCAGCACGCTCCCCGAAATGATTTGCAGGCCCCACGCCACCGGTAAAATGACGAGGGTCGTTCCCCCGGCCATAAGCAGTGTGTGCGGCAATTGCGGCGCGCGAATACCAAAGGCTTCCCGCCAGCCAACCTGATGGTGACGCAAAAAAAATGGAATCAACACCCAGGTCATGCCCTGAAAACCGAGCGTGCCCAACAGCACAGCGCCAAATCCATCCGGCGGCTGGAACGCGGCGAATCCGGCTTTCTGCAACAAACCGGCAACTGTCAGGCCAAGCAAAAAGCAAAGCAGCTGCACGCCGCAGAATTGAATCACGGCTTCGCCCTGCCATGGTTTGGCCGATAACATGGCCGCAAGCTATCGCAACCGCCTGCCAGTGACGACGCAAAATTGGAGGCGTTGTGAGCATCAAACATTCAACTCCGATCCATCGCGAGCGGGCATCCCACGCTCCTCCCCGAAGCCAGAAGGAACACTTGAGCGTTCAATGTTGAATGTTGAGCGTTGAATGTTTCCTTTAAGTCCGCTCGGGATTCGCCTAGGATCCCCACCGGTCAAATGAGCTCTGCTGTTCACAAACACACCAACCGCCTGGCGCGCGAAAAATCACCCTATCTGCTCCAGCATGCGCACAATCCCGTGGATTGGAATGCGTGGGGTGACGAGGCCTTTGCCCGGTCACGCACGGAGAACAAACCGATTTTCCTCAGCATTGGCTACTCCACCTGTCATTGGTGCCATGTCATGGAGCGCGAATCATTCGAGGACGAACAGATTGCCGGGGTTCTCAATGAACATTTCGTCAGCATCAAGGTGGATCGGGAAGAGCGGCCGGACGTGGACAAAATATACATGACTTTTGTCCAGGCCACGACCGGTTCCGGCGGCTGGCCGTTGAATGTGTTTCTCACGCCGGAACTCAAGCCGTTCTTTGGCGGCACGTATTTCCCGCCGGATAACCGCCAGGGCCGTCCGGGTTTTTCGCAGCTGCTCCGGCAAATCGCAGCGCTGTGGCACGAACGAAACAACGAGATCACCGGTTCCGCCGCGGACATTCACGCGCGACTTGAAGCCGCGGTCGCGGGTGAAAACGCGGACGATGTGGTTCTGACCCGGGATACGCTCAAGAATGCAATCGAGTTTTTGAAACGGACCCATGACCCGCGCCACGGCGGCTTCGGCGGAGCCCCGAAATTCCCGCAGCCGGGCATGCCGTCGCTGTTGCTGCGGGGCGCGGCACGTTTTCACGACGATGAGGCGGCGCGCATGGTGTTGCATACGTGTGAACGCATGGCGGCCGGCGGCATTCACGATCAACTCGGCGGTGGATTTGCGCGTTACTCGGTGGATGCGGAATGGCTTGTGCCGCACTTCGAGAAGATGCTCTACGACAACGCCCAACTGGCGCAGCTGTACCTTGACGCCCATCTGGTTTCGGAAGGGCGGGTTACAAAGACCCCTGATCCTTCAAGCGGAAAAGGTTTTCCATCCGCGGAGCCCGTCCTCGCGAAAGCACCGGACCATGCCGGCACTGCCCGCGACATTCTTGATTATGTTTTGCGTGACATGACGCATCCCGACGGCGGTTTTTATTCCGCCGAGGACGCCGACAGCGAAGGTCACGAAGGAAAATTCTACTGCTGGACGCGGTTGGAATTGGAAAAATTGCTCACGTCCGGGGAGTTCAAGGTGGTGGTGCGTCACTTCGGCATCACCGAGCCGGGCAACTTCACCGACCACAGCCACCCGGCCCCCCTGCCGAATCAAAATGTATTGAGTATCGTTGATCCCAATTTGTCCGAGATTGAATTACCGTTGCTCGCCTCCGCCAAAAAGAAAATGCTCGCCGGACGCAGTCAGCGCATCCGGCCGCATCTGGACGATAAAATCCTCGCTTCCTGGAATGGCCTGATGCTGGGGGCGATGGCGCGTGCCTATGCCGTCCTGGGCGACGAAACCTATCGTGACGCCGCCGGGAGAAACGTTGCTTTTATTCAATCAAAACTCTGGGACGCGAAAACGAAGACGCTCTACCACCGGTGGCGTGACGGAGAGCATGATAACGTCCAATTGCTCGAAGCTTACGCCTTCCTGCTGTCCGGGGTGATCGATTTGTACGAGGCCGCGCTCGAACCGAATCACCTGGAGTTTGCCGTGGTGCTGGCGGAGGCAATGATCGGGAAATTCCACGACGTTGAAAACGGAGGATTCTGGCAGAGCTCGGTCGGGGCAAAAGATTTGATTTTGCGGGTCAAGGATGATTACGACGGGGCCGAGCCGTCGGGCAATTCCGTGGCGACGCTGGCGTTGTTAAAACTGGCCGCGATCACCGGTCGCGAGGACTTCAAGAAACCCGCTGAGGCCACGCTGCGATTGTTCGCCCATCGCCTCCAGAGTTTTCCGCAGGCCCTGCCGTTCATGATGCACGCGCTGGATTTCTCACTGGAAGAGCCGCGGCGCGTCGTCATTGCCGGGGATCCCGCCTCGCCGAAAGCGCTGGAACTGTTGCGCGCAGCGCATTCGATTTATCAGCCGAACAAAGTCGTGCTCGGCACCGGCGGGCCGGTCGAACCTCTTGCCCGGACCTTGCCCGCGAAGGATGGGGCCGTGGTTTATCTTTGTACGGGCAACGCCTGCCAGCCGCCGACGCATGAGGCGGCAAAGGTGAGGGAAATGCTGAAATAAATCCGGCCGCCCCGGCTTCTACCGTCGAGCCATCCCAATTCGCGTTCAACTGTGCCGGTAGGTGATGCGCGCCTTGTTCAGGTCGTAGGGTGACATTTCAACATTGACCTTGTCGCCGACGCTGATGCGGATGAAGTTTTTGCGCATTTTGCCGGAAATATGCGCGAGCACCTCATGGCCGTTGGGCAAGGCCACCCGGAACATCGTGCCAGGCAACACTTGCATGACGTTTCCCGTCAATTCAATTGGCTCTTCTTTGGCCACCGTAATACTCTGAATCGCGCGATTGATGCCAGCCAACCCGCATGAAATCAATCCCTTTTCGGCCTTTTCGGCGTCTAAAAATCATTGGACATCCGCCGCTGATTCGTTAAATTCACGAGACCCTTATGAAAAATGACAATGTTACAACCGCCTTGAACCTGGTCCTGGCGATATTGGCGATTTTGGGCGTGATTTTTGCGTTGCAGACGATTTTCCGCACGCGCACGTTGCGCACCCTGCAAATCCAGGCCGCCCAGGCCAACACCTACCGTATGGCCGTTGAATCCCTCGCCCAGGACGCGAATGCTTACAGCCAGAAAAACCCGAACCCGGAAATTCAACGCATTCTGCAGGCCGCCTTTGGCAAACCTGCCACCCACTAATCTACCATGAACGAATCCGAAACGAATTCCGCGGCGCAGACTGAATTATTGGATCAGATGGTGGCGCTGCGGCATCAGGTTTTTACGTTGTTGCTGGCCCTCGTCGTCGTCAGCGGCACCCTCACCGTGTTTCTGTTCCGCCAGGCCAGCCTCACGGGCAAGGACATTACGGCCGTCAAACCGCAGGTTTCCCAGATGCTCGAAGCCTTCAAACGGGACCAGCAGAACATGGAAACTTTTGTGAAGCAGCTCACGGCCTATGGCGTCACGCATCCCGACTTCCTGCCCATCCTCAAAAAGTACGGCATTGTGCCGCCGCCCGCCGGCTCGCCTGTTGCGCCCAGCGCCCCCGCCATGCCTAAGAAGTAGCCGGCGTCAGCCGGGTGCCACAGTTCGAACAAAAATTCGATTGTGGCGGACAACTCTGGCCGCAACCGGGGCAGCCCAAGTGAGCTTTTTTGTGTCGATAGTGGATGATGAGATTGCGGGTGTATGGGATCCACGGAAAGAGATAGGCGTATATAAAAACGGAATCGGTCTTGCGCAAAGCATAGACGAGCAAAAGCAACGACCCCAGCAAACTCAACCACCAAAAAGCGGTCGGCACCACCACGCGCTTTTTCTTTTCAGAGGCATACCATTGAACGATAAACCGTGAAGAAAAGGTAACATTACCCATCCAGCCGATCACTTTCCAAACACTCCACTGGATGCCAAACAGTTTGTCATTGTGCCAGATGACATCGTGCCAGAAAAAATGAGTCAGCCAGTCCATAATGTTCACAACTTAAGCTGACGCCGGCCGGATTTGGAGACAAATTTCCCCGTTCCTCATCATCCCCCCGCGACGATTTTTACAATCTCCAGTTTGTCGCCGGGATTAAGCTGGCGCCGGGAGAATTCCGATGGCGCGACCGCGTCACCGTTGTGCTCCACCACCACGCTGCGGGGCAGCAGATTCTGGGCAACGAGAAA
>CAZKTW010000213.1:0-6757 GCA_964555775.1 uncultured Bifidobacteriaceae bacterium | reverse complement strand
GGGATTTTATCCGGTCTGTCCGGCAAGCGATTATTATGTCATCGGCGCGCCGCAGGTTCCGAAGGCGGTCATGCATCTTTCCAATGGGAAGAAGTTCACGATGACCGCGGAAAATATTTCCGGTCAGAACATCTACATCCAATCAGTCAAATTGAATGGCCGGAACTGGGGTTCACCGTTCCTGCCTTACAAGGAACTGAAAAACGGCGGCACAATTATTTTCAAGATGGGCCCGCAGCCGAGCCCATGGGGGACAAACTCGATTCCGTGTGAAGCGCCATAAAAACCAATTTGATCTGCTGTGTGATTGCTGCCGGCGTGAGACAACTTCGGTGCGACAACGAACTGTCCCGGAACGAAGTCAATTCAGTTGTCGGATGGTGTTTTTGATGTTGGCGGCAATTTTGGTCGGGGGGACTACCACCCTGGCTGCCGAACAAGGAACGATTCATCAGGATGTCGAACGAAAGCTGGTTACGCTGGCTGACGCGCAGGGGCGGCTGGCGTTGAGGTTGAACTACGATGGTCGTTGCGTCTTGGATCAGGTCATCGTGCGCGGGCGCGAGGTGGCAGCAGAACCAGGCGTTGCCAGCGGCATTTGCCTGGATGGCCGGTGGTTTACCACCAGGTCCGGCATTGCCACACCCCGCGTCGCCATCAAGAAGCATACGCTTACCGTAACCGGGATTATCTTCGGCCAGCCGGGGAGCGAGATACGCGAGACCTGGCAATTTACGGTCCAGGCGGATCGGATCGTGTGGCGGATCACCCGGAAATATTCAACGGCGACCATCCTGGATGATGCTGCGTTCCCGGAATGGGATTTCAGCAACATGTCCACCTGGACCGGAGGAATGCTCGATAACGGAGGAGTAGTCTGGAACAAATATTTGGAAACGCCCAACGCGACATATGGCGCGCACGCCGGGGCGGTGACTTTCTGGAACCGCGAGCAGAATGATTGCCTGCGAATAATTCCCAGTCTTCCCAAGGATCAATATGAATCCGTTCGCTTCTCGCATCAGCCGAACGGAGTGTTCTCCTTCAATTACGTTGTCAGCGGTGAGGATCTGAAGCCCAAACACGATTTGAATCGTTTTCTTCCTAATAGGCAGGATCTTTGGGCGCCATTCCAGGTGAAGGCTGGTGAAATAAGTGTCGAATTTGCGTTGCAGGCACTGGACTACGATCAGGCCTATGACCGCGGCACATTTCAAGGGTTGAACAGCGGAAGCATTCGCGAGTTGCTGAACACGGTGGCACGTTATGGTGTAATCGACTCGCAGTTGGTGGGTGGCAACGGTTGGCGGTCGGGTTACATTTGCCTGCACGAACAATGGTTTGGGGAGATCGGGGAGGCTTTGGGCGACCCAGATTACACTGCCAATTATTCCAGGGCGCTGGATTATTATCGAGACCACGCGATCGGTCCGGACGGACGGGTCAAATCACGTTGGTGCTATGGGCCATGGGATGCCATGCCCGGCACCTATGATAAATACGGCTTTTATGAGGCGCAGTGGGGATACCTGCTGGATTCCCAGCCGGATTATGTGATCAGTGTGGCCGAGCAGTTTGATCTGACAGGAGACCGGCAATGGCTGGCCGGGCAGAAGAGCACTTGCGAAAAGGCGTTGAATTTTCTGCTGCGCCGGGAAGTCGGCCAAAGCGGTCTTGTGGCCGTGATGACCGACGACTGCAAAGAACAGAGAGGGAGCGATTGGATTGATGTTATCTGGGCGTCCTTCGAAAATGCGCTGGTCAATGCTGAACTTCACCACGCCCTGGGATTGTGGGCAGGCGCAGAGGATACGCTTGGTGATTCGGCCAGGGCGGCAAACTACCGCGATTTCGCAGCCCGATTGAAGACCAGCTTCAACCGCCCCATTTCTGACGGTGGTTTCTGGAACCCGACCAATCAGTGGTATGTCTATTGGCGCGACAAGGACGGCTCCATTCATGGCGATAACCTGGTCATCCCGGTGAATTTCGCTGCGATCGCCTACGGGCTTTGCGACGACCCGGCGCGGCAGAAAGCCATTCTCGATCGAATCGAATCGGAGATGCAAAAAGAGAATCTTTTTTCCTGGCCGCTCAGCTTCTTCAACTACCAGCGCGAGGAAGGCGGCGGTGGAAATTTCCCTTTCCCGAAGTATGAAAATGGGGATCTGTTTTTGTCCTGGGGTGAGGTGGGAGTCCGTGCTTACGCCGCCCATGATCCTGCGCTGGCGCTCAAATATATTAAGAAAACCTTGGCGCGCTATGATGAGGATGGATTGTCTTTTCAACGCTACCTGAGGAAATCACAGCGTGGCGAGGGTGACGACATTTTGGCTGGAAACTGCATGGCAATCGTGGGGTTGTATCGTGATATCTACGGTATTCAACCCAAGCCCAAACGGCTTTATCTCGAACCGCACCTGGTCGCTGATCTCAACGGCACAAAACTTCGTTACCCGTTGCGGGGGCGATTTTATGAGATCGATCTGAGCACCGGACGTTGCGCGGTAACCTCCGGCGCTTGCACGCTGCGCGATTCGCATCCCTTTGGCGTCAATGCAACCGACACGGGAATGGAATACTTTCCGGGCACGAACACGGATTGGGCAATGTCAATCTCGCGTTCGACCGCCCAACCATTGACGGTTCAAATTGAGAACTGGCCTGACAATCCAGACGCGCTGCGCCAGTGGACGGAAACGTCTCCGCAGATCAAAGGAACAACGCGCCACGTAGTGGTCCATTTGCGGCCCAACGCGATTTACGAACTGAAAGCCAACGGCAAAATCATCCATTCCTTGCGCGCCGACCAAGCCGGGCGCATCCAGTTTACATACAAGCGCGGTTATGCCGTGGCTCAGAAGTTTGAGCTTGGTTTGGCAGCTATTGGAAATCCATAAACGAATTAAATGAAAGAAAAGCATTGCGATTGAACCGCGCCCAACAATTTTGCCAATTATGAAATTGCCACGTCACCTTCTCCTTTCAGCCGTGCTGTCCCTTGCTCTCGCCGTGTTCGCCGGACCAAACGATCCGCTGCAATCCGGTTTTCTCGCCCCGCCGGATTCCGCCAAGCCGCAGACCTGGTGGCATTGGATGAACGGCAACATCACCAAAGAAGGCATCACCGCCGACCTCGAGGCGATGAAGCAAATCGGCCTCGGCGGCGCAACCATCGTGAACGTGGACTGCGGCATTCCGCGCGGCAGCGTGCCATTCATGAGTTCCGAATGGCGGGAGGATTTTAAATTCGCCGTGCAGGAGGCGAACCGGCTCGGTCTCAAACTTTGTGTGGAAAATTGCGCCGGCTGGTCCAGCAGCGGGGGTCCGTGGAATACCGTGACCAACGCCATGCAACGACTCACTTCAAGCGAAACGCGCGTGACTGGCCCGACGAATTTCAACGCGGTTTTGCCAGAGCCACCGACGAAGCTGGGTTTTTACCGTGACATCGCCGTGCTTGCGTTTCGGTTGCCGAAAACAAATTTGCTCATTGAAAATCTAGAAGCCAAAGCCGGCTTCAGCGGTGATGCGGTTTTGTCTTCAACCAAAATAAATCGTTCAACCAAGGGAGCGATTTCACGCCGGAGCATCGTTGATCTTACCGCAAAACTGACGGCGGACGGAAAATTAAACTGGCACGCGCCCGCCGGCAAATGGCTGATTTTGCGCATCGGCTACACGCCGACCGGCGTGAACAACCATCCCGCAGCCTACGGCGGCGAAGGTTTGGAATGCGACAAATTCAGCAAAGCCGCGCTCGACGCGCATTGGGACGGTTTCATGCAAAAAATTCTCGATGACCTCGGGCCGCTTGCCGGCAAGACGCTCGACAGCTCGCTGATTGACAGCTACGAGGTCGGCGGCCAGAACTGGACGGAAAATTTCCGTGAAGAATTTCAAAAGCGTCGCGGTTATGATCCGTTGAAATTCTTGCCCGCGTTCACCGGCAGAGTCGTGGACAATCCCGCGGTGTCCGAACGTTTTCTTTGGGACGTGCGTCGAACCATCGCCGATTTGTTTGCGGAAAATTATTACGGCCACTTCGCCGAGTTGTGCCGCCAGCACGGCTTGATGAATGCGGTCGAACCTTACACCGGGCCGTTTGAATCGTTGCAATGCGGCGCGCCGGCCGATGTCGTGATGGGTGAATTTTGGAGCGGCAGCCAGGGGCATCCGTCGGTGAAACTCGCCGCCTCCATCGCGCACATTTACGGCAAAACCATCGTTGCGGCGGAATCCTTCACCGCGAGTCCCGAAGCCGGGCGCTGGCTCAATGATCCGTATTCGCTGAAGACGCTCGGCGATTTGATGTATTGCCAGGGCTTGAACCGCTACGTCTTCCACCGTTACGCGATGCAGCCGTGGACGAACCGCTGGCCGGGCATGACGATGGGCCAATGGGGCTTTCACTTCGAACGCACGGAGACGTGGTGGAAGCAGGGAAAACCGTGGATTGATTATATAACGCACTGCGAATTTCTTTTGCAGCAGGGCCGCGCCGTGGCGGACGCCGCCTATTTCACCGGGGAAAGCGCGCCCGTGGAAATGCGCGCCGGCAATCCCCCGCTGCCACCCGGTTACGATTATGATGCCATCAACGCCGACGTGCTTCTGCACGGCGCGACGGTGAAAAATGGGCGCATCACCTTGACCAGCGGCGCGAGTTACGCGGCGTTGATTCTGCCGCCCGACGACGTAAACATGACCCCCCCGGTGTTGAACCGCATCCGCGACCTGGTGCGCGCCGGGGCGACGGTGGTCGGCCCGCGCCCGCAACATTCACCCAGTCTCGCCGATTTTCCAAAATGTGACGCACAGGTGAAAAAGCTCGCCCGCGAACTTTGGGGCCATTGCGACGGCATAAGCATTCTCGAAAACGCCGACGGCAACGGCCGCATCGTCTGGGGCAAATCACTGGCCGATGTCTTCGCCGCACAAAACCTGAAACCGGATTTTGAATTTCAAGGCGTGTCCGCCACCACGCGGCTGGCTTACGTCCATCGCGTTGCCGATGGGGCGGACATCTATTTCGTATCCAATCAGCGGCGGCAGTTCGACTCTGCCGAGTGTACGTTCCGGGTCAGCGGAAAAATTCCGGAGTTGTGGCATGCTGACACTGGCGTGATTGAACCGGCGCCGGTTTGGAGCACGCAAGACGGACGCACGAAGGTGCGGCTGGATTTGGAGCCCGCCGGATCGGTGTTCGTCGTCTTCCGCCACCGCGCCGACAATGCGGACCATGTGGTTTCGGTCAATAGCAGCATCATTGCCGCCGAATCGTTCACCGGGCCAAAGCTGGAAATTCAGCACGCCGTTTACACCGCCACCGATGGAGCCGGCGGAATGGAGGTCACTGCAACCGTTGCGGGACTGGTGCGCGAGGGTCGGCCGGTGGTGGCCAGCAACGATCTCATGGGCCGCGATCCCGCGCCGAATCACGTCAAGGAATTGCGCGTGGACTGCACGCTTAACGGCAGGACCAACCGGATGATCGCGAACGAATACGAAACCCTCGCCCTGCCGGAAGCCGGCCCAGGCCAGCTTCCGCAATGGGAAGCCAGCGCCGCCGGCGGCGGTTTGCCGATCGTGAAAGCGTGGGGCAATGGCCATGTCTCCTTATGCACGGCCAGCGGAAAAATTCTGCACGCCGACGCGGCTGACCTGCCCGCGGCGCAGGAAGTGACCGGCGCCTGGAATTTAAGCTTTCCGCCGGAATGGGGCGCGCCGCCCTCGGTCACTTTGGAACAATTGATTTCATGGACTGACCACACGAACGACGGCGTGCGTTATTTTTCCGGCACGGCGACATATGAAAAGGAAATTGAAATTTCCGCCGAGCGATTGAACGCCGGGCGCGAACTCTGGCTCGACCTCGGCGGGGTGAAAAATTTTGCCGAAGTTTCGCTGAACGGGCAGGACCTCGGCACGCTCTGGAAGCCGCCGTTCCGCGTGAACGTCACCACCGCCGCGAAACCGGGGGTGAACCAGCTTGTCATCAAGATCACCAACCTCTGGCCGAACCGGCTCATCGGCGACGAACAATTACCGGCGGATTGCGAATGGGACGGCAAACAGCTCAAGGCGTGGCCGCAATGGCTGCTCGACGGCAAACCCAGCCCCACTGGCCGGCTGACGTTCACGACGTGGCATCACTGGACGAAAGATTCGCCGCTGTTGGTATCGGGCCTGCTTGGCCCGGTGACGCTGCAAACCGCCGAAATCATTCCCGTCAATTGAAGCGGTGGCGCATTACGCCCGCCGCTCCTTGATCGCCGCCAAAATGTCCGCCACCACTTCGCCTTTGGGCTTCGCGCCGACGTTGCCTTTGCCGTGCAGGCGCACCGAGACGTTCCCGGCGTCCATGTCGCGGCCGCCGATGACCAGCATGGTGTGGACTTTCGCCTTCTCGGCCTCGGCAATCTTCGCCTTGATCGGGTCGGAACTGAAGTCGGCCTCGCAACGCACAAAGTTCGCGCGCAGTTCGCTGACGATGGCTTTGGCGTAGTTCAACAGCGGTTCCTCCTCGCCGAGGGTGAGTACGCGGACCTGCTCGGGCGCGAGCCAGAGCGGGAAATTACCGGCGTAATGCTCGATGAGAAAGCCGATGAACCGCTCGTGCGTGCCCAGCGGCGCGCGATGGATGCACAGCGGCGTCTTGTCCGTGTTGTCCTTGTCGCGATAGACCAGGCCGAATTTTCGCGGCACGGCGAAGTCCACCTGATTGGTCGCCAGCGTGAATTCGCGGCCGATGACG
>CAZKTW010000212.1:0-6761 GCA_964555775.1 uncultured Bifidobacteriaceae bacterium | reverse complement strand
GTTCGGAATGCTGGATTCGCTCACGCGGATGGAATTGCAGCAGGTGCTCATCGAATTGTGGCGCCGGGACAAAAAAACCGCGTTCATGGTGACGCATGACGTGGACGAGGCGCTGTTCCTTGCCGACCGGATTGTGTGCATGACCAATGGCCCGGCTGCCGAGGTGGGCGACATCCTGGAGGTGCATTTCCCGCGGCCGCGCGTGCGCAAGGACGTGTTGGAGCATTCGGACTATTATCGGTTGCGCGAGCGCCTCATCACATTTTTGGAAGAGCACGCGCATAAAAAACCATCCGCAATCAAAAGCGGGCTGCCCTCGCAGCCTCCGCCATCCCCATCGCCGCCGGTTCCGAATGGTTTCGCCCATCCCCGGGCGGTCAAAGTTTTTTCGAATCATGATTAACCCAATCAACCCGAATACCTCCATCCAGAAAATCAAATCCATGAAATCAAATCTGAAGACCCTCTCGGCCGGGGCACTTGTGCTGGCCGCCCTGAACCAGGTTCAGGCGCAATACGCGCCGCCGCCGCCGCCCACGCCGTTCGCGGGATTCCTTAACGAATACCTGCGCAAAAACGATCCCTACATGAGCCAATGGGACTTCGGCGGCAACCTGCGGCTGCGTTACGAGGACAAGCAGGGTTTCGCAATTCCCGGCCTTGCCGGTTCGCTTGATTTCCGCGATCACGGCGCGGACGTGAACAATTATTATGCGCTTCTCCGGATTCGTTTCCACGCGGGCTATACGGACAAATGGTGGAATGCCTATGCCGAAGGCCAGAGCAGCGTGGCCGACAATGACCAGCGGTTTGCCTATGCCAATGCGCCCGCTGTTCCGGGCACCGCCGCCAAAAGAGGCTATGGCCACGAGTCGGACACGGTTGATCTCCACCAGGGCTATGTCATGATTGGCAACCACAAGGAATTTCCGCTTTCACTCAAGGTCGGTCGGCAGGAAATGATCTACGGCGAAGAACGGCTCATCGGCGCGTTCGGATGGAACAACATCGGGCGCGCGTTCGATGCCGCGAAACTGCGCTGGCAGAACGCATGGTTCGGTGCGGATTTTTTCACCAGCCACCCGGTGATCCCCGAAGACGGGGTGTTTGACGTGGACAATGACCATGACTGGTTTTCCGGTGTTTATGCCACCAGCACAAAAATTCCGGCGACAATCCTGGACGTTTATTTTCTTTCCCGCAATGCCTCGCCCCAGGCCATCAACGATGTGCCCAATCCACAATTTCCGCAGCCCAGCGCACGTGACATTTATACCATCGGCGGCCGGCTCAAGTCCAAGCCGGGTGAATTGGGCAGTTGGGATTACTCGCTGGAGGGCGCTTATCAATTTGGCAATTACAGCGACCTGCGCCTGCCGGCCGGCACTCCCCGCCTCACCCAGGATGCTTACATGTTTGTTGCGCAGGGCGGCTACACGTTCACCGACTGGTGGGCCACGCCGCGCCTCGGAGCGGAATTTTCTTATTCCTCCGGCGACAGCAATCCAAACGACGGCACTCACGGAACGTTCGACAACCTGTTCCCGACGAACCACAAGTTTTACGGCTACATGGATTTCATCTCGCTGCAAAACATCCAGGACGTGCGCAGCATTTTCCAGCTCAAGCCCACCACGCGCCTGAGCGTGGCGATTGAGGGTCATGGCTTCTGGCTCGCGAACACTCACGACAATTTTTACAACGTTGGTGGCGCACCGCGCGGCGGCATCGCTGCCACGCCCACCGGCAACGGTTATGGCATCAATCCCGGTTACAGCGATTTTGTGGGCACGGAGCTTGACGTCATTGCCGGTTACGCCGTGACTCGATTCGCCCAACTGGAGGCCGGTTACGGCCATTTCTTTACCGGCGATTATATCCGGCAGTCGCTTGGCAATCCGGCCTTCGGGTCGAAGGACGCGAACTATGTTTACCTTCAAGCCACCATCAATTTCTGAGCCCATTTGAAGCCTAGCATCTCCATTCCTGAAAACGCGCCGTTCAATCCCGAACAACGGCTCTGGTTGAACGGCTACGTGGCCGGCCTGCTCGCCGGCAAAGGCTATGTGCGGACGGACGGAACTGCGACGGTCGAGGGAACTTCCGCCACGGCGACCGTGCCGCTGTTGATCCTGTTTGGCAGCCAGACCGGCACGGCGGAACAATTGGCGCGCAACCTCGCCAAGGAGGCGAAGATCCGCGGCTGCAATTCCCGCGTCATGGACGCCGCGACGTGTGCGACCATTGATTGGAGCAAGGAAACCAACCTGCTCGTGGTCACCAGCACCTACGGCGATGGCGACATGCCTGATAATGCTCAAGCCTTCTGGGAGTGGCTGCAAACCGATGCCGCCCGCGCGCTGGTGCACCTGAATTTTTCCGTGCTCGCGCTGGGCGACACCCACTACGAGCATTTTTGCGGCGCGGGCAAAAAAATTGACGCCCGGCTCGAACAGATCGGTGCCAAACGCATCCATCCTCTCGCCGAATGTGACCTGGATTACGAGGCCAAGGCTAAGAACTGGAAGGACGCAGCCCTGACCGCGCTCAACCCGGTTCGGGGCGCCGCGCCGCAACTCAATACGACGGCGGCACCGGACCCGACGCCGGATACGGACGAGACATTTTCCCGGGCCAATCCGTTTCCCGCGCGCCTGCTGGCCAATCGCCGTCTTACCGGCGAGGGATCCGAAAAGGAAACGCGGCACTTTGAAATTGCACTCGAAGGTTCCGGGTTGAATTACGAAGCCGGCGACGCCCTCGGTGTTTATCCGGCAAATTGTCCGGCGCTGGTGGAAGACCTGTTGCGCGCACTGGGCTGCGACGGGGAGGAAACCGTGACGGCTTTCGGCGGCGAACTTCCCCTGCGCAAGGCGCTCGCCAATTCCTATGAAGTCACCCGGCCGGCGCCGGAGTTTCTGCAACACATGGCCGGGCGGAATCCTGCGTTGCGCGAACTGCTCGCCCCGGAACGCCAGGATGCTTTGCGGAAATGGCTTCGGGGCCGCGAAATCATTGATCTGTTGCTTGAAACGCCGGCGGCAAAATTTTCACCGGCGGAATTTGTGGCGTTGCTAAAAAAACTTGCGCCGCGGTCCTACTCGATTTCCTCCAGCCCCAAGGCACATGCCGGGCAGGTGCACCTCACGGTGAACATCGTGCGCCACGAATCCCATGGCCGTGCCCGCAAGGGCGTTTGTTCCACCTTTCTCGCCGACCGCGTCAACGACCAGGCGCACGTGCCGGTTTTTGTGCAATCGTCCCCCAACTTCCGTCTGCCGGCGGACGGCAACCTCCCGGTCATCATGGCCGGCCCCGGCACCGGCGTCGCGCCGTTTCGTTCGTTCCTCCACGAACGGCGCGCCGTCGCCGCCCGGGGACGCAACTGGCTTTTCTTTGGCGAACAGCGCGCCGCCGTGGACTTTTATTATCGCGACGAGCTTGAGAAAATGCTCGCCGACGGTCATCTCACGAAACTTTCCACCGCCTTTTCGCGCGACCACGCGGAGAAGATCTACGTGCAACACCGGATGCTTGAACACGCCGCCGAATTGTGGGCCTGGTTGCAGGAAGGCGCCCATTTTTATGTGTGCGGCGACGCCTCGCGCATGGCGAACGACGTGGACATGGCGTTGCATCGAATCATCGAAGTTGCCGGCGGCAAAACGGCGGACGACACGAAGGCTTACGTGTTGAATTTGAAAGCCGACCGGCGCTATCAACGGGATGTTTATTGACCAAATAGCTCCAATGAAAAGAAAACATTCAACATTCAACATTCAACACCGAACATCGAACGTTTTACCGGCGCGCGTCATTGGATGTTGGATGTTGAGTGTTGGGCGTTGGATGTTCCCATTTCCACGCTCATGATTCCCGTCCAACACATCAACGGCGAGCCGCTCAGTGATGAGCAGCGGCGGTATCTGGACGGCTTTTTTGCCGGCTTGGCGGCCCAGGGCATGAGATTCTCCGACGTCGAGGCCGCGCCGCTGCCGGAGCAAAAGGTTTCACTCGACGACCTGATTTTCGAGGAGCGCTTGAAGCGCGAATTGCACCCGCTCGATGCCTATCCGCAACTGCTGGAAAACGCCGCGATCAACAAGGCGCCGGACAAAGAGGACATTTTCCGGTTCAAATGGAACGGCCTGTTTTTTCTCACGCCCAACAAGGAGGCGTTCATGGCGCGGTTGCGGATTCCCGGCGGCCTGCTGAAAACCTTTCAACTCCGTGAACTGGCGAACATTGCGATGGAACTGACGAGCGGCTACGTCCAGATCACCACCCGCGCCAATCTCCAGATGCGCCTCATCCAACCCAAGGACGCTCCGGAAGTTCTGCGGCGCATCCAGTCCGTCGGCCTGCACACCCGGGGCGCGGGCGCGGACAACATCCGCAATCTCACGGCCAACCCGACGGCGGGCATTGACCCCCACGAACTCATTGACGTGATGCCGCTCTGCCAGGAGCTCGCGCAAATCATCATCAACGACCGCTCATTTTACGATCTGCCGCGCAAGTTCAACATCGCCTATGACGGCGGCGGGCTCATTGGCACGGTCGAGGACACCAACGACATCGGCGCGAAGGCGGTTCGCGTCGGAGCGCCGAGCACCGGCTCGGCACGAAACGAAAAGCACACGCAACGGGCCGAGCCGGTGCTCGGCGCTCCAGATTCGCTGCCGCCCGGCATTTATTTCCGCCTCGCGCTGGGTGGCGCGACCGGTCACCAGGCGTTTGCGCGCGATCTCGGGGTTTTGGTGAAATCTGTCGAGCTGAACAAGGTCGTTGTGGCGCTGGTCCGCGTTTATATCGCCAACGGCAATCGCGGTGACCGCAAAAAGGCGCGACTCAAGCATCTCTTGGAAACGTGGTCGCTGGAAAAATATCTGGCCGAGACGGAGAAAATCCTCGGTTATCAATTGCGCCGTGTTCCGCTTGAATTTGTGGCTGCGAATGTGAATTCGCGGCAAAAACCGCTTTGCGCTCACGAGCCCAGCCACACTCACCTCGGGGTTTATCCGCAGAAACAACCCGGTTTGAATTACATCGGCGTGGCCATGCCGGTCGGCCAGATCACGCCCAAACAGATGTTGCGCGCGGCGGAAATCGCCGACCTTTACGGCTCGGGCGAAATCCGCCTGACCGTCTGGCAGAATTTCATCATCCCGAACGTGCCGGATGCCTACGTTGACACGGTGAAAAAGGCGCTTCGGCGGATTGGTTTTGACACGCAGCAATCGCTCCTGCGGGGCGGCTTGATTGCCTGCACGGGCAATTCCTTTTGCAAATTTGCCCAGGCGAATACGAAGGGCCACGCGCTCGCGCTGGCCGATTACCTGGACAAGAAATTCACCCTCGATCAGCCGATCAACATCCATCTCACCGGCTGCCCAAACTCCTGCGCGCAACATTACATGGGCGATATCGGGCTGCTCGGCACCAAGGTGAAGGGCGCCGAAGGCTATCATGTGTTTATCGGCGGCGGCTTCGGGGCGAACCAGGCGGTCGGGCGGCAGGTTTTTGCCGGCCTTACGTTTGAGGATTTGAAACCGACGCTGGAAAAGATGCTCGCGGGTTATCTGCGCCATCGGGAACCGGGCGAGACCTTCCAAAAATTCACGCAACGCCACGATCTCAACACGCTGCAGGCGATCTTCACCAATGACGAGTGAAGTTCTCAACCCTTTTGCTGTTTGACAAACGAGGAGAGGATTCGAGAATTTAAGGAGCGATTTCCATGTCAAAATCCGCCACGCAAAACGTCCGCACCGTTTGTCCCTACTGCGGTGTCGGCTGTGGCATGATTTTGCGCGTCGAGAACAACCGCGTCACCAAGGTCACCGGCGACCAGGAGCATCCCGCCAACTTCGGACGGCTTTGTTCCAAGGGACTTTATTGCGCGGAGCCGTTGAGCTCCCCGGACCGGCTGGCCTTTGCCTGGTTGCGTGAATCGCGGGATTCCGGCCTGAAACAAATCCCGCTCACGGCCGCGCTGGAACAGGCCGCCGGTCGCCTGCGGGAAATCATCGCCCGGCATGGTCTGGATGCGGTGGCGCTTTATGTTTCAGGGCAGCTGTCCATGGAGGCGCAATATCTCGCGGGAAAATTATGCAAAGGCTTTCTGGGCACGAACAACATCGATTCCAATTCGCGGCTCTGCATGTCGAGTGCGGCGAGCGGTTATGCGCTGTCGCTGGGCGCGGACGGGCCGCCGGGCTCATACCAGGACATCGATCGGCTGGATTGCGCGCTGGTCATCGGCGCAAACATGGCGGAATGCCATCCGATTCTTTTTTTGCGGCTGCTCGACCGCCGGCGGCGGGGCGCGAAACTGATTGTCGTGGACCCGCGCCGCACGCCGACGGCGGAGAAGGCGGACCTGTTTTTGCAGATCAAGCCGGGCACGGACCTGGCGTTGTTGAATGGCCTCCTGCATCTGCTGGAGAAGAGCGGCGCGATTGACGGGGATTTTATTTCCCGTCACACCGAGGGTTGGGAAGAACTGCGGGAGTTGCTGAAGGATTACCCGCCCGCGCGGGCGGCGGAAATGACCGGCTTGCGCGAGAAGGATCTTCTCACCGCGGCCCGATGGATTGGCGAAGCGCCGGAGTTTACGACTTTCTGGACGATGGGGTTGAACCAGAGCACCCACGGCACCTGGCACACGAACGCCGTCTGCAATTTGCATCTGGCCACCGGAAAAATCTGCCGTCCCGGCAGCGGTCCGTTTTCGTTGACCGGCCAGCCGAACGCGATGG
>CAZKTW010000211.1:0-6818 GCA_964555775.1 uncultured Bifidobacteriaceae bacterium | reverse complement strand
GATTTGTCCAGACGCGCTGACAACAGCAACCGCTTTGCGGCAAATGGAGGGGGGGCGGGCCACTGGCATGGGAAATACCCGTGTCACCGCGAATGGCCAGCCCATGCCGTTCTGCGGAATGACCCTAAACTGACTCCCATTTCGCATTTCCGCCGCCGCCGTTTCGCTCAACGCGGTTCGTTTGCCGATTTCCTTGGAGAAATTGTTAATGGTGGCGTCCGGCCTGGGCGCCACATCGTTGCGATACCAGCCGGGATAAATAATGTAGCAGGTCCAGTCAGGAATCTGGTTGTATGATTTGTTGCAGTGGTCGGCAGCGGAGACGATCAGGCGCGAAGCGTCCAGACTGTTGACCACCGCTTTCAAACTCTTAGCGAGCGTCTGAAAATGTAGCGGCGGGCCTCCCGGCCTGCCGTAGAGGGCGGCATCCTGCCGCCCGGAAAAAGCGCCGCCCTGACGCCGCCGCCTGGAATTTCAAAGGCGTTAATGATTTCGGGCGTTTTTTTCTCGCCGGCTGGAAGCCCGGCTCTATGTCAGCCAAGATGGCTGACGCTACATTTTCAAACGGGCTGTTAAGCTTCGTGTCGGGCGGGGGCGCCGGCAGTTGCCCAGTTCATTGAACAATCCCCAGAATGCGATTGAGGGATGGTTGCAAAGTTGCACAATCATTTCGCGGGCTTCCAGTTCGCTGCCGGATTCGCAAAACCCGTCCACAGGTCTGAACCAGATTCGTATGGAACCTGTTTGTTTTGCCTCGGGCACACCGTCCCAGCGCGATGTGAATGGTTACGGAAGGCGCAAGCGATAGAACACGGAGCCATTGGCCCGATTGATAGTATTCGTAACGCCAGTCACCGTGCTTGATCCGGGGACATCCACCCAGTTGGTGCCTAAACCGGTGGCCACGCTGTTGGTTTGCGCCTGCAATATCCATCCGGCATTCGTCGGCCAGTTCAAGCCGAGATGGGTGCCGTCAAAGGTGGTGAGGATGGGCGGACGATTGGGATTGATTGTGCTCGTCACGGATAAAACACCCGTTGCCGGATTGAAACTCCAGCTCAGACCGCCGCCGAGCGCGGGGGAGATGCTGGAGAAATTTCCGGTGAAGGTTGTCGCCGGGAAGATTTGGAAGCTGTCGCCGGAGACGAGCGTGCCGCTGACGTTCGTGACCGTGAGCGTGCCGCCGTAAGATACGTTGGTAAGACCTGCAACCTGGCTGCTCGTGCTTAAAGCTTTGTTGACCGTGACAAACGTGTTGCCGGCGAGTGACAAGGTGTTGCTGATGGTCAGCGTGCCAAGCGGCGCGCCGGGCGAGAACGTGCCGCCCGCCCCGACGATGACCGGTCCGGCAATGGTGCCGGTGCCGTTCAGGGTACCAGCGCTGACCGTGGTGGAACCGCTGTAAGTATTCACCGCATTCAAAGTGAGGCTGCCATTTCCATTCATCTGGATGCTGGTGGCCGCCGTTCCGTCGGCGATTACGCCAGCCACAGAAAATGATCCGTTGCCCTGGAAGGTGAATGTTTCAGGATCTATGGTGGTAAAGGTCAGGAAAGTTCCAGCGCCACCCAACGTCAACAGGCCGCTGTCGGATTCAAGACGATACTGGATGCCGCCGGCAACGCCGGTAATGTTGCCAGCCAGAGTGTTGGTTCCGGCAATATTCAAAATGCCCGGAATGGACGGGGATCGTCCGGCGAGGGTGATGTCTTGTCCCACCGTGACGCTCCCGTTGTTGCCGTTCAGCGCGAAGGTTGAATTGCCGCCCAGGCTGACGCGTATGGCAATGGGCGAAGCGAAAGTCGAAACTGCATTGCTGTTGGCGATGACTACCGTTCCATTGTCGCCGGCGGTGCCGCCACCATCGACGTTGAGCACACCGGTGAAAGTATTTGAGCCGGACAGGACGAGCGTTCCGGAATCGTGTTTGGTGATCGCGCCCGTGCCGGAGAATTCGTTTGAGATGTTGAGGGTCAATCCCACCGGCACATCAAAAGTAGCGGTGGTGGTCACCGTGAATCCACCCAGACCATCGGCAAAAGTGACATTCGTCGTCACTTGGAGGGTGCCGCCAGCGAAGGTGACATAGGCCGGCGTGAAGGTCGAAACGGGACCGAGCGCGGTTGCCGCCGGGATAATGAGCGTGCCAGCGTTGAGGAAAGTCGTGCCGGTATAGGTGTTGGTTGGCGCGATGGTCCAGGCACCGGCGCCGATCTTCGTGAGGGATCCGGAACCGAGATTAAGCTGGCTGGTGATATTGCCTACGCCGGCTGCCGCAGCGCCAAGGGTTAAGTTGGTGCTGGTAGCGCCAGTGCTGCCGACGATGGCGTTGGTGAGGTTAAGGGTTGACCCGCCGTCCACCTGAATCTGCGTGTCCCCGGCCAGCGTGATGACGCCGCCATAAGTCGTCGCGCCGTTTCCGCCTTTCCGCAGTGCGCCGTCGCCGGCCGGCCCTGTGCCGATGAGCGAAAGTTTGTTAGTGATATTTACGTTGGCGTTGATGTAGAGTTGCCCTCCGTTCGTCACCACCGTGCCGGATGCTGAACGGCCGAGGGCAGAGCTGTTGTTGGCCTGCAGGTAGCCGATCGAGATAATAGTCGGTCCCGTGTAGCTGTTGCTGCCGGACAACACCATGGTTCCGGAGCCGCCCATGTTCATGCTGCCGCCGCTGATGCTGCCGGACAAGGTGACCGTGCCAGCGGAACCGATGTTTGTGATGTTACCGGTTCCGTAAATGTTAGTCGTGACGGAGGAATCAATGGCGAGGTCGAAAACCAGCGCCCCATTGTTTGTGACGGGGCCGCTGCCCAATGCGCCACTAGCTCCGCCGTTGACGGGGCCGCCGACCTGAAGCGAGCCGCCGCTGATCAGCGTCGAGCCATTGTAAGTGTTGTTATTCTCAAGGATCAAGGTGCCATTGCCGTTCTTGGTCAACTGTCCGGTTGCAATCGCTCCACCGGTAAAATCATAGCTTTGCGACGCGTTCACCGTGACGGAGGATGGCGATACAGCGCTGGAAATATTGATTGGGGGAGTAGCAGAGCCGGCGTCGGTGAATGTCACGGCATCGCCCGTGAAGAAATACTGGTTGGTGCCGGATTGAAGCCAGTTTTTGGTGGTATCGGTGTCCCAAACGTTGGCCGAGCCATCTCCCGCCCAGGTCAGACTCGCCGGGAGATGGGTCACGACAAGTTGAATCGAGGTGCCGGTGTCAAGGACGCTGAAGCCGAGCGGTGCGACGAGATGTGCCGCACTGCCGGGAGTGATTGTGCCGTAGGTGAACAAAGTGTAATTTCCCAATCCCGGAGCACCGTTGAGCAAGTTTACAGTTATCGTCGTCGTCCCCGAGATGTTTAGATTGCCGGAGACGGCAGTCAAATCGTTGACGCCACCGCCCGTCGTGGTGACGTTGGCCAGGTCGTAGTTGAGTGCGCCACCGCCGTTTAAAGATAGGTTGCCGTTCACGGTCAAAGTTCCCGCACCGGCGACCCCCGGCGCGATGGTCACGCCCGAAGCGCCGGAAACATTTCCCAGCACCGTGCCTGTGCCCGCAAGAGTCTGGCCCGCGTTTAGAGTCAGCCCCCCGCTCAGAGCGGAGACATCCAATGTCGCGCCGGAGATGACAGTGATGTTGGTGCTGGAGGGAATGGAGCCGGAAGTTCCGATGGCCAGCACGCCGTTGTTGACCGTTGTGGTGCCGGTATAGGCGGCCGAGCCATTCAGGGTCAGGGTTCCCGCGCCCAACTTCTTCAGACCACCCACGCCGCTATCACCAAAACTGCTGGCGAAGGTGATGTTGTTTGGTCCGGTGTCAAAGCCCGCAGTTCCCGCAAAGCTGATCGGAACCAACGGCGAAATATCCAGGGTGTTGCCGGACGCCCATTGCAGTGCGCCGTTGCTGAAATTGATCGAGGAGATGCCCCCGGAAACCAGCGGCAGGTTGGAGAGCGTGAGAAAATTGAGCGCGCCGCCGTTCAAATTTAGCGATCCAACAATCGTGTTGGTGCCGCCAAGAACCAGAGTACCATTGCCACTCATGGTGAGTCCATTTGAACTGACAAAAGGCAGGAGAATACTCGCCGTGTTTTGGTTAACCGCAATGGTTGGCGCAGCCGCCGCAGGCACCGATACCTGCGGTGCGAGTGTCAAAATGCTGCCACCGCTGGAAGCCAGAAACCAATTATGGGTGCTGCCGGCTGTAGCGCCAAAAATAAGTGAACCAACGGTGTAGTTTGCATCCAAGGTGGCCGTTGTGTCGGCGGCAAGGTTGACCTGGCTGAAATCCGCACTAAACCCGGCACCGTTGGCGGCGGTTCCGTTGGTCCAGTTGCCAGTAGTGCTCCAATTGCCACTGGCATTGTTCGTCCAAGTGCTGTTGCCAAAGTTGCCGACCGTCACCTGCATATTGTTAAGTTGAATGGTCGCGGGCGTTGTATCTGCGGCGAATAAGGTGCCGCCAAACAAAAACCCTACTTGATCGAAAGAAAATCCGCCTTGAGTTGCGGGGGTGTTGTTCGTTTGAATGCCGGAATAAAGGTAAGTGTTCCCGGACACACCTTGCAACGTCCAACGCACCAAAGTCTGGCTGGCGTTGACATAGGTAACTGAAAGCATGAAATTGTAAGTTGACAGGTCGCTAATGCCGGCTGAGAACAAGAATTGACCAGCCCCGATCTGGTTGGCTCCGGTAGTGGAGCCATAAAGCCCGGTATTCGGGATTTGCCGCGCGTAAACCCCGGCGCCGCCGGCATTGTTTTGATTTCCGCTGAAATACCCCAGCCAGCCACTGGAATTCGGGCTGGCACCCCGATAAAACAACCCGTAACGGATTTGATTATTGCCTGGACTGCCGTCGCCAGACAACGTGAGTTGCCCGGTAAAGGTGATGGTTTGACCCGGCGCATTGAGAGTGATCGTCGAGCCGATCGGGGAGTAGGCGTAGAGAGTTTGGGTTGTAGTCGGGGTGCCACCAGCAGCAGTATAAGTCGGGCTGGTGGTGTTGGCGCTGGTGAGAGTAAAATAGGTGTCGGGACTGTAAGGATTATTGGTCCAATTGTTCGGGCTGTAGGTGGCAGTGACTTGCGCCTGGGCTAACGAGCCGCAACAGATGACTGCGAATGTCGCGAGCAACCATGCCCGGATAAATTGAGGGGCTTTGCCAGTGGTGAATAAGGATTTTTTTGAGGTTGAGTTCATATTGTTGCGCTTGTGAGCAATTAATCGTTTCGGGGTCAGACTAAGTGTAGGCATTCCTGCCAATGTTGAACATCACACATTTGTGTGATTGGCCGCTCGGACGAAGTAACCAGTTTGTGCTAATAGCTCGAACTGAAGCGGTGATCCAATAAATCAGGTTCCGTCGAGGAAAGCGGGGGGCACGGTTGAAGCTGAAGGCCGGCAAAGGGCCTTTCGCTGAAACGGTTCAGCCGATGTTTGACTCGCGCCGCGCCGGCATGTTACCCGGTTGCCGGAGATGTTTTGTCACGGCTTCCGTGCGGGATCGCACATGCAGTTTTTCATAAATGTGCCCCACGTGGGTCCGCACGGTGTCCAGGCTGATTTTCAACGCGTCGGCAATTTCTTTGTAGAGGAAACCTTTCACCAGATGGTCGAGCACTTCTTTTTCGCGGACGGACAGCATTTCCTCGCCGTTCAACGGGGCGGTCACCTGGCGGAAAGATGCCACCACCTTGCGGGCGATGTGAATGCTCATCGGCGCGCCGCCGATGTGAACCTCGCGGATGGCTTCGATCAACCGTTCCGGCGGCGTTTTTTTAAGGAGATAGCCGCTGGCGCCGGCTTCGAGCGCGCTGAAAATATGGTCGGTGTTCTCATAGACGGTCAGCATGACGATCTGCACCTCGGGCAGGGAATTTTTCAACCGGCGGGTGCATTCGACGCCGCTCATGCCTGGCATGTTGATGTCCATGAGCACGACGTGGGGGTGGATGATCGGTAACTCAGTGAGCGCGGTCTCCCCGTTCGGATGCTGGCTGACACACTCGAAGCCGGCGCAGGAGTCTATCCAGCGCGCCAGATCGGTGCGGACGCGCACGTCATCTTCGACAATGGAGACTTTAATGTTCATTTGTTTTTCCCAAGTCACTCATTGTTCTCATGTGCCGGCAGGTTTGTCACTCACCTGTTTGTGTGAGTGGCCGGCTTCAAGTGCACGGTTAATTCGATGGTCGTGCCCTGGGCGGGCCGGCTGCGAATGACACAATTGCCGCCAACGGACTCCATCCGCCGGATCATGTTGTCAAGGCCGTTTCCCGATGCGGTGCGACCGGCGGCCGGATTGGTGGAAATTCCACCGGTATCGAATCCGCCTCCGTCGTCAGCAATCAGGAACGTCATCCGGTCCGGTTCAAGCCTCAGGTTCAGTTGCACCTCGCTGGCGTGGGCGTGTTTGACAATGTTATTGAGCGCCTCCTTGATGGTCATAAAAATGTTATGGCGCGCATCGGGAGACAAACGGTGCGGCGGAATCAATTCCGGCATGTCCAACCGGCAACGGATGCCCGCCACGCTTAAAAATTCATGGACGTATTTGCTGAGATAAATGATGAGGCTTTCGAGCGTGTCGTTCTGCGGGTTGATGGCCCAGACAATTTCATCCATGCCCTCAATCAACTCGCTGGCCCGGTTGGAAATCTGTCCCAGATGGTTTTGTATTTCGTGCGGGGGATCGCGCCGGGCCAGCGCGCTTTGAAACACGATCTGGGTCAGGCCCGCGCCCAGATCGTCGTGAATATCCCTGGCAATGCGCGTCCGTTCCTTGGCCAGCGCCTGCTGATGTTCCAAGCGTTCCAGTTTTG
>CAZKTW010000210.1:0-6848 GCA_964555775.1 uncultured Bifidobacteriaceae bacterium | reverse complement strand
TGTGAAAATAGAAACCCAGGCCCTTGGCAAAGGCCTCGGTGAAAACCGCCGCCAGGGGCACGACCAGAAAGAGGCCGAGAAACAACAAGGCAATCCCGATGAGCAACCAGCGTACGAACGGCGGTTCGGCCGTCACACGGCGGGGAGCGGCGCGGCGCGGGATGTGGAGGGTTGAAGCCGGGACCATAACTCAAACGGGGGCGTGATGGCGATGTCCCCACCACTGGAGAAAATTAATGGTGAGCAACAATCCAAAGGAAGCGACCAGCATCACCACCGCTATCGCCGTGGCGCCGGGATAATCAAATTCCTCGAGCTTGGTGATGATGAGCAGCGGCGTGATTTCGGTTTTCATGGGCATGTTGCCGGCGATGAAAACGACCGAGCCGTATTCGCCCAGCGCGCGGGCGAACGCGAGCGTGAAACCCGTCAGCAGCGCCGGGCGCAGCATGGGCAGCGTGACCCGCCAGAACGTCTGCCAGCGATTGGCGCCGAGACTGGCCGCCGATTCTTCAATTTCAACGTCAAAATCCTCCAGCACCGGTTGCACGGTGCGGACAATGAACGGCAACCCGATGAAGGTAAGTGCAATCAGGATTCCCAGCCGGGTATAGGCTATACTTATGCCCAGCGGTGCAAACCATTGGCCGATCCAGCCGTTCGGTGCGTAAACCGCTGTCAACGCAATGCCCGCCACCGCCGTGGGCAGTGCGAAGGGCAGGTCCACCAGCGCGTCCACGAACCGTTTGCCCCGGAACTGGTAGCGTACCAGCACCCAGGCGACCAGCAGGCCGAAAAACAGATTGATGAGCGCCGCCAGAAGCGAGGCGCCAAAGCTGAGGCGATAAGACGCCATCACCCGCGGCGCGGTGACGGTATGCCAGAACTGGTCCCACGTCAGCGTGCTCGTTTTCCAGAATGTGGCCGCCAGCGGAATCAGGACGATCAGGCTGAGATAAAGCAGCGTGTAGCCGAGTGTCAGCTTGAAACCCGGCAACACGCTGGATTTTTGATTCGCCATGCAAATTATCGGCCAGCGGTATACCCGTTGTTAAAATGGAGTGAAAGCAATTCTTTACGCAGTGGCGGGAATAAGTTCGGCGATGCTGTCGGAATTGACATCCACGTCCGCGAACAGCCACGCAGACAGGTAACGCTCGGCCGATGACGGCACAATCGCGACAATGGTTTTGCCCTGGTTTTCCGGGCGTTTGGCCACCTGCAACGCCGCCCAGATGGCCGCGCCGCTCGAAATGCCCACGGGAATGCCGTCGAGCCGGTTGACCTCCTTGGAAATCGGGCCGGAATCTTCTTCGCTCACCTGGATGACTTCGTCCACGATTTTGGTATTCAGGTTCCCCGGAATGAATCCAGCGCCGATGCCCTGAAGTTTATGCGGGCCAGGAGCACCGCCGGAAATGACGGGTGATTTGGCCGGCTCGACAGCAATCGCCTTGAACGATGGTTTGCGTTGCTTGATGACCTCCGCCACACCGGTGATGGTACCGCCGGTACCCACGCCGGCCACGACAAAATCCACCTTGCCGTCGGTGTCGCGCCAGATTTCCTCGGCGGTGGTCTGGCGATGGATTTCCGGGTTGGCAGGATTGGAAAACTGTTGGGGGATGAAACTGTTGGGGATTTGTTTGTTCAATTCCTCGGCCTTGGCAATGGCGCCCTTCATGCCCTTGGCCCCCTCGGTGAGCACGAGCTTGGCGCCGAGAATCTTCAGCAGTTTGCGCCGCTCCAGACTCATCGTTTCCGGCATCGTCAGGATCAGTTTCAAACCCTTCGCGGCCGCGACGAACGCGAGCGCAATGCCCGTATTGCCACTGGTCGGCTCGATGATCACGGTGTCCGCGTTGATCTTTCCCGATTTCAAGGCGTCGTTGATCAGCGCAATGCCGATGCGGTCCTTCACGCTGGAAAGCGGGTTGAAGAATTCGAGTTTGAGCAACACGTCGGCGACGGCGCCGTGGTTTTTCGCCGTGCGGTTCAGCCGCACGAGCGGTGTGTTGCCGATGGTTTCGGTGATGTCATTGAATATTCGGCTCATATATTGGTTACAGGTTGGGTGCGTAGGCGATGAACTTGCGGTATTCGTCCAAAATGGTTTTCAATGCGATGACAAAGGCGCATTCCTTCAAATACACCGGCGGCTGCGAAGGCGTTTCGAGGATGATTTCAAATGGACGCGGGCGCACTTTTGGCGGCGCGCTCAGGACACCATCGTAAGCATCCTGAATGACGCCGTTGCGCGCCTGAAAACCGTCAATGATCGAGCGATTGTCGCGCGGCAGGAATTTCTCGGCGGCCCGTAACGCCGGTTCGATGAGATGCTGCGTCAGTGTCGCCCCACGCACGATGCCGTAAAAGCCGTCGCTCGTGTCGTCGGTATGCAGCGAAATGATGCCGTTGAAGGAATGCGATACAAGCTCCGCTTGCAAGAGCCGGACTTCGGGCTCGTTGGAATTGCCCCAGAATTCGCGGTTCAAATCCTTGCCGTTGCGCGAGTGACGCGTGCCGTCTTCGTAGCCGGTCGGACTGCAAACCGGATAAACCGACAAATAATAGCCGGTGGCAAGCTCCGGTTTCGCTTCCAACAATTTGAGGAACTGGACCGCCGCGCGCACGCCTTCCGGCTCATCGCCATGAATGCCCGCAAAAATCCCGATGCGAATCGGCGTGTCGCCGCCTTTGGGCCCGACAAACAAATATCGGGGCAGTGTGTAAGTCTCACCCCCGATTTCAAAATGCGCGTCGCGGTTCACGACCAGATTCGGCGACTGGGTGGCGATTTGATCCAGCGGCGCGAGCAGGTCGGCGATGGATCGCCGGCGCGCCAGCGGCGGTTGGGCCGCGATCTTGGATTGATTGGCAACGATTGACATAATGTTTTCGATTTGGGGTGGTTGGTTTCTCTTTTGCGTGGGCGGCGGCCGGCCTTCACCGACCGCCGCCCCGGTTGCGGAGGAACCAGCTACCGGATTTATGGTTGGAAGATCTGGTCAAAGACACCGCCATCGGCAAAATGGGTTTTCTGCGCCTTCTGCCAGCCGCCGAACACCTCGTCCACCGTGATGAGCTTCACCGGGCTGAACTGGCCGGCATATTTCGCCGCGGCCTTGGGATCGCGCGGGCGGTAAAAATTCCGACCGGCAATGTCCTGGCCTTCGTCCGAATAAAGGTATTCCAGATATGCCTTCGCCACGTCAGTCGTGCCGTGCTTGTTGGCCACCTTGTCCACCACCGCCACCGGCGGCTCGGCCAGAATGCTCAAGGGCGGCGTAACGATGTCAAACTTGTCCGCGCCGAATTGCTTGATGGCGAGGTACGCCTCGTTTTCCCAGGCGAGCAACACGTCCCCGATGCCCCGCTCGACAAACGTCGTCGTTGAACCGCGCGCGCCGGAATCGAGCACGGGCACATTCTTGTAGAGCAGTTTGACGAAGTCGCGGGCCTTGGCGTCGTCATGGCCGAATTTATCCAGCGCATAGGCCCACGCGGCGAGGTAATTCCAGCGCGCCCCGCCGGAGGTTTTCGGGTTCGGGGTCACGACCACGATGCCCGGTTTCACCACGTCATCCCAATCCTTGATGTGTTTTGGATTACCCTTCCGGACGAGAAACACAATGGTCGAGGTGTAGGGCGTGCTGTTGTCGGGCAGACGTTTCTGCCAGTCGGCGGGCAGCGATTTGGCCTGCTGGGCAATGGCATCAATGTCATAGGCCAGCGCCAGCGTGACCACGTCGGCGCCGAGACCGTTGATGACGGACTGCGCCTGCTTGCCGGAGCCGCCGTGTGATTGCGCCACCACCACGTCATCGCCGGTTTTCGTCTTCCAATATTTGGCGAACGCCGTGTTGTAATCCTGGTACAACTCGCGGGTCGGATCATAGGAGACGTTCAGGAGTTTGATTTCCTTCGCGTCCGCCGCAACGGCCAGAAAGAAAGCCAGCAGCACAAGAATTTTAACAAATGTTTTCATAGTTTCCTGCAATGGATCGTTTGATTTCGGTTAAAAAGCAATTTGCACGCGGGTAAAGAACACATCTTCCGGGTGACTGCTGACGCTCCCCGGCGCCGCAACGGGCGAGCCGGCGGCACCGCCCGTGAACGTGGTCCGGGAGTAACTCGCATTCACCCGGATATTCCGGTTCAAATACCAGTTCAATCCCGCCGACCAGGAGCGGGCCTCGGAAGCCGAGGCCGGATTCGCGAACAACGGAAAGGCGGCGTTGTCGATGTCCAAATCCGCATAACGTCCCACCACCTGCAAAGCGCCCCATTGGCCGTTGTGAGGGTTGAACGGATGCTTCGGCGTCACGCCATTGAAGGTGGCATCTTCTCCGGTCAGCACCCAGCCTCCGGAGATTTCCCATGCCGTGTGCCGCATATCCGCATTAAAGGTGGTGGCGCCCACGGCTCTTTGAACCTGCTGGTCGGAGATGGCATATTCGGCAATCAGGCCCAGCGGGCCGTAGTAATACGAAGCCTGGGGCGAAAGGCGCCAGTGCGTATGGCCGGCCAGCACGCCGTTGGTATAGGCAAAAAATTGCTGTTGTCCGTCCGTGAAGTATCCCGGCGCCGAACCGCCCGTGGTGTTGGGCAAACCGAGAGTGTTGGTGATGGATGAATCGCCCCAACTGCCGCCGACGCCAACCCCAAAATTTTGCAGCGCGGTGAGGCTGGTGGCCTTGAATGGCTGCACAAACAACCGCCCGTTGAATTCGCGGTTGTCCTGGAAACCGATGTTGCTGGTATTGCGCGCGTCGCCCACGCCATTGAAAATGCCGGCCGCGTAGCTCAATACCCCGCCGGCTATGTCGCCGTGCAATTCAAAGCCCAGGTCCCGGTTCGGTATCAGGTCCGTGACGATCGAACGTTCGTTGAAAAAGGTATAGGTATCCGCCTGCAATTGCTCCAACCCGACCGGTGCCTTGAATTTGCCCGCCTGAACCTGGAACGCCGGTGAATAACGGTAATTCACATAGGCGTCGAAGATGCTCGGCGTGCTTGCCGAACTGGCAGCGCCGGGGGCGCCGTTGCCGAACTCCGGCACGAGCAGGAAATCAAAATCGTGAAACACCGTCCCGGAAAGGATCGGTCGTGCCCGGCGAAGCAGAATACTGTCGTTGCCCGGCACGTTGTCGTTGTGCTTGAAGGTCCGGCTGTCCACCTGCACCAGGCCGTGAAGGGTCACCACGAAATTCGAGTCGGCCGAACCAAAACTGAAACCACTCGCGCCGATCGTGATGCGCGGCTGGGCTTTGGCCAGGGTGGCGGCGGACTCCTGGTCCAGTTCGCGCTGGCGCCCGAGGATGCGCACCTTTTGATCCAGATCCTGGATTTGCCCCGTCGCCGCGGCTGCGTTGCTCTGCTGCTCCAGGTCCCGTTGCTGTTCAAGGGCCTGGACTTTTTGGCCGAGATCTTGGACGGCCTTTTTCAAGGCGTCAATCTCCGCCGCTTCCGCGGAACCGGTGGTCAGGCTGCTCACCGCGGTATAGGCGGGAATTTCGGCCGGCACGGCTCCAGCGGAATTGGTGGCCGTTTCGTCGGCAGCCGCTGCGGGGAAGGCAATTAACAATCCCGCAAGGCTTGCTAGAATCAACTGATTTAGTTTCATGTTGTCTTGGTTTGTGTTGGTTGTATGTTTCGCCTCCGGCCATCCGGTGGGCACTTATTTTTTCAGGCCCCGGCCTTCCGGTCAGCCCAAATCGTTTTGGTTTGAACGGCGGGCTTGTCCAGCCTCACCCGCTCGGTTTTCTCAATCTGCGTGACTTGTGAATCATGCACGACGATCTGCACCACGCCGTAACGCAATGAAGCCACCTGCCGCCGCACAATTTCCAGCCACTCGGGGCGGTCATTGGCTTGACGCCCCGGATCCGATTCTGATGCGCTCATATTTTTGATCTTCCCTTCAGGCTTACAATAGCGACTAGATGTGTCGTTATTACATTCAAATAAAAAGTTTTCGAGCACAACACCCATCAACCGCTCCCTAAACGAACGGTGTGTGCTGCTCAAAGACGTTTAATAAACGACTTGTTATATCGTCATTGTGTACCAAAGGCGGAAATTGTCAACAGGTTTTTCAAAAATATTTTATGGGCCTTCCCCGAAGGCAGAAGTTGCAGAAAGGTCAATTTCGATAATTTTGTAGCGGCGGGCATCCCGCCTGCCGTAGAGCCGGGTCGTCCCGCCCGGCGGATAAAACGCCAGTTGGCATAAACCAAGCCGGAACTTTTCAGAATCGCACGTTTACTTCCACCGTTCATTCCGGGCGGCCCGTCCTCCGTAACAGGGATACTGCGGAGGGCTGGCGCTGGAGAGTGCCAATATCAAATGAACTGCCTTATTTATGCCTGGAGATGGGTGTTAAATCGCGTAGTCGTAATCCGCGGCTCTCTTTTTCGCTGCCTTGTCGCGGATGACCAGTTGTTTCTCCTCGTAAACCACCAGTGAATTTGCCGGCACACTCTGCATCAGAAACACGTTGGCGCCGATTGTCGAATTCGCCCCGATGATGGTCTCCCCTCCCAGAATGGTGGAGTTGGGATATATCGTCACGTTGTCCTCCACGTCCGGGTGGCGTTTGCCGCCTTTGACGATGTGACCTGTGTCGTCCTTGACAAAGCTCCGCGCGCCCAGCGTCACCCCGTGATACAGTTTCACGTTATTGCCAATGTTGCACGTTTCGCCAATCACCACACCGGTGCCGTGATCAACGAAGAAATGCGTGCCGATGCTGGCCCCTGGATGAATATCGATGCCCGTGCGGCTGTGCGCCCACTCGGTCATCATGCGCGGCACCACCGGCGCGCCGTAGTGATACAACCGGTGCG
>CAZKTW010000209.1:0-6917 GCA_964555775.1 uncultured Bifidobacteriaceae bacterium | reverse complement strand
GAATGAAATTGCGGAGCGGGAACGGATGCAATTGGAGGTTGAACGCATTCACCGGCAACTGGTGGACGCTTCGCGGCAGGCAGGGATGGCGGAAGTGGCGACGAGCGTGCTGCACAACGTGGGCAACGTGCTCAACAGCGTCAACGTCTCCACCATCCTCATCCTCGACACCCTTCGCAAATCCAAGCTCAGCAATGTCGGCCGCCTGGCGGCGATCATCCACGAACATCGGGACCGTCTGGCAGCCTTTTTCACGACCGACCCCAGGGGCCGCGAGTTTCCCAATTATTTTACCCGGCTGGCGGAGCATCTGACCGGCGAACAGGCCGGCTTGCTCAAGGAGGTCGAACAGACCCGGAACCATGTTGAACACATCAAGGACATCGTGGCGATGCAGCAGAACTATGCCAAAATCTCCGGCGTGGTGGAAACGGTGAAGGTGGTGGACCTGGTGGAAGATGCCTTGCGGATGAACGGCAGCGCACTGGTACGGCATGACGTGCAGGTCATCCGGGATTTTCCCGCCCAACCCATCGAGATCAATGTGGAAAGGCAGAAGGTGCTGCAGGTGCTCGTGAATGTGATTCGCAACGCCAAGTACGCGTGTGATGACGCCGGGCGGAAGGACAAGCAGATGACGATGCAGGTGCGCTCGGCCGACGGCCGGGTGCAGATCGCGGTGAAGGACAACGGGGTGGGCATACCGGCGGAGAATTTGACCCGCATCTTCAACCATGGTTTTACCACCCGCGAAAAGGGGCATGGATTCGGATTGCACAGCGGCGCGCTGGCGGCGAAGGAGATGAGCGGCACCCTAAGTGTACACAGCAACGGCCCCGGCCAAGGGGCCACCTTCATGCTCGAACTGCCCTTGCAACATTCCACCGATGCTGCCCCATCTCAGGACGTACTTGAACCAAAACATGACTCAGCGGGGAAGCCCGGTCATTGATGATCATATGCCCGCCTGATGGAGCTCACTGGAATCGAGACGCTGAAACCGCTTTGATTTCCAATTAGAGCCTCGATTCAAGGGTTTTCTTAAGTTCAGGCCCATTCTGCCGATATGCAGATGGTGTCATGCCAACCGCCTGGACACCACAACATGAACCTGAAATGTTTTTATTCAGAAAACGGCCTGCGAGACAAGCCCAAGCCTTGCCGGCGGACAGCCCTCCGGTGCCGAACCGGCTTGGGATTCGGTGTGCTGTTTCTGAGTCTCTGGATTTCATCACATGCCTTCGCACTCGATCCGGGCAAGAGTCTGTTCCAATACAATTGCCGGTCCTGGACACGCCAAAGCGGCCTCCCGGCGAACGGCATCAGTGCCATCGTGCAGGCCAAGGATGGCTACCTTTGGCTGGGTTCGGTCGCCGGCCCGGTCCGCTTTGACGGCATCAACTTTGAGTTGATCGATTTCGGCAAACCAAAACGGTTCCGCGCGACCGAGACCACCGGTTTGTCTGCTTCCAAGACCGGCGGTTTATGGGTTGGCATTAACAATTGGGGGGTTGCGTCCATTGTTGACGGCAAAAACGTCTCGCGTTTGGAAGGTCCCGCCTTTGAAGGCATGAGCCGGAGCATTATGTCCTTGGTGGAAGGTGCCGATGGCGACCTGTTCGTCGCTGCGCAAGACCAGGCTGGTCGAATCAAGGGGGGCAAGACTTACGAGACCATTCTGCCGCCGCCTGGCACCACCAACATCAATTATGATGTCCTTACGGCTTACCAAGATTCCCAGGGACGCGTCTGGTTCGGGACCATGAAGGCAGGTCTCTACTTCTGGCAAGCCGGCGTGCTGACAAAATTTCCCGATCCCGCTTTGGACAACACCGTCATCACCGCGGTGGCGGTTGACGCGCAGGGTGTAATCAACGTGGGGACAATAAACGGCCTGATTCAATATAATTCGCGGTATCAAAAGTTGCCGGGGATGTTTCAAACGGCGGAAATCCGCTCATTGTTGGTGGACCGGCACGGGATCTTGTGGGTCGGCACCAGCGGCACCGGCTTGGTTCGTTGTCAGGGCGACGTGGTGACCCATTTCCGCAAGAACGATGGTCTGGCGGACGATTTCGTAACGGCCCTGGCTGAAGACCAGGAGGGGAATTTGTGGGTCGGCACCCGCAATGGTTTGAGCCAGCTCAGTGACATTAAAATCCCGACCTTTGGCAAGACCGAGGGGCTGACGGCCGATGTGGACATTTCCGTCACGTCCTCGCGACGCGGCGGGATTTGGGTGGCGACCAGTTCCGGACTAACCCACTTCAACGGCGGCACCAATACCCAGACCTATGCCCAGGATGCCGGCCCCGGCAGCACCTGGATTTCGTTGCTGCTCGAAGCAAAGAATGGTGACGTTTACATGAGTGATGGCGCCATGGCCATTCAGGTGTTCTCGGGCGGGAAAATCGTGGCGCGTTATCCCAACAAGGATTACCCGTCAGCCCTGGTCGAGGATGCGCAAGGCGTCATTGCCGCGGTGAGCGGGAAGCTCTATCGCGTCAACACCAATTCCATTTCCCCTTACCTGCTCTCCAACGGCGAGCAAGCTTCGATGGCTTACCCCTACGCTATGACCGCCGGCAAAGACGGTTCCCTCTGGATCGCCGACGCGGGCATGGGAATCGTGCGGCTGAAGGACGGCAGCCTGACAAACTGGATGTTGGGAATCGGGGCGGATGCTCCCAAGGTGTTGACGGTTTATGAGGACAAGGATGGCACAGTCTGGGCGGGCTCGACCATGGGCATTGCCAGATTGAAAAACGGCCAGCTTCGGTTGATCACAAAAAGCGACGGCCTGTTTGAAGACGTGGTCCTCGGCCTGATCCTGGATGACCATGACCGCTTCTGGGCGGATGGTGTTCGCAGCATCTTCAGTGTCACCCGCCAGGCCCTGAACGACTTCGCCGATGGCAAGACCACCCACGTTGATTGCAACGTTTACAACAGTTTGAGCGCGGTGAAGAGCGTGGAACGGAACAAGCAAAAAATGTCCGGCTGCAAGAGCCTGGATGGGCGGATCTGGTTCCCCACCGCCCAGGGCGTGGTGATGATTGATCCCACCAACATCACCGTCAACCCGGTGCCACCGCAGGTCCACATTGACGTCGTACGGGTCAATGGCCGGGGGTCGGCCGGGACCGGCACTGTGGTCGTGCCACCGGGCAAAGGTGAATTGGAATTCCAATATGTGGGGTTGAGCTTTGTCGCCCCGGAAAGCATTCAATACCGTTATAAACTGGACGGTTACGACAAAGACTGGGTGGAGGCCGGAAACCGGCGGTTTGCCTTTTACACGAACCTCAAGCCCGGCCCATACAAGTTCCATGTCATCGCCGAAAACGCCGATGGCGTTTGGAATCAAACCGGCGATACCGTAAACATCGAATTGCGTCCGCACTTCTATCAAACCATTTGGTGCTACCTGGTCTCTGTGGGGCTGGCCTTGGGCACTTTCGCCGTGGTTTTTACCTGGCGGGTGAGCTACCTGAAACACAAACAGCGGGCGCTGCAAGAGGCCAACAATCTTCTGGAACAACGCGTGGAAGCACGCACCAAAGAACTGGCTTACGAACGTGATCTTTTCCGTTCATTGTTGGACAACGCGGCGGACCGAATCTACTTCAAAGACGTAAACTCGAAGTTCATCCGCTGCAGCAAATCAAAGTGGATTAGGTCGGGTGCATCCGAATCGGAAATCATCGGCAAAACGGATTTTGATCTGTTTCATGAAGCCCATGCGCGCCCGGCGTTTGAGGACGAACAGAACATCATCCGTACGGGCCAGCCACTCGTCGGGAAGCTCGAAAAAGAAATTCACCCGGACGGCCTCACGACCTGGGTGCTCACCGCCAAAATGCCCTGGCGCGATTCGAAGGGGAACATCATCGGCACCTTCGGCATCTCGAAGGATGTCACCGCCATCAAAGAGGCGGAAATCAAATTGGAAACGTTGCATCGGCAACTGGTGGACGCCTCCCGGCAGGCGGGGATGGCGGAAGTGGCGACGAGCGTGCTGCACAACGTGGGCAACGTCCTCAACAGCGTCAATGTCTCCACCATCCTCATCCTCGACACCCTCCGAAAATCCAAGCTCAGCAATGTCAGCCGCCTGGCGGCGATGATCCAGGAACATCAGGACAATCTGGGAGCCTTTTTCACGACCGACCCCCGCGGGCGGGAACTGCCGGGTTATCTGGGCCGCCTGGCCGAGCATCTGACCGGCGAACAGGCCAGGTTGCTCCAGGAGGTCGAACAGACCCGGAACCATGTCGAACACATCAAGGACATCGTGTCCATGCAGCAAAACTATGCCAAAATCTCCGGCGTGGTGGAAAAAGTGGCGGTGGTGGACCTGGTGGAAGATGCCTTGCGGATGAACGGCAGCGCACTGGCACGGCATGACGTGCAGGTCATCCGGGATTTTCCCGCCCAACCCATCGAGATCAATGTGGAAAGGCAGAAGGTGCTGCAGGTGCTCGTGAATGTGATTCGCAACGCCAAGTACGCGTGTGATGACGCCGGGCGGAAGGACAAGCAGATGACGATGCAGGTGCGCTCGGCCGACGGCCGGGTGCAGATCGCGGTGAAGGACAACGGGGTGGGCATACCGGCGGAGAATTTGACCCGCATCTTCAACCATGGTTTCACAACCCGCGAAAAGGGCCATGGATTCGGATTACACAGCGGCGCACTGGCGGCGAAGGAAATGGGAGGCACCCTGAGTGCGCAGAGCGACGGCCCCGACCAGGGGGCCACCTTCATCCTGGAACTGCCGTTGCAACCCTCTTCAAATTTATGACTGATCCCATGACACAAAAAAACCGGCGCATTTTGGTCATTGATGATAATCGGGCGATTCACGCCGATTTTAAAAAGATCCTGTGTTCGGCCACCCCGGGCAAAATCGCTTTGGACGAGCTGGAATCTACTTTTTTTGGTGAGGCCAAGCCATCCGGGCAGTCCATTTCCTTTCAAGTGGATTCTGCCTTTCAGGGTCAGGAAGGTTACAAACTGGTCCAGCAGTCCATCGCGGATGGCAGGCCTTACGCCATGCTTTTCATGGACGTGCGGATGCCGCCGGGGTGGGATGGTATCGAAACGACCGCCCGGATCTGGGAGATCGACCCCGATCTGCAAACGGTCATTTGCACGGCATACGCCGATTATTCCTGGGACGACATGACGGCCAAACTGGGAATTTCCGACCGCCTCGTCATCCTGAAGAAGCCCTTTGACAACGTGGAGGTGGTGCAGCTGGCCCATGCGTTGACGGAGAAATGGTATCTGGGGCAATTGGCCCGGGCCCAGATGAAAGAATTGGAGCAAATGGTTGCCGCCCGGACCCGCGAGCTTCAAAAAGCCAACCAGGATCTCCGCACGGAAATGGACGAGCACGCGCGAACGGAAGCAGCTTTGCGCCAGTCCCAAAAGATGGATGCCCTGGGCCAGCTGGCGAGCGGCATTGCCCATAATTTCAACAACCTCCTCACCGTCATCCGCGGCAACGCCCAGTGTCTGGTGGCGGATGCCCAACAAACCCCCGCCGTGCTCGAGGGCCTCCAACAGATTGATGAGGCGGCGGTGCGTGCCGCCAAACTGACGTCGCAAATGCTCATGTTCGGCCGCAAAAAGCGGATGGAGCGGCAGCACTTGAATCTGGACCAGACGCTGACCCAGTTCGGCAAGATGCTCCATTCGCTGCTGGGTGAAGATATTGCCCTGAAGATTCATTCTGACGGCTTGCCCCTGGCCATTCAGGCCGACCCGGTTATGATCGAACAGGTGGTCCTGCATCTTGCGGTGAATGCCCGCGACGCGATGCCGCAGGGTGGACGGCTCGAGATTCACACCGGGAAAGCGGAAATATCGGAGGAAGAGGCCCGAGGCAATCCCAAGGCGCGACCCGGCCGATTTGTCTGCATCCGGGTTTCCGACAGCGGTTGCGGCTTCACGCCGGAAGCTCTGCGGCACCTGTTTGAACCGTTTTTTACAACCAAGGAACAGGGTGAAGGCATCGGACTGGGTCTGGCGACCGTTTATGGCATCGTCAAGTTGCATGAAGGCTGGATTGACGTTGAGACCGAAGTCGGCCGGGGAACCAGTTTCAAGATTTTTTTCCCGCTCGCTTCACTCCCCGCAGTTCCGGACCAAAAACCGCCGCCGAAAACCGGCGTCGCCGGCGGCAAGGAAACCATCCTGCTGGTCGAGGACGAGCAAATTGTTCGTCGCATCGCGTTGCGCGTCCTTCAACGCCAGGGCTATCGCGTGCTCGAAGCCGCTTCCGGCACGGAAGCGCTGTCAGTGTGGGACGAACATGAAGCGGAAATTGATCTGCTCCTGACCGACATGGTCATGCCCGAAGGGATGTCCGGACGGGGGCTGGCCGAAAAGCTCCTGGCGAAAAAGGCTGGATTGAAAGTGATTTACACCACGGGCTACAGTCAGGATGCCGTGGGTACCAATCTTGTCCTGGAGGAGGGACTAAACTTCCTGGCCAAGCCCTATCATCCCCTCAGCCTGACGCAGGCGGTGCGCCGCAGTCTCGACATTGGGGCCTCGGCCAAAACCCATTAACCGATGGTTGCTCCCATGGACCAAAATCAAAATCGCCGGATTCTGATCATCGATGACAATCAGGCCATCCATGATGATTTCCGCAAGATTCTCGGTAACCGGGCCGACGGTGCGGATGGCATGGCTCAAGCCAACACCGCAATGTTTGGTTTTGCTCCCATCAATGGTGCGGTGGCGGCACATTTTGAAATTGATTCCGCGCTTCAGGGTTCGGCAGGCCTGGCCTGCGTGGAGCACGCCCTGGCCGCCGGCCGGCCGTATGCCATGGCTTTCATTGATGTCTGGATGCCGCCGGGCTGGGACGGCATCGAAACCGCCGAACGGATCTGGAAGGTGGA
>CAZKTW010000208.1:0-6930 GCA_964555775.1 uncultured Bifidobacteriaceae bacterium | reverse complement strand
TCCTGCGCCGCTTCCTCCGCCTGCGGCGAGTTTCCCACCCGCGCCGCCAGATAAGAGAACAGCGGTTTCTGGTAGCGATCCACCAGCCGACCGAAGTCTTCGGGATGCCCATCACGACAGCGCTCGACGTATTCTTTGTCCGTCAAATCCATGCGATGTCCTGCTCAAATGAATTCATATCGTCATTCATTAGTGACGCGCCGGGGCGATTTGCGACCGCCGGGGCAAAACTATAAGTGGTGGTGACATTTGATGTTCGTTTCCTTGATACACCGGGAAAGGGAACGGTGCTTGACGCGAATTGCAGAAAACCAACTGCGGGTTGCTTTTGGAGTTCAGTTACCGTCCGCGCCGGTCCGTCCTGGGTCAGGCTTGACCCCGGGGCGCGCGCGGCGGTTCAGTCCGTCCCGAGCGCCGGGGTGGGGTTTTATCAACTGGTTTGCTCTGCGCGACCCGGCCGTACAAATCAATTCCCGCTAGACCGCAATCTTCTCCTGGAAATGCCGAGCCATTCGCCGCTGAAAGATATATACCGCGCCCGCAACCGCGAGCGGGATCGCCCCTCGGAGCCATTGCAGATGCAAATGGCTGTCCGCCGAGAAACCCACAAAAAAAGAATGCGGTTCAATCTGGCCCCAGGTGAACAGCGCCAGGAACGAACAGACGGCGCAGGCGGTCACCATCCACTTGGGGTTCACCGCCGCTCGCCGGGCCAGCCAGCAGATGAGGAGCGCCGCCAGCGCAACCGCGACATAATCTATGAATTGAAACGCCATGCGGACATGTTGAAAGGTCACCGGGTCGTTGACGGCAACATGGAGTTTCTTTACATCCCAACCATATCCCAGCGCGAATGCCAACACCATCTGGAGAAGAAGGAGCAGGAGCCACATTACTGGAAAGGCCAGCAACGGCAGCAGGCCAAAAGTGACGACGAAATGCCGGCCCCACCAGGAAGACTGGCGCTGGGTGGCCATCAAGTGCTCCGCCAGAACCTGCGGGTCTCCCAGCTGTTTGTCCGCGCGGATTTCCGCCGCGGTTTCAGATAATCCTTCCGCAATGCCGGCCTGTTTCAAGTCGTCGCGATGATCGGCGATTTCCCGGATCAGCCGCGGCACCCGCGCCAGGGGACAACTCAGTTCCACCAATCGCCGGCGCAACCTTTCAATAAAGTCGGCTTTACGCATATTGTTCCCCCATTAACAGCGAGACGCCGCTCGTCACGCGTTTCCATTCGGAGCTCAAGGCCTCCAGCCGTTTCCGTCCGCGCGCCGTGAGTTTGTAATAATTGCGACTCCGGCCCGACACCTCCCGCCGCCGGCTGCTCACCTGCTTTTCCGTTTCCAGGTAATGCAGGTAGGGATAGATGCAGCCTTCGCCAAACGAAAAGGCCTCTCCGGTCCGGGTCCGGATTTCCTCTACGATCTGGTACCCATACATTTCCCGTTGGGCCAGCAGCCGCAGTACCAGTAACTCCGGAATGCCGTTCAAAAAACTGGGGTTGGTTTTCTTCATCGCGGCGATACTACCTCTTGCCGTGAGGTATGTCAACCTCAAACTGTGATGCCTCGGCGCTCCGGGCGCACCTGGACCCGTCCTTGGCAGGGATGGCGCGCTGCGCCGTCCGCGCCGCGTCCAGCGGCGCAATTCCCCGCTCGATTCATTGACGTTCGTTCTGCCCGCGGCTGCGCGGGCGGCGACACCGCAGCGCGATGTCCCTGCCGCGGACAAGGACAGTGTCCAGGTGCGCCCCGGCGCTCCCGGGGTGGCGGCGATTGGGCGCGGACAGCATTACCAGACAGATCCCCCGGCGCGCCGGAGCAGCTGCAGGCGGTGGCGGGGATTTTACAACAACATTTCAAAGTACGCCAACGGACAGCCTCGATACGATGCGCGCCCTAAATCGCGAAAGCCACATTTGCTGTAAAATCCGCCCGCTCCAGCCGGGGCGTCATACGCATCGAGCCGGATGGCGTCGGCCGGCCATTGCCGGCAGATCTTTTTTGTTTCCTCCAGGCATAATCGGCCGATTCCCTGGCGTTGCCGGTCAGGTGCCACGGCCATGGAAAGCAGGTAAAGCGGCCGCTGGCACGCGGTGAAATATTTGAGGTCGATAGCCCACGGTTTTTTTGTGGCCAAACGCAAGGTTGCGATCAAGCCGCCTCGCTGGCGCGCCACAAAGACTTTTGAGTTTCTCATGTCGAAGAGCACGCCCTTTTCGGTTGAGATACCCGACCACGGACCCTGGCCATATTGGGCCGCCAACTTCCCGGTCACCGCCGTCCGGAGGGCGACGATGTCCAACACATCGGCCGCTGTTGCCACTTCCATTTTGATACGCATGCTTGCCGGGCGCCTTGTGACCTGTGAATTCCTAAATTCACTGCCGGGTCACTTTGAGCAGGGCCTCCACTTCGTTGCCGATGTTCATCGCCGCCGGATGTCCGGCTTTGATGATTTTGCCCTGGCCATCAATGATGTAGGTAGTCGGTACGCCCGTCACCCGGAAGGAGGTGGTTGGCGCCGCATGCCATCCGCCGTCACCCGCCCAGGCGTTGAAGGTGTTCGTCCAACCGCGTTTGTCCACGTGGTTGCGGACCTCTTTGAGGGTGTCGTCGATGCTCAGTGGCACGATGGCCACGCGATCCTGCCAGTCTGGATGTTCCTGCCGGAGGGTCTGTAATTTGGCCATCGGCTCCTGACAGGGCCCGCACCACGTCGCCCAAAAGTCCAGCACCACCACCTTGCCGCGCAGGTCGGAGAGCTTCATTTTCTTTTCGCCGTCGATCGTGATGAAAGTGATCTCCGGGGCGGCAGTTCCGGGCGGCAGCGCGCGATGTTCGACGATGTAATCTTCCAACTCCATCGCGGCGAGGGTTTTCTCGTCCACGACCCCGGCCGGCAATTGATACCAACGCAGGTTGTCCTGGATCCTCCAGTCATCCGCAAATCGCATCAGAACATTTGCCGCCAGAACGTAATCACCAGACAAGGACGCGCCATTCTTTGCCTTGGCGTCCGTTTTCACTGCCAGCGTCAACTTGAACTGGTCGCCCATTATACCGTCCAGCGTCCCGGCACCGCCCTGGGCCTGGGCCCGCCCGACGGCGGCTGCCTTGATTTGAATGTCTGCGTTTTTCAAATCCACGCCCGCATCTTCCATCTGGTTGAGCACCGCCCGCGCGATTTCCGACTGCTCGTGCCGGACCGTGCTCATTTGCTGGTCAACCTCCTGCCGGGAAGGTCCTTGCCCGCCCCGTTTTTGCAATTGCGCCCAAATCAGGTCGCTGTTCACCAGCGCGTCCTTTGCGTAAGCGGCGGGGTCGCGGTCGCGGAGGAAACGCACCAGTACTTCGCCGAGTTTGAGCAGCGCGGGATCGTCCTGGCCGGTAAATCCCTTGTAAGCCGCCACCTTGTCCAAGAGCGCCAGTTCGCGGGTGGTCTTTTCGTCCGCCACACCGGCGGGGAATGCCTCCCATTGTACGCCTTCCATGCAACGCCAGCCCCCCGGAAATTTCATCAAACTTCGGATGACGATTTTGAAATCACCCCCGGCCTGCCCATTGGTGACAGAGTCGGGTGGCAGGACGATTTCCACCTGTTGCGCCCAGGGCACGGTTTCGTCCTCGGCCTGCAAACTGGGATAATGGGTATTGCCCAGATACTTGGGAGGGACGATGCGGGCATGCAAATCGCCGCGGGAAAAGTCCAGGCGCAGCGCCTCGGCCCGGGCCAAAAACGCCTTTGCACTGGATTCAAGTTGCTGGCGCTGACGCGGCACCGAATTTTGAAACCCCTTCAGCGGGTCCTCGCCGGTCGCCGGCAGATTGGTGGAAAGCATGGCTTGCCAATCCTCGGAGGCCGGAGCCAGGGTCACGGCGAAACGGGCCGGGTCACGGGTCTGGAGCAAGATGACCACGGCCTGGCTAACGGCCGAAAAATCCTCATTCGTTCCGTACGCCGGTGGCCTGGCCGGCGGAGCCGCGTCGCCCCGGGACAACAGCAGAAAAAAGAATAGGACGGTTAGACAACCCGCGAACCGGCGGCGAAGGCAAGCGACAACTGACGAAGTTTTCATGGCGAAGCCAAGCCTCGGACGAACGGGCTTTCAAGACAAGGCCAATTTGATGGACCAAACACCCAATGGAAAATAATGGTTTCCACAACCCTTTCCCGTCGCGCTCGACGCGTAATTTCCTTGAACCGCGCGGCATCTGAACGCAAAGTCCCATCCGGATAAGGAGAAACACCCATGATTGAGCCATTGTTGCTGACCACCGCCCGGGTCTCGACCTTCGACGGCAAGCGTCCGCTCACCGGTGCGAGCGGCTTTTTCTTCGAACGCGAGGGCCGGCTGTTCCTCGTGACGAGCCGGCATGTGGTGATCGACGAGCCGAGCAAGCATTTCCCCGATCGCATCGAGATCGAACTCCACAACGACGCCAAGAACCTCACCAATTCGATTGGTCTGTCGATGCTGTTGTACCGCGACGGCAAGAGTGTCTGGCATCAGGGCAAAGATACCGGTGGCGAGATCGACGTGGCGGTGATCGAACTCGATCGCGCGGCGCTGCCCAAGTCGGTGGTGATGCGATGCTTCACGCCGGCGCACCTGCAGCGCTCGCTCCAGGAGGTGGAAGTCGGCACCTCACTGTTGATCGTCGGCTTCCCGCTCGGTTTCCACGACGCGGTGCACCATCTGCCCGTGGTGCGGCAGGCGGTGATTGCCTCGTCCTTCGGCCTGCGCTTTCAGGGCCTGGGTTATTTTCTCACCGATGCGCGGACGCATCGCGGCACCAGCGGCGCGCCGGTGGTGATGCGCAGCCCGTCCACCGATCCGCAACTGCCCTGGAAACTGCTCGGCGTGCACTCCGCGAGCATGGACATGGGCAGCCGCGACTTGAAAATCGATGAATCGCTCGGGCTGAACTGCGCCTGGTACGCCGACATTTTGCTCACCCTGACGACCTGAAACGCCTGCGTCCGATTTGGCTCGTTTGCCTTTTGCAGGATGGCTTTCGTTTCTGTATCGAGCCAGTTCATAGGTTTTCTCGATAACCAAGAGCATCCAGCTTTTTTCTAATTGTTTCGTTCTGCTTCACTTTGCCAGTATGAAACGCAAAAGTTTTTGGCGAAGCGGCCAGATGCTGTTTGAGGACGGAGTCAACGTCCAGCGCAGTCAGGCTGTCGTCAGGTCGGCTTCCATCGTGGCAATCATACCGGCACTGGGGCGCGGGTCACACTTTTTTTCTTTGCCTGGCTGCCCGGCTTGCCCTCCGGCTCTACGTGAAAGCCAATCCGCCGTTTCGGCGGGTCGGGCGGTGGTGGTGGCGGATCGAGAATTTCCATGACGCGTCGCAGCACATCCACAATCACGGTCTCATGCACATCCAGACGGGCGGTCAGCTTCTTTTCCAGGTCGGCCAGTTGGCGGGCGAGTTCCTTCGTCCCGCCCAGCAAATCGCGCATCTGTACAAACGCCCGCACCACGAACACGCTCATTCGCACCGCTTCCGGGCTGTTGAGAACATTGGCCGCCATGATCGCGCCGTTTTCGGTAAAGGCGTAGGGGAGAAATTTTCGATGCTGACCACGCCCTTTCTTTAAGATCGCAAATTGCGATGTTAAAGATTTGAACTCTTCCGCTGTAAGCTGAAACAGAAAATCCGCTGGAAACCGCTTGCGATTGCGTTTGACTGCTTCGTTAAAACGAAACGTCGGGACACCGAAGATGCGCGCCAAGTCGGAATCGAGAATAACTTTCTGTCCGCGAATTGTGCGGATCAATGAGCCGATGTCGTCCATGTGCGGTAACATTTGGTTGCTCATAGCGTTCCATTCCCGATGCGGTCGCAATTTGCGACCGCATACCCTTTCAGCTTGATATCGCAATTTGCGATATCAAAGCAGATTACCCATTGCCATTAAACGAACCTATCGCAAAACGCGATGGGCTTCCGCCACTGTTTAAGGTCACAATTTGTGACCTTAAAGGTACTTGCCGTCCAGCTTCGCTTCGCTCGATTGAGCCACAGGCTCAACACTACAGCCACTTTTTCTTTTGGACTTTGGCGGCGACCTTCAACCGCAACGCATTCAACCGGATGAAGCCGGTGGCGTCGTCCTGGTTGTAGGCCTTGGTCGGGTCGGCTTCCATGGTGGCGATGTGTGGGTTGTACAGGCTCACCGGGCTCTTGCGGCCGGCGACCATGATGTTGCCCTTGTACAGCTTCACCCGCACGGTGCCGGTCACGTTCTTCTGGCTCTCGGTCACGTAGGCCTGCAACGCCAGCCGTTCGGGCGCAAACCAGAAGCCGTTGTACACCAGCGAGGCATATTTCGGGATCAACGCGTCGCGCTGATGCATGACTTCCCGGTCCATGGTCAGGCTTTCCATCTGCCGGTGCGCAAAGTGCAGGATGGCGCCGCCGGGCGTTTCATACACGCCCCGCGATTTCATGCCCACAAACCGGTTCTCCACCATGTCCACCCGGCCCACGCCGTGTTTGCCGCCGATTTTATTCAACGTCTTCATCACGCCGAGCGGGGAAAGTTTTTTGCCGTTCACCGCCGCGCAATTGCCTTTCACGAAATCCAGCAGGACGAATTCCGGCTTGTTCGGCGCGTCCTCGGGGAATACGGACAACGTGGTGAATGAGCCACGATACTTTTTGTCGCTGGCATCCATCCACGGGTCTTCGAGAATGCCCGCCTCGTAGGAGATATGCAGCAGGTTCCGGTCGCTGGAGAATGGTTTCTTGGCGCTGGCCTGGACGGGGATTTTCCGCTGTTCGCAATACTTGATCATTTCGGCCCGGCCGGGAAATTCGTTGCGATACCGCGCATCCCGCCACGGGGCGATGACCTGCAGGTCAGGCGCGAGCGCGGCGGCGGTGAGTTCGAACCGCACCTGGTCGTTGCCCTTGCCGG
>CAZKTW010000207.1:0-6931 GCA_964555775.1 uncultured Bifidobacteriaceae bacterium | reverse complement strand
TGAGAATGCCGATGAGGAAGGTGAACGCGAAATCGTTGATGACGCCGCCGCCAAAAACGTACAACGCCGTGGTGGCAAGAAACACCGTGCCCGAGGTGATGAGCGTCCGGCTCAACGTCTGATTGAGCGCCTGGTTGATGATTTCCCGGAACGAGCCGCGCACCCCCAGTTTCAGGTCTTCACGAATCCGGTCGAAAATGACGATGGTGTCGTTGGTGGAGAAGCCGATGATGGTCAGGATGGCCGCCACGACGGTGGCATTGAATTCGCGGCCCGAAACACCGTTGGCGATGCAGTAGCAACCAACGGTCATCAGCACGTCGTGAATGACCGCGACGACCGCACCGATGGCGAACATGAATTCATAACGGAAGGCGACATAAACCAGGATGCCAAACAGCGACAGCAAACAGGCGATGATGGCCGATTGCAGGATTTCCGCGCCCACGACTGCTCCGACCTGTTGCTGGCCGATCACTTTGAACTGCGCCTGCGGAAACTTTTCCGCCAGCGCCCGCGCAACCTTGTCGGCGGAACCGGGCAAAGTGGTCACCCGGAGGGTTTCCGCACCGGTCCCGGCCATGTCCTTTTCATATTGGATGGTGGAATCCTTCTGGTCCGCAGCGATCAACACCTCACGGATTTGTTCGACGTCCAGTTTTTGCGCGTAACTAAACCTGGTGCTGTCGCCGCCCGCAAAGTCCACGCCGAACAATTTCGAACCGCGTTCAAAAATCCCGTACCCCAGGCCGATGAGAATGATGGTCCACGACAGGATAAAGGCGGGCTTGGCCAGCTTCATGAAATCGAGCTTGGTGGCGCGGATCAGGTGGAACATCCGGAGCGATTTGATCCAGTTCATGTCGAGCAGGAAATTGAAAATCAGGCGGGTCACCACGAGGGCCGTGAACAGGCTGGCCGCCACACCGATGGTCAGGGTGACTCCGAAGCCCTTCACTTCGCCCGTGCCCATGAAAATCAAAATAACGGACGCAATCAGCGTGGTGACGTGCGAATCGAAGATGGTGCCGAAGGCGCGGGCGTAACCGGCGGCGATGGCCCCGCGCAGGGATTTGCCCTTGGCCAGCTCCTCGCGAATACGCTCGTAAATCAGCACGTTGGCATCCACCGCCATACCGACGGTGAGCACCACGCCCGCGATGCCCGGCAACGTGAGGGTCGTGCCAATGGAACACATTACGCCCAGCAGAATGATGATGTTCGTAACCAGCGCTATGTTCGCCACGATGCCGGCCAGCAGGTAATAGCACAGCATGAACGCGGAAACCAAAAGCACCCCGGCGATGGAGGCCTGGACGCCGCTGTGGATCGAGTCGCGGCCCAGTGTCGGGTCAACATCATAGGAGGAATCAATCCTGAGCGACGCGCGGAGCGGGTTTTGCAGCACGCTGGCCAGTTGCTGGGCCTCCTCGGGTGTGAAATGCCCGGTGATTTGCCCGCTGCCCGTTTCAATCGGACCTTGGATCACCGGCGCCGAATACAATTCTCCGTCCAAAACGATGGCCAGCCGCTGCCCGACGTTGTTTTTGGTCACCTCTCCGAACCGTACCGCGCCGTCGGTTTTCAGTCTGAAATCGATCTGTGGTTCGCCCAGGTTGCCATGCCCCGCCATGGCATTTTCGATGATGTCACCGGTCAGCCCGGGCTCGGCTTTTTTCTTCACCACCACCGCCTCGATTTTGTCGGGGAGGCCGTTCAATTGCGGCTCGCTATGCTTGAGCATCACATAGCCCGGCGGAATGGGTTGCAGGATATCACCGGTGTCTTCCTTGACGTAGGCCGAACTGTCCTCCTTTACCATCCGGAATTCCAGATACGCGGATTTTTGAATGTTGGTCCTGGCCTCCGCCTTGACCGCTTCCGAAAGTCCCGGCAATTGGATCAAAATGCGGTTGCCGCCCGCCGGTTGAATGATGGGTTCGGCCACGCCGAAAGCGTCCACCCGCTTGCGCAATACTTCCACCGCCTGCGACAGCGCTCCCTCAACCCCCAACCGGTTCGTGACCATCTCAGCCAGCCCCGTATTTTTGTTCGTAACCGACTCGATATAAACCAGGTTGTTGGTGTCCATCTCGACGAGGAATGACGTGCCGCCCTGCAAATCAAGGCCCAGCTTGATCTGGCCCGAGGCCTGGCGCTGAAGCTCGTTCAGAATGAATGTGGTCTGGTGGACCTTGTTCTTCGCATTGAAGAACGGGAAATTCGTAGTGATGTTGTCCGTCCCGATGGCTTCCTGCAAATTGGAAAACTCGCGTTCGGGCCGCGCTGCTTGCAGGGGCTGGAGCCGTTCCAGGATGTTCGTGAAATTCGCGTCCCGGTTCACCGCCCGGGCCTTGAAGACCGTCACCAGATCGCGCGATTTCGGGGAATTGGGCCCGATAATGCCGATGGACCACAGCGACCAAAAAAGGATGCCGACAACAAGCAGTAACTTCCAACGATCGTTTGGTTTCATGGCTGGGTCAGGATTCAGCGGCGTCGCCGCCGGCAATGATTTCCGTCACGGAAGCCTTGGTGACTTCCATTTTGGCGTCCATCGAACGGAGGGAAACGGTCCGGTCCTTCACCGTGATGACGACGCCCACAATGCCACTGGACGTGACCACCTTGTCACCGGGTTTGAGGGCGGCGATTAACTTGGCCAGCAGCTTGGCGCGCTGTTGTTGTGGCCGGATCATGACAAAATACATCATGACCAGCATGGCGCCGATGAAAATGATCGGGCTGCCCAGGATGGACTGCATCCCGTTGGGGGCTGAGCCTGGTGTTCCCGGTTGCGATGTTTGCGGAGCGGCGGCTTGGGCCAAAAATCCGTTCAGGTCAATAAAGCGCATATATTGAAAATTGGCCGCTCACTTTAATACAATGCATGTGCTTGGCAAGTTTTATCGGCCTGAACAAATGAACCGGCAGGGTCTTTTGTTTTGTCGCGGAAACCTGTTGGTGTTCAGCCTTCAAACTGTTTTGGGCCGAAAACATGCTAAAGCATGAACTCCAACAACTCACGCTCATAAAACAAAAGACCTTGTGAACCGGCATTTTCGGCATCTGACGAACCGGAGCAGATTCGGAATGGAATGGATTGCCAATGTCTGGAAGTCTCGCAACCGGTTCAGGAAGCCCGCATTGTCTCCACCGGCAAAAGCGGCGGACGCTTTTGGCAACTCACCTGTCGCGCAAAGCGTCCTGGAGTGCGCCAGCCCTCTGGCGCTTTTCGATTGCGCTGGCACCGTCTTTCAAACTTAAGCTGAAGGATAGTTTCGACTCCCGCCCTCATCCCGGCCTTCTCCCCCGGGGCGAAGGAGAATCTTCCGCTGTCTGGTGAAACGTCGCGAGTCAGAGCCGGCATTAATCAGGCCGGCACCGCCTCTTTCGCCTCCGGCTCCACCCATTTGTTGTGTTCCTTGATGAGGTCCACCAGGCGTTCCACGGCCTCGGCTTCGGGGATGTTGAATTTGATCGGGGTTTTGCCGACGTAGAGATTGATCTTGTTCGGCGCGCCGCCGACGTAGCCGAAGTCCGCGTCCGCCATTTCACCCGGACCGTTCACGATGCAACCCATGATGGCGATCTTCACACCCTTGAGATGTTCCGTGCGCGCCTTGATGCGTGCCGTCACCGTCTGCAGGTTGAACAACGTCCGCCCGCAACTCGGGCACGCCACGTAATCAGTCTTGAACGAACGGCAGCCCGCCGCCTGCAAAATATTGTACGCCAGCCTCAGCGATTGTCCGCCGCCGGCCTCGCCGCGAACCAGGATCGCATCGCCAATACCGTCCGCCAGCAGCGAACCGATAACCACCGAAGCCCGCACTAGAGCGATCTTTGGTTCCAAAACCACGTGGCCACCGACGTGAGGAGGTGGATTTCCGGCAAGCGAACCGTCCGCCTCGTTGCCTCGGCGGCTACCATCAAAATTGATACAGTCCTTCAGCAAAATCGGATTATTTCGCCCCAGCCGTTTCAGCTTCAATGCCAGGAGCCGAAACGCGGTGATGGCCGGCAGCCTCACCCCGTCTTTGACGGTCACCAACTGTGTCTCACAATTGATTTCAAATTCTCCCGTCGGATCGATCTCGGCAATATTCAGGTCTTCATAGACCGCCTCCGGCTTCACGTCATCCTTCGGGCGGATCTTGTGGGCGACCTTGTCGAACGTGGCGCGGGTAACTACCACCCGGATGAGTTGTTCGCCGCCGCATTTCACACCGTCCGCCAGTTCAATTTCCGGCGTCTCGCGTTTCTCAAAATGAAAAGGATCGAAGGGCCACGTAACCGCGTTCGTGAGAACGCGGCTGATTTCCGGCGAAGCCACCTCTTGTGATTGAGTCAGCCGCAAACTCACGTTCGCAGCCACAGAAAGAATGGGAATCTGCGCCAGCAAATCGCGGCAGACCTCGATTTCGCGTGGACTGTCCTCCGTAAGCGAGACGCGGATGGTGTCGCCCAGTCCGTCACACAGCAAGGAGCCGATGCCGATGGCGCTCTTGATGCGGCCGTCCTCGCCCTCGCCGGCCTCGGTGACGCCCAAATGAATCGGATAATTCCAGTCCGGCCCTTCCTGTTCCAGGCGCGCCACGAGCAGACGGTAGCACTCAATCATCACCTTCGGGTTGCTCGACTTCATCGAGAACTTGAAGTTGTGGAAGTCGTGTTTGCGGCAGATACGGGCGAATTCGAGCGCGCTCTCGACCATGCCCAGCGGCGTGTCGCCGTAGCGGTTCATGATGCGGTCCGAGAGCGAACCGTGGTTCGTGCCGATGCGGATTGCGCGTTTCAGCCGGATGCATTCGAGGACCAGCGGCGCAAATTTTTCCTCGATGCGCTTCAACTCGGCGGCATATTGCTCGTCCGTGTATTCCTTGATGGCAAACTTCTTTGAGTCGGCGTAGTTGCCAGGGTTTACCCGCACCACCTCGACCCATTTCACCGCTTCCATGGCCGCCTCGGGCTTGAAATGAATGTCGGCGACGATCGGCACGAAACAGCCGCGTTGATGCAATTCAGCGACGATGTTCTGCAAATTCGCCGCGTCCTTCACCGTTGGCGCCGTGATGCGCACCAACTGGCAGCCGACGGCGACCAGGTCAAGCGTCTGTTTCACGCTCTCGGCGGTGTCCATCGTGTCGCACGTGAGCATGGATTGGTTCACGACGGGATGGTTGCCGCCGATGATGACGCCGCCGCGCGCCGGATCGCCGATGACCACCTCGCGGGTCTGTCGCCGTTGGGAAAAAAAGGGTGACTCGCAGTAGCGCATGGGGGAATTGGAATTATTTTGCCGGCGCAAAAATGATCGCCGGCTCGCGATCGCCATGGGCACTGCGCAGCCAGTCACCGGTGTCAAAGAACGCGATATAAACCATGAAGCCGATGAGAAAAACCATGAAGCCGGTCTGGATGCTGTTTAAAATCCTGGCGCTCACGGGGCGGCGGCGGACGGCTTCGATGAGCGAAAGCGTGATATGCCCGCCGTCGAGCACCGGCAGCGGCAACAGGTTGATCAGTGCCAGATTCACGTTAAGGATGACGCTGAACCACAGCACGCGCCGCCAGCCGTCCTCGCTTTCAAACAGGTTGCTATAAACGCGGATGATCATCACTGCCCCGCCGAGCTGTTGCACCCCGATCTCGCCCTTGTGCGAAAACAGCGCGCCAATGGTGCCGGCAATCTGCCCCACGCTTTCAGAAATTTGCTGGAGCGGATCGGGATGGGTGAGCGCCGTGCTGGCGTCGCCCTGCCACGCCAAAATCCCCAGCATGGGGATGCTGTTCGTCGGTTGCAGTGGTTTCACCGCCAGCAGCGTGCGATCGAACTGCTGATCCCCGCGTTTCACCGTCAAGGTCACGGGCTGGACCGGGCTGTTGCTCCAGGAGTCCTGCAAGGAAACAACAGACCACGGGTGATAAATTTTTTGCCCGTTCAAGGCAATCACCTCATCCCCGTTGGTCAGCCCGGCCAATGCGGCGGGGCTGTTGGTGGCCACCGCGTAAATGATGGACCTCGCCTCCGGCGCAACCAGGATCTGCCTCAACGCCTTGCGCTCGTACCATTTGGTGGGACGATGGTAGGGCACGGGATAAGCCATGGCTTCCTTCCCATCGCGAAGATATTTGATGGCGATGTTGGTGCTTTCGCTGGTGATAATGCGCCACGTCACGCTGTCCTGGGCCGTCGCCGCAAAATGTTTCACCGGATGTCCGTCCACCTCCAAAACCGTGTCGCCCGGACGCAGGCCGGCCTTCCAAGCGGGTCCATCCTGGTCTGCCCAACCGATGGTGGTGGAGCTGTCAGCCTCGTTGCTCGGCTTGCCGACGCCCCAGACGATAAACGCAAAAATGACCGCCAGCCCAAAGCTGAACAATGGTCCGGCGAAGGCAACGATGATTTTGTCCAGCGGCGAAACGTTGGGCAACGGCACATCGGAAGATTCCGTTTTTCCTTCAATGATATCCATCGTCGCCATTTGCGGCAGGGCGACGTAGCCGCCGGCGGGAATCCAGCCCAGCGCGTATTCCACCCCGTTGATTTTCTTCTTCCAGATGGCTTTGCCGAACCAGATGGCGAAACGCTCGATCTTCAGTCCGCGCCAGCGAGCCGCCAGAAAATGGCCCAGTTCGTGGACCGCAATGAGCAGGTTGAAGAGCAACACCACTTCCAGCGCGATGAATATGTATCTCAAAATCGTCATGTAAAAGGACGCCCCCTACGAAGGGACGCCCTGAATATATCAGGGAAAATCCCGCCCGCAATCACGGAACGCAGGGAACCGCCGGCCACCGAACAAACACAGCAAAACCTGCGAAAATCAACGGGCTTGATCGTCCGCTCTCATCACGACCGTTGCCAAACCTAAGGTAGGGCGCGTCACTGGGCGTTCTCACCACATAGGTAACACATGTTCCCACG
>CAZKTW010000206.1:0-7002 GCA_964555775.1 uncultured Bifidobacteriaceae bacterium | reverse complement strand
AGATTGAGAAGGCGCATCACGACGTGTTCAACGTGCTGTTGCAGGTGCTCGATGATGGGCGGTTGACGGACGGGCAGGGAAGGACGGTGGATTTCAAGAACACCATCGTCGTCATGACCAGCAATCTCGGGTCGCCGATCATCCAGGAATATTTCATGGATGGCAAAACCGACAAGTCATCGCATCAGGTGATGGAAGACAAGGTGATGGGCGAGTTGAAGAAGCATTTCCGGCCGGAATTCCTGAACCGGGTGGACGACGTGATTATTTTCCAGAGCCTCGACGAAAGCGAAATTGAGCGCATCGTGGACATCCAGTTGGAGAAACTGAAGCAACGGCTGGCGCAACAGAATCTGACGCTGGACGTGGACAAGGCCGCGAAAATGTTGCTGGCGAAGGAAGGCTACGACCCGCAATTCGGCGCCCGCCCGCTCAAGCGCGCCGTGCAGGACCGCATCCTCAACCCGCTGTCCCTGCGCCTGCTGGAAGGGGAATTCAAGCCGGGTGATAAGATCAAAGTGACGGTGAAGGACGACGAACTGGTTTTTCAGCGGAAGTGAATTGAACCACAAAGGCACAAAGACGCGAAGGCAACTGCATCGTTCAAGCTTAGTCGGCTTGGCCGTGGCTTCCTGGCAGGAAGTCCTGGAGCAGTTTCTGGATGTCGCGTTCCAATTCCTCCTTCGCCTTCAAGACAGTCCTCAAATCGTGCAAATTCTTTCCCAATATCACCTGGGCCATGACCTGACGACTCAGAATGCGCAAGGCTTCCAGTTGCTCGCGGCTCAGTTGGCGGGGGACCCGGTCGATCACACATAACGCTCCCAGATGATGCCCGTTTGGCGCGGTCAACGGAGCGCCGGCGTAAAACCGAACGTGTAGATCGCCCAGCACCAATGAATTGGTTGCAAATCGCGGATCCTGGGAAGCGTCTGGAACCACCAACAACTCAGGCGACAAGATGGCGTGAGCGCAGAATGCCTCCTCGCGAGGGGTCTGGCATACAGCCAAGCCAGTTTTCGACTTGAACCATTGCCGGTCTTCATCAACCAGGCTGATGAGGGAAATCGGTGTGCCGCAAATCAAGGCTGCCAGCCGCGTAAGTTCATCGAAACGGTCCTCCGGGTGCGTGTCGAGAATCCCGTAACCATGCAAGGTATTCAGCCGTTCGTCCTCGTTCTCAGGTATTGGATGGCTCATTGATAGCTCATGTTCTTACGTTGTTCTGTCTGGAGGCCGGTTCCTGAACAAGGAACGATTTGGTCCCAAAATCCTGTCCAACTTCAGTTTATTGTGTTTATGAAGCTCTCCCTTGATTGGTAATAATAATGCCAATATTGCCGAGATCAGGGTCTTGCTTTTCATGAGGTTTCCACCGGGCGATGGGGGCGTCGCCGCTACGAGTTCGCGTTCCAATTGCATCGTTCCAGCTAAGGACTGCTGGTTGACAGCCGGAAAAATGCCGCGCTGCCGACAGGTTGTCCGATGACTTGGTGGAAGTTCCCCGCGTTGGTGGCCGGGTTCCGGCGGCTTTACCGCCGGGGACATCGCAGCGCAATGTCCCGGCCGTTACCAAGGCTAAAGGCTAAAACCAGAGTGGTTCGGGAAACTTTAGCCCTTAGCCTTTGCAAAGCCGGCTGCTTGAGGGCCAGATAAACAAGGGAACGTCGATAAACTCCGATAAATCGTGTGTGGATCGCTAGCGGGCATCGAACTTTCAACTCTGACTGGCGTCGCGAGCAGGCGTTCAACCCTGAACATAGGATCAAAAGAGAACCGGCACATACGGAGCGAGGCATCCTGCTTTGCGTGTGGTTTTCACTTCGTCGGGAAGTACGATGAGGATCGTTTTGACCCGGTGGCGCGGAAAATGGAATGCCCTTTCCGTGAGGAGAAGGGCATCCTGTCCTTGGCGGCCTGAAAAGCGTCAGCAACCCGCCCGCGACGACACGAGATGCGCCGCCTGGGTGTCAGGCTGGAGGTTGAAATCGAGGTTGAGTTCCCGACCACCGCTTTTTGCCAGGGCAAAAGCTGCCATGACGGCATTTCTCAGATCGGGCTCCGCGACGGCCACCTGCAGGCGCATCGTCTTAATCGCTGCCCGGTTCTTGGTATTGTATTCGGAATCGTAGGATCTATTTTTGGCGTTCATGGCATCGGTTGTTTTTTGCAGTCTGGTTTTTGGTTGTAAGTTCGGAGAAAATGCTACGAAACAAGTTTGTTTTGTCCATGGGGTGTTCACCCCATGGCACCCGCAAGCTGGAGGGTCAACTGCAGCCGGGTTCAATGCCCAGTCGGCGGAATAATTTTTTCACATGCGCCCAGAAGGAATTCAACCAGACCCCGATTCCGTGGTTCCGGCCGGTTTGAACCTGAAACTGCTTGTACAGCACCAGCCACTGTTTGCGAGCCAGGTCGTGCAAATCGTACAGGTCTTCCTGCGTCAGCTGTTTCATGGTGGGGGAATTCCGGCCTCCACGGAAGGTGCGTTGATTTTCCTTGAATCCCGGACTCCAGGTCGGAATCGGCCACAGACCGAGCAGCTTCAGGCAGGAGGAGAGCTGTTTGCGCTCAATGGGCTGGCACATCTGCCGCCGCAACTGAATGGCCGTTTTCGTCGGGGAGGGGACTGGCCGGCGGGCCAGGTCGTCGAACGTCAGTTCTGTTTTCGATTTGAATTTCATGCGCCGGAAAATATCCGCGGAAGCCCGTCCTTTGCCATGGGGTGTTCACCCCATCCGAGGCGCCAGCCGGTTGGGATTGGGCAGAAGCCAATCCCAAAAATGAGCTTGTTAATTTAACCGCCGATATCGCTTGCCCGTTCTGGCTTCGGGTGTAGTGTGAGATGCTAACGGAGTATAGTTTACCAGGTGTCCGACTGCCCCTCGTCGGGGTTTTCCCTCTCCTCTTATTCGCTGCCCTGCCAAGCCGGAGCCGCAGCCGCGGCTCAAAACAAACGAAAGAACCATAAGCGAAAGCACAACTGTATGATTGTAAACCAAGGACAAACCCATTCCCCCGACCGGGGATTTGTGAAATCAACACCCGTCGCCGCACCGGGCATTGCCTCGCCCAGGCCAAACCGGCAGGAGGCAACTTCCCTGTCCGATGCGGACATTGCCAGCAAGGCCTACGAAATCTGGCTTTCCTGCGGCCAGGAAACGGGTAATGACCAGCAGCACTGGTTTGAGGCCCGACGGCAATTGCGTCGCGCGTAAGTGCCCTGGCACCCGCTGGGTTCTTTTGTTCCAGCGGGCTTTTTACCAGTTGGGAAGGCAGGCCGCTCGATTAGAGGATTGAATATGGGGTATTCACCCCATGGCACCCGCACGGTTTTCGGGGTTATACTGGGGACGTAGGCCATGAAAACCAATTGCCACAAGAAACCCCCGTTCACAGGGTTCATCACGGTTGCATCCGGCGCTTGGGATAACCGATTGTCAGAGCGCCGCGTTGCGCCAACGACGCCTTTGCCGTCGGCAGGTTTCTTAGTTCGCATCATTGCAAAATGGCGCAGGCTAATCGCATCCCATGTGCCAGTCGGTTATGAGGACGAAAGCGGATTCCATTTTGGCCCGAATCCAGACCATTGATCGATTTTGGTTGGAGCCTGCGACACCATTGGGTTGCACCTTCAGGGCGCGAGCAGCACGGGTTTTGGATTTCGATCCGGGCGGACAGCGCTTTTTCAGCGGGGTTCTTCACCTCCACCTCCTTGGCGCTGTCACCCGAATCGTTTTTTGGATTGATGAAATTTCGGGCATGGGGGAAACACCCCATGGCGCTCGAAAGGTTGCCGCCCATATCCTTCAGCCAACTATGAACCGCGAAAGGCTTGGTGGGGGGAAGTCCACCTGTCATCCAACGGATGACACCGGGTGCTCCGGTATTTTGAAAAAGAAATCCTCGCTCAAATCTCCGGTTGCCTCAATGAGGAAAGTTCGTGGTGCCGGAGCGGCCGGAGGTTCCAAATCGCGCGTCCCGGCATCTGCCAGCAACGGCTTTCCCGCCTCGGCGGGGGAGGTGTCGCCGGCCGCCCTGCGCATTTCGGAGATCCGTTATCGCCGCCTCTTCGAAGCGGCGCGCGACGGCGTGCTGCTGTTGGATCCCGGCACGCGCAAGATCACTGACGTCAATCCGTTCATGATCGAATTCCTGGGCTACGCCTACGAGGAGTTTGTGGGCCGGGAGCTTTGGGAGATCGGCCTGCTCAAGGATCAGGAAGCCAGCCAGGAGATGTTCCGGGAATTGCGGGAGAATCATTTTATCCGTTACGAGAATTTGCCACTCAAGAGCCGAACGGGCCGGACGCGCGAAGTGGAAGTGGTGGCCAACCTCTACGAAGAGGACGCGCATCCGGTCATCCAATGCAACATCCGCGATATCACGGAGCGCAGGCGGGTGGAACGGGAATTGGTGGCCGTCAAAGATGAACTCGACCGCCATGCCGCCCGGCTGGAGCAAACGGTCGCGGAACGCACGGCCCAGTTAAGCGAAACCATCGGCGAATTGGAGGCGTTCTCGTACAGCATCTCCCATGACATGCGCGCCCCGCTCCGGGCCATGCGGGGATTCGCCGAGATTCTCCTGGAGCAACATGCGGCCCAACTCGACGCGGACGGAATCACCTATCTGAAAAAAATCCACGTCGCGGCCGGCCGCCTGGATTGTTTGATTCAGGATGTGCTGACTTATACGCGGGTGCTCCGTGCCGAAGCAAGAATCGAGACAATTGAACTGGACGCCCTCATCCGCCAGGTCATTGACACTTATCCGCAATTGCAGGCGGGCAATGCCGAAATCCAAATCGAAGGTGTGCTGCCCAGAGTCCTGGGTGGCGAGGCAAGTCTGGCGCAATGCATTTCCAACCTGCTCACCAACGCCGTCAAATTTGTCGCGCCCGGAACCAGGCCCCGCGTCAAAATCCGGGCGGAGGCCATCGGGACGGACATCCGGCTGTGGGTGGAGGACAACGGTGTTGGCATCGGAGCGCAGGACCAGATCCGTATCTTCAAGATGTTCGAACGGATCAACCCCGCCGCCGCCTACGAAGGAAACGGCATGGGCCTGGCCATTATTCACAAGGCGATGGAACGCATGGGCGGTCAGCGGGGTGTCGAATCGGAAGCCGGCCAGGGCAGCAGGTTCTGGATTCAATTGAAGGGGGCGGATCTGTGAACCCCGTCATTTTACTGGTGGAGGATGAGGAGAATGATGTTTTTTTCATGCAACATGCCCTCAAGGAGGCCGGGATTCTTAATCCGTTGCACGTTGCCCAGGATGGACAGGAAGCGATGGATTACCTAAGCGGCCACGGCCGGTACGCCGACCGCGAACGGTATCCTTTGCCCGGCCTGACGCTGCTGGATCTGAAGCTGCCACGCGTGATGGGATGGGAGGTCTTGAAATGGATCCGCGGGCAACCCGAACTGAAAAGTCTCATTGTGATAGTTCTCACTTCCTCGCAGCTTCCACCTGACATTGAAGCGGCGTACCAGTTGGGGGCCAATGCGTATCTGGTCAAGCCTTCCAGTCCCTTGGGCCTTCGTGAGATTGCCGCCGCGATCAAACAGTTTTGGTTGACGCTGAATCACGGTCCGGTGGTGGGCCGTGAATCCACGAGACTCGTTGCCAGCCATAACTGAGCCTGGCACCCCGTTTCTCCGGCGCGAAAACGTTCAGGATGGTTCGGCAGAATCTTGCGTGCGGGAAACACCCCATGGCGCGCACAAGGCATTCCAGGTTACAGTTTAACTTGGAATGAAAGTTAACCGCATCTCAACCGCCAGGCAGCCGGACAGCGTGTTCCTGCAATGCCCGACGAAATCCGCCCATCGCATTCTCGTGGTGGAGGACGACAAGGACATCCGCCGATCCAGCGCCCAGGCGCTGATGGGTTCCGGCTACGAGGTGGATGCCGCGGAAGATGGCGTGACTGCCTGGCAGGCGCTGCAGGACGGGAGTTTCAACCTCCTGATCACCGACAACAAAATGCCCCGGCTTACCGGTGTGGAACTGGTTCGGAAGCTGCGTTTGGCGCACATGGCGCTGCCGGTCATCATGGCCACTCGAAAATTACCCGCGGAGGCGCTGGCCCAAAACCCGTCGCTCGAACTGGCGGCCCTGCTGCCAATGCCTTTCTCCATCGATGAGTTGTTGGAAACGGTGAGGGCGGTCTTGCGCGTCGCCGACAGTGCCCCCGGGCAGCTCGAGCTGCTGCCAGATTGGCAAAGCCAGCCGCTGGTCACTGATTTGCATTTGTGACAATTCCAGGCAGCGATTCACCCACCGATGGCCGGGACAACTGCATTTTTGCCAGTAAGGGTTTTACCCCATTTGCTTTCAAGTCAATCGGCGCAAACTCCCGATGTTGATTGAACGTCAACCAAAGGTGTTTATATGACGGAAAATTATTCGGGACAATTGATGATCCCCCAAATGCGCCGGGCGCCAGACCATGAATGGCTTAAAATGATCGTGATCCTCCTCATGTTTGCCCTGGTTATTGTCGGCAGCGTGTTTGAAATAACGGTTTGGTGGAGCACGACGGGCTCGTAGCTCGTTGTCACGGAATTGCCGGGGATGGATTCACGACCGTGGTGGATGGGGCAAAACCCTGATGGGGAAACACCCCATGGCAACGCTGAAATATTTGACTTATTTCTTGGGCGATGAAAGACAACCCAATTTTGATGGCGGGCCGGCCGGCCAGCACACTCCCGCCATCCCAATCGCGTGTCCTGCAACGCATTCTCACGGTGGATGATGATGTTTCCCTCCGCCGGCTTAATTTGGAAGTGTTGAGCAGTTCTGGCTACGAGGTGGATGTGGCTGAAGATGGCGCGGCCGCCTGGGAGGCGCTGAATACCGACAGCTACGATCTGATGATCACGGACAATAACATGCCCCGGCTGACCGGCATTGAACTGCTTAAAAAACTGCGTTCCGCCCGCATGGCCCTGCCGGTCATCATGGCCACCGGACAATTGCCCGAGGACGAAT
>CAZKTW010000205.1:0-7016 GCA_964555775.1 uncultured Bifidobacteriaceae bacterium | reverse complement strand
TGCACAGCGGCATGAACGCGCCCAAGAAAATCCGTCCCCGCGCCGAATCACTGGGCATTATGATGGCGCTCGTGAAGACGGTCGTGGAGGAACTGGACGCGGCGTTGCGCCGCCGCAGCATCCACCGGTCATGAACTTCCCCGCGAGCAATCCTCGACGCCACGGCAATGGGGCATAACATAATCCAAAACCAAGAACTTGTTGCAGCCAAAGGCAGATGGAGTTAAAGGAACAGACCAATTCAACCGATATGGCTCTGGTCTCGAAAGACCCCGCCGGCGGCAAAAGGCGATGCGGCTGGGGGGAAAATGAACACCCGCCTGAAATTTACAGCAAATGATCAATAAAATTGGCATTGTCACCGGCGGCGGCGATTGCCCCGGCCTGAACGCGGTCATCCGCGCGGTCGCCAAAACCGCCGCCCAGCGCGGCTGGGAAACCATCGGCATCATCGGCGGCTACGAAGGATTGCTGTCTCCGCAGAATTATCGCGTCCTCGATTACAAGGCACTCGACGGCCTGCTCGTGCGCGGCGGCACCATTTTGGGCACGGCCAATCGGGGGAAATTTTCCGCCAAAACCGGCCACGGCGAAACCCGCCAATTGCCGAAGGAATTGATTGATGGGACCAAACAAGGCATGGAAACACTCGGCATTTCGGCCTTGGTGTCCGTCGGCGGTGACGGCTCACTCACCATCGCCCAGCAAATGCATGAAGCCGGCATCCCGATTGTCGGCGTGCCCAAGACCATTGACAACGATCTCGCGGCCACCACCATCACTTTCGGTTTTGACTCGGCCGTGGCCTGCGCCACCGACGCCCTGGACCGCCTGCACACCACCGCCGAAAGCCACAATCGCGTAATGGTCCTGGAAGTGATGGGCCGTTACGCCGGCTGGATTGCGATTTATGCCGGCGTGGCGGGTGGGGCGGATGTGATTTTGATTCCCGAAATTCCCTTCAGCTACGAAAGCATTTGCGCGGCGATTGAGGGTCGCGAAAGAAAGGGCAAACATTTCACCCTCGTCGTTGCCGCGGAAGGCGCCAAGCCCGCGGGTGGCGACTTTGTCACGACCGGCGGACAGCAGCAAAACCGCGAGGCGCGGCTGGGTGGCATCGGCGCCGTGGTCGCGGCGGAAATTGAAAAGCGCACCGGCAAGGAAACCCGCGCCATGGTGCTCGGCCACCTGCAACGCGGAGGCAGCCCCACCTACATGGATCGCGTGCTGTGCACATTGTTTGGCGCCAAAGCCGTCGAGTTGATCACCGAAGGCCGGTTCGGCCGGATGGTGGCGCACAACGGAAAATTTGTGGACAGCGTGCCGCTGGCGGAAGCCACCGGGCGACTGCGCACGGTGCCGCTGGACGAGGGTTTTGTTCACGCCACCCGTGCACTCGGCATCAGCCTGGGTGATTAGAGCGATGTCGAGCCTGTGGCTCGAATAAATCGGCGCGCAGCGCCGATGCTACAACCGAGGACAAAACCCCACTCGTAATTTGGTAGTGGTGCGTTTTGCAGCTTTCGGTGGGGTGGGCGTCCTCGCGAGCCGTCGTCACCGCGCTTTGACGCGTCCAGCCGGCTCGTCGGTAGCCTCGCCCCACCAAAACGCACGCCATCTGCGACCTCACAGGCTGGCTTCCGGGAGGGAAAACTTGTAGGTTCGGGGCAATTGGAAAACACATCCGAACCAAACCAATCGTTCCGCATCGGCTCGGTGCAATACTTCAACGCCGTGCCGCTCACCCGCGGCATTGAAGGCGAAATCTTTTTTGCCACGCCCGCCCAGCTTGCCGAAATGCTCCGCCGCGACGAACTTGATGCCGCGCTCGTCAGCATCACCGAGGTCTTGCTCAATGACCGCTATGATATCCTCGACGGTGTTGCCATCGCGTCGCTGGGCGAGGTGTACAGCGTGTTGCTGGCGCATTGCGTGCCACTGGAAAGCATCACGGAGGTTTTTTGCGACCCCGCTTCGCTCACCAGCGTGAACCTGCTGAAGGTATTGCTGGCGGAACGCGGCGTGAAACCGGAATTCAAGCCTTTGACTGATTATGCCACCGCCGCACAGCGCGATGCCGTGCTGCTGATCGGCGACCGGGCGATTGATTTTCAACGCGCCACCCACGTGCATGAAATTTTCGACCTCGGCACGGCCTGGTACGAGCTGACCAATCTGCCGTTCGTTTATGCGGTGTGGGCGTTGCGGCGAGGCATTGAAAACAAGGAGCTGCGATCCGAACTGCGGCAGGCGAAAAACTTTGGCCTCGAAACATTGGATTACCTCATCGAGACCCGCGAGGAGTACGACGAGGATTTCCGCCGGGATTATCTCAGCTGGCACGTGCACTATCACCTGGCCTCGGACGAGAAACGCGGCATCGCGAAATTCTCCGAGCTGCTGCAGAATCACGGCCTCGGGCCGGTGTACGAACCGAAGTTTGTTATCTGACCTTTTACCGGAGCAAACGGAGGAAACAGAGGGGAAATTAAGACCCGTTTCTCTATGGTCTCCGTTTGCTCCTGTTCAATTCCCGTTTTCCAGTTTCGCCAGCGTTTCGGGGTCGCGAACGTCCACCCAGCGGCCCTGAACTTCCAGTCCCGCCAGTTTCTGTCCGGCGGCAATCATGGCACTGATGGCATCGGTCAGTTCGTATTCGTCGCGCGGCGATTTTTTTAATTGGACCGTAAAATCGAACAAAGACGGCCGGAAGATGTAAATGCCGGCATTATACCACGCCGGAACACCCGGCTTGAGCCAGCGGTCGCGTCGCAATTGTTCAACCTGTTCCGGTGATGGTTTTTCCACCAACCGCTTCAGGCAGAATTGTTCGTCGAAGAAATTCAACCCGCCCTTGGTCACATCTTCGCCAGGCGTGACGGTGATGACGCCGGCAAAATCGCCTTCGTCGAAGCGCCGGACCATCTGCGGATACGTCGCAGGCGGAACGAGGATATCGCCGTAGGTCAGCAAAAACGGCGAGCTGCCGATAAACGCTTTCGCCAGTTCCGGCGCCTTGCCGGTGCCGTCCTGGACGAGCTGGCGGCCGGTCGCGATGCGCGCCCCCCATTCCGAGCCATCGCCGAAATGGTTTTCAATTACCTCGGCGCGAAACCCGGTGACGATGAAGATGTCGTGAATGCCCGCGTCGAGGATGCCGGTGACGATGTGTTCGAGGATGGGTTTGCCCTGCACGCGAAGCATGGGCTTGGGCAAGCGATTGGTGAGTTCCCGCATGCGTGTGCCCTTGCCGGCGGCCAGAATGACAGCTTTCATCATGTTTATCCGCGTATTTCGCAGTCAAAACTTCGTCAGCTTTTCCAGTTCCTTCACGCGGCGGTCGATGTCGGCGCGCTTGATCTTGGTCGTGCGCGTCAGGCCGAAGCCTTCGCAGCAGAATGACGCCGTGACACTGCCGTAAATCATCGCCCGCCGGAGGTTGGCGTCAATCGAGCCGCGCGCCGTGGCCAGATAACCCATCATGCCGCCCACGAACGAATCACCGGCGCCGGTCGGATCCACGACCTCATGCAACGGATACGCCGGGCAGATGAAAAATCCTTTCGGCCCGGACAGGATCGAGCCGTGCGAACCCTTTTTGATGATGACGTATTTGGGCCCCAGCTTGTGGATTTTTTTCAGCGCGGCGAACATGTTATCTTCCTTGGTCAACTGGTGCGCCTCGCTGTCGTTGAGCACGAAGCCGTCGAGGCGCGGGAGCAACTTCAGCAAATCCGGCAGCGCAATGTTCAGCCATAAATCCATCGTGTCGGCCACGACGAATTTCGGCCGGCGCATCTGGTCAAGCACGTGATGCTGGAGCGCCGGGGCGATATTGGCCAGCAGGACAAACGGCGTATTCCGATGCGCGGGCGGCAACGCGGGAGTAAACGTCTCGAACACCCCGAGTTCGGTCAGCAACGTGCGGCGATTGTTCATGTTCGCCTCATATTCGCCCGACCAGTGGAATGTCTTCCCCGGCAGGATCTGCAGGCCGGCCAGGTCAATCTTGTGCCGGCGGTAAAGCGCGATGTACTTTTTCGGAAAATCGTTGCCCACGACACCGATCAGTTTGACCGGACTGAAAAAACTGGCGGCGACGGCGGCATGACTGGCCGAACCGCCCAGCAGGCGCGGATTTTCCGCGTTGGGAGTCTTGATGGAATCGAGGGCGGTGGAACCGACAATTAAAACGCTCATGTATTTAAGGTCTGGGATTTGGGGTCTTGGGTCCGGGAATCAGCAACCGCCTTTGCCCTTCTGGATAAGTTCAATTTCGTAACCTTCCGGCGCATCAATGAAGGCGAAGGTTGAGCCGCTGGAACTGGTCGTCGGACCGTCGGAATATTTCAAGCCGAGTTGGGCGAGGTGTTTGCCGAACTCCTCGAGGCTGTCCACTTCAAAGGCCAGGTGGGTGAGATCAGGCTGCACCTGCACCGGCCCGCTGCCGGGGAAATAGGTGATTTCAATCTGCTCCTCGCTTCCGGGCGTCTGGAGGAAAACCAGTTCGGAACCGCGGGGTGATTTGTGCCGCCGGATTTCCTTCAGGCCCAGCACCTCGCGGTAAAATTTCACCGTGCGTTCCAGGTCGTTCACGCGATAGCGCGTATGCAGCAGCCGGGTGACTTTGCTCATGCGCAAAATTTATCAGCCCCCGGTCCAATGTCCAATGTCCAAAGTTGCATCGCATTGTTTGACTTTGGGCTTTAGACTTTGGGCTCCAGACTTTAGACTTGGACTATGGGCAAACGCCGTGAAGCGCGCGAACGCGCCGTGCAGTTTTTGTTCCAGCACGATTTGAACCCGCCGGAAAACCTGGATGGGGCGCTCAATGAATTCTGGGACACGCAACGCGCGGCCGCCATCGCCGGGGAAAAAGGCCCGGCCACCTGGGGCCAGCCGGTGGAACTGCCGCCGCCAACGGCCGAGGAGGCCGCGACGCGCCTGTTCGCCGACCCGTTGATTCGCGGCACCCTGGAACATCGCGATGCGATCGACGAACTCATCAAGGGGCACGCAAAGAACTGGGAATTCCATCGCATCGCCGCGGTGGACCGCAACATCATGCGGCTGGCGATTTATGAAATGCTGCACCGCGAGGACATCCCGCCCATTGTCAGCATCAACGAGGCGGTGGACATCGCCAAAAAGTTTTCCACGCAGGACAGCGGCAAATTTGTCAATGGCATCCTGGACAAGATCAAGGGCAAATTGATGCGGCCGGCAAGAATCGTGAAATGAAATTCGCGGACTTACATCTGCACACGCATTTTTCCGACGGCACGTTTTCGCCGGAGGAACTGACCGGGCACGCCCAACGGCTCGGCTTCACCGCCCTGGCGCTGACGGATCACGATTCGGTCGAGGGCTGCGCGCGCATGGCGGCGGCCTGCCACGCGGCGGGCATCGAGCTCATCACCGGCACCGAACTCACCGCCGAATACAACGACATCGAACTGCACATCCTCGGTTATTTCCTGGATCCGCAGAATCAAAAGCTGCTCACGGAACTTGCCCGGTTCCAGTCCGTGCGCCAGGACCGCATTCGCGAGATGGTCTCCCGGCTCAACCAATTGAACGTCCCGCTGGAAGTGGAATCCGTTTTTGCGCTGGCCAACTGCAAATCCCCCGGCCGGCCGCACGTCGCCCGGGCGCTGGTAAAAGCCGGCCTGGTCAAAAATCTGGACGAGGCGTTCGAGCGTTTTCTCAAAAAGAACCGGCCGGCCTGGGTGCCCAAGGCCAAGATGTCCGCCCTGGAGGGCGTCGAGTTGATTCACCAGGCCGGTGGGCTCGCGGTGATGGCCCATCCCGGCCTGAACCGCACGGACGAAATCATTCCTGCACTCGTGGAGGCCGGGCTCGACGGCATTGAATGTTTTCACACCAAACACTCCGTCGCGCTGGCGGAGCGTTACCTGGAAGTCGCCAAAAAATTCGGCCTGCTGGTGACGGGCGGTTCCGATTGCCATGGTTTCAGCAAGGGTAAACCGCTCATCGGCACGGTCAAACTGCCCTACGAATACGTGGAAAAACTCAAGTCGAAGGTCGAGAGTCGAAAGTCGATCGCCGGAACGGCTGCCACTCCGGCTCTTGACGCCCACCTCTCGACGCTCGACCCATGAATCTTTTCGCCAAGTTTAAAGCCGGCCTGCAGAAAACCCACAGCAAGCTGGTCCACGAAATCAAACGCATTGTCACGCGTTCGCCCAAATTGGACGCGGCCTCGCTCGAGGAACTCGAAGCGGCGCTCATTGCCGCGGACCTCGGCCTGGCCGTGACCGGGCAAATTGTCGCCACCGTGAAACACGCCTACGAAACCCAGGGCGGCGCGGGCCTGGACGTCTTCAGCATTGCCCGGGCCGAGGTGGAAAAAAATCTGCTGGCCGGCAGGGCGGACTTGAGCAAAGCCGCGAACGGCCCCACGGTGGTTTCCATCGTCGGGGTCAACGGCACCGGAAAAACGACCACGGCGGCCAAACTCGCGCACCTGATTCAATCGCAAAAGAAAACCGTGTTGCTGGCCGCGTGCGACACCTTCCGCGCCGCCGCCATCGAGCAGATCAAATTGTGGGGCCAGCGATTGAAGGTTGACGTCGTGGCCGGCGCTTACGGCGCGGATGCGGCCTCCGTGGCGCACGATGCGGTCACGGCGGCGCAGGCGCGCCAGGCGGATTACCTGTTCATCGACACTGCGGGCCGGCTGCACACGAAGCACAATTTGATGCAGGAATTACAGAAGCTGCATCGCGTCATCGGCAAGCAACTGCCCGGCGCGCCGCATGAGGTGTTGCTGGTGCTGGACGCGACCACGGGCATGAATGCGCTCAACCAGGCGCGCGAGTTCAACAAGGCGGTGCCGCTCACCGGTCTGGTGGTGACCAAACTCGACGGCACGAGCAAAGGCGGCATGGTCGTGGCCATCCAGAAGGAGCTTGGCCTGCCGATCAAATTCGTCGGCCTCGGCGAACAGCCGGACGATTTGCAGCCCTTCGATGCGAAACAGTTCGCCCAGGCGT
>CAZKTW010000204.1:0-7038 GCA_964555775.1 uncultured Bifidobacteriaceae bacterium | reverse complement strand
GATACCGCCAAACAGCACGACAAAGCACTGGAATACGCCTGGCAATCAATCCGGGAAAAGCCGACCCCAGTGCTCTATCTCGATTTGGCGAACCGCTACGCACGATACAAAAGCGACCCAGTCAAAGCGCGCGCAGCACTGGCGGAAGCCGAGAAAAGCACACTTCCAGATCTCGCAGAACCATTCCATTTGCGTTGCCGGGGCATATCAGCTCTTCTGGAAGAAGACTACTCCACCGCCAGACGTGAACTTGAAGCTTCGCTGGCGATTATGCAAAAGACTCCGAATATCCCATATCGGGCTGGACATATCAGCGTAACCAAAGCTTACCTGTGCCGGGTTCTTGCAAAACAAGGCGATCAGGCTGGTGCCAGGAAAAATTTCAAGGAAGCCGAGGAATATCTAGTCGCAACCGGTGAATCCGAACTGTTGGAGCAATGCAAAAAGGCAACGGGGGATTAACCCTGATCTTCAGTTTTGACCGAGATGCTGAATTCGTATATCATGGTTTCATTGCTGGCCGAGCCACCGGTGGCGGTGGTTTTGCGTGGGCCACACTATAACTACAGCTCGTTATGGACAAAATCGTCATTGGGAGCCTGCTCATCTTGGCGGGTTTCATTTGCCTGATGGCGATTTGGTTTCCGCGAATACGGCCGAGATGGAAAGGCTCTTCCGTGACCTTCGGTCCGCTAAGTTGCACCGGATTTGCGGCGTTTTTCACCGGACTAGGAGCAGCGACTTTATCAAGTGGATTTCATCTGCCGAGTTCATGCGTACTCTTCTTTATTATTTTTGCCGTCAGCGGCTGGATTCTGGGAATCGTGGGAAGCAAACGCGATGGACGTCATGATCGTGACATTTCAAATCTTACAATTGATAAATCAGAAAAACAGGGGAAATCAATCTCACCAAGATTGGTAGGTTTTGTTATAGCAATTGCGCTCGGAGATTTTTTGTTTCTTCAAGCACGTTCAGCTTGGACGAACTACTGGTTGCTTCAAGACGGCCAGCAAGGTATGGCCATTGTTACCAATGAACTTTGGTCAGGACACAATGCCGTCGGTTACAGATACACGGTGAATGAGAAGGAGTACACGGGTAGAAGCGGTCGGAATTGGAAAATTGAAAAATATAGCAAGGTGCCGGTCGGTGGGGAATCGGTCGTGTATTTCTCCGCCTCTCATCCGTGGCTGTCACTTTTGTATGAGCCACGCACTGTGATTGAAGGATTGCCGGTTGTGATCATTGTTATGTTTTTTGAGTTCTTTGCTGTGGCTACAATAATAAGCCCCGGTAACAAGTGGGCATTCGATCTCAGCGACAAAAAGACAAAGCAAGCATCTTGACCAAGGTTGTGCATTGCCAAGTTCTTATTTTCCGTCCCGCAACAGCCGCAAATGCAGCCCTAATCACTCTTCGACAAAAAGATGTTGACAATGACAGTATATTTGTTATTTTCTGAAGTAACAGAAATGTAAGAAATATGAATGCGCTCACACCAGTCCAACAAAAGTTCATCCTCCACTGGGGGGAAATGGGAACGCGCTGGGGCATCAATCGCACGGTGGCCCAAGTGCATGCGTTGCTGTTCATTTCGCCCAATTCGCTGAACGCCGACGACATCGTGGAGACGCTGGCGGTGGCCCGCTCGAACGTGAGTACCAGCCTCAAGGAACTGCAAGGCTGGGGGATCGTGAAGATGGTCCACATCCTGGGAGACAAACGTGATCATTTCGAATCAATGAAGGACGTGTGGGAAATGTTCCGGGTGGTGCTCAACGAGCGCAAACGCCGTGAAATCGACCCCTCGATGCAGATGCTCAATGAGTGCATTGCGGAAAATGAACAGACCAAACCCATCGACGCCTATACGCAGCAACGTCTGTGTGATCTGCGTGAATTCTTTGAAACGACGTCCGCCTGGTATGTCCAAATCCGCCAATGGCCAACCAGCGCCATCGTTAAGTTTGTAAAATTGGGAGACAAAGTGTTGAAGGTATTGAAATTCGGGGGCTAAGTTCCCTTTTTTTAACTTTATATTTCTGTGCATACTGAAATTACAGAACATGTGAACATTGAGGGCTGGGTTCTCTATGATGGGGACTGCCGGTTCTGTGTTCGCCTGGCCCGTTGCTTCCGGCCCTGGCTCGTCGGACGGCATTTCGAACTCATGCCATTGCAAACGTCTTGGGTTCGCACCCGTCTTAACGCCCCGGATTCAGAATTGCTAGCCGAGATGCGCCTTTTGCTGCCTGGCGGGAAAGTGTTTGGGGGCGTGGATGCCCTGCTCGAAATCAGTCGGCACTACTGGTGGACCTGGCCGCTCCGTCAGTTGGCTCGCCTTCCGGGGATCAAAAATTTACTCCGACTGGGCTATCAATGGATCGTTCGTCATCGCGGCTGCGCTGGTGGGACCTGTGCAGTTGCAAGTACTGATGGTGCCAGAATCAATAATCATCGCGGTCTCCGGGTGACGGCGGTTCTCCCCTTGCTGGTGTTGCCTTTGCTCGCGCTCGGTTTCCGGGTCTGGCTCGCCCCTTGGGAGTTCATGTGGGCGATGGCGTTTGCTCTTTACGCCGGTTGCAAATGGCTGACGTTCTGTGAAGTCGTCAGGCGAGGTCTGAATTCGGGCATACTCCGCTCGCTCGGATACTTGCTGGCGTGGCCTGGAATGGATGCGGCGAACTTTCTCGATAGGAGAAATATTCCCACAAAACCGCGAGGCAATGAATGGATTGTTGCCCTGGCTAAAACCATTTTCGGCGGGATTTTGCTTTGGTGCATAATCCGGATGGAAGTGGGTAACCATCCGATGATTGCCGGATGGACGGGGATGATCGGTGCGATATTTATTCTCCACTTTGGGTTGTTCCATGTGTTGGCCCTTGTCTGGCGGCGTGCCGGGGTGAATGCCACCCCGCTGATGGACAAACCGGTCATGGCGCATTCACTCTCGGAATTCTGGGGCCGGCGGTGGAACACGGCATTCAACGAACTCGCCTTCCGATTCACGTTCCGCCCAATCACGCGGCTGACCGGCCCGACTCTGGCTCTATTGCTGGCGTTTGGTTTGTCGGGCCTGATTCATGAGTTGGTGATTTCTGTGCCGGCGCGCGGAGGCTACGGTTTGCCCACCGCCTATTTTCTGACCCAAGGTTTGGGCGTGCTCGCGGAACGCAGCCGGTTTGGCCGGTGGTTGGGCTTGGGTCGCGGGGTGCGTGGCTGGCTCTTTACCTTGCTCGTCACCGCCGGCCCGGCCTTCTGGCTCTTTCATCCGCCATTCATAAATAACGTGATACTGCCGATGTTCAAAGCCATCGGCGCAACCTGAAAGGAAATATGAAAATGCCAAACCTGACCTTGATGCTTCAAATCGCCGCCCTGCTTCACCTTGGTCTGATGTGTGCTGGCGCCCTCATGCCGCGGGCGGTCAACCTTCGCGCGCAACTTGCCCCGTTGCCGCCATTCATCCGGCGGTTGTTCTGGGTATATTACACCTTTATTGGGTTCTCCCTTGTCAGTTTTGGGCTGATCACTTTCATATTCGCCGGAACACTGGCAGAAGGTAGCGGACTGGCACGCGCGCTGTGCGCCTTCCTGGCCCTGTTTTGGACGATACGCCTGATTGCCGCCACCTTCGTTTTTGATGTCCGGCCCTATTTGGCGAACAACTTCTGGCGACTGGGTTACCACGCGACCAATATCGTGTTCGCCTACCTGCCTATCGTCTATGCATGGGCTGCATTGAAAGGAGGAATGCCATGAATGCCGTCCTCCTATCGCGCCTAAATGTCTGGCTGCACCGGAAAACAACGACTGTAATTCATCAACCGTCGGTGCAGCAAAAGTCGGAACTACAATCCACAAAGAAATCAAAGCGGCGTGCGCCTAGAACAATTGCGTTCTTCGATTTGCCATGACGAATTTATGAAATTTGGTATTCCAACAATGCATGGGATCATAGAGCGACGGATGCTCGTGAATTTTCATGTCCGACCCGACGCCGTGCGTCCACTGCTGCCGGCATTTTTCCGCCCGAAACTGGTGAATGGATGGGCGATGGCCGGCATTTGCCTCATCCGCTTGAAGGATATGCGGCCACGCGGCCTGCCTCCGGCCTGTGGCCTGGCTTCAGAGAATGCGGCGCACCGCATTGCGGTTGAGTGGGACGAAACTGGCACAACCCGCGAAGGTGTTTTCATCCCGCGCCGCGATACCTCGTCAAGGCTTCAAGCATTTGCCGGTGGCCGGTTTTTCCCCGGAGTTCATCATTCGGCTAAATTTGAGGTCAACGAGCAACACGGAGCCATTCAATTGGAAATGCGTTCGCGCGACCGCATGACGGCAGTAAAGGTAAATGCGCGCCCGGCTTCCCTGCTGCCGACAACTTCCGTTTTCGCATCGCTCGCGGATGCTTCCGACTTTTTCGCTCGCGGCTCTGTCGGTTATTCGGCCACGGAGAACCCGTGTTGTTGCGACGGACTGGAACTCCACACCGCATTCTGGGAAGTCGAACCGCTGGCAGTGGACCTTGTAGAATCCAGTTTCTTTGACGATGAGAGCCGGTTTCCAAAAGATGCGGCTCATTTCGATTGCGCGCTGCTGATGCGTAACATCCCGCACGAGTGGCGTGCACTACCGAGCATTGAAAGGCAGTTATGAAACGAATCATTCTCACTGGTGGATCGGGTTTTCTGGGTCATGCGCTGGCCGCGCACTTCCAAAAGGCCGGTTATGAAATTATGGTTCTTACCCGAGCCCCAAAGCCAGGGCCAGGCGGCATTCGTCAAATCGTTTGGGATGCCCGTACGCGTGGTGATTGGGCAACTGAGTTGGAGGGTGCGACAGCGGTGATCAATCTGGTTGGACGTTCGGTCAATTGTCGTTACCACGAACGCAATCGACAGCAGATTTTAGAGTCGCGCGTTCAATCGACGCAGATCATCGGCGAAGTCATTTCAAAATGCAAAGTCCCGCCGCCAGTCTGGTTGAATGCCAGCACCGCCACCATTTACAAACACACCTACGGTCCGGCTTGGGACGAGACCGGTGAAATCGGCGGCACGATGGAAGCGAAGGATGAGTTTTCGGTTGAAGTCGCAACCGCCTGGGAGCGAGCGCTGAATCAAACGCAGACACGCGGCACGCGAAAGGTCGCCCTGCGCGCTTCGATGGTTCTGGGAACCGATAAAAACAGTGTATTCCCAATGCTGCGCCGGCTGGCGCGCATTGGCCTCGGCGGCAAAATGGCCGAGGGCCGTCAGTTTGTTTCCTGGATTCATCAGGCAGATTTTTGCCGGGCCGTCGATTGGCTGATCACTCACAATGAGATCAGTGGACCGGTCAACGTCTGCGCGCCCAATCCAGTCACGAATGCAGAAATGATGAAGTTGTTTCGCGATGTTTGCCGAAGACCATTCGGTCTGCCAGCCGCGCGGTGGATGTTGGAAATCGGAGCCATTTTCCTCCGGACCGAAACGGAACTGATCATCAAGAGCCGCCGGGTGATCCCGCGACGGCTGATCGAATCAGGATTCCAATATCAATATCCATTCCTGCGTGAAGCGCTGGAGAATCTGCAGGAGAAACCCCGAAGATGAATGATCTACGAAACCTCCAACCGGGAAGGCGTTCGTTTCACCCACGCACCAAGTGCGCTTGGCCGGCGAAGAATCCTGTCATGTCCGGGTGAACCGCTATTTTTTGCTGCCTGGGAGCGGGTGCTAATGATCCACTTCCAAGTTGATGCAGCAGCGTTACAACGTGATGTGCCTTTTCCCTTGGATTTGCTGAACGGGCGGGCATTTATAAGTCTCGTCATGTTTAAGATGCGAGGGCTGAGCCACGTCGGGGCGGGAGGCTGGCTGCGTGGCTGTTTCGTCCAATCGCCACCCACGATTTTCTTAATGTCCGGACCTACGTGCGGCTAGGCGACGAACCCGGGATTCATTTTCTCGCGGAATGGTTGTCCAATCGGTTAGCGGTGAAACTGGGCCCGGAGGCCTTCGGTTTGCCGTATCGTCACGGTAACATCACATACGGCTATGACTGGCGCAACGGTCTTATCCGGGGCAGGGTCGGGCCCTGCGGCAATGAACTGGTTTATCACGCCGACTTTCGCAACCCGTTTTCATTCCATCCGTGTGAGGAGGGCTCACTCGAAGAATGGCTCATGGAACGATACACCGCCTTCAATTCTGCCGGTGGACGAAAACGGTTCTTTCGCGTGTGGCATCCGCCCTGGCTAAAATGTGACGTGGAAGCGACGATTGAGAGGGACTCGTTACTCACTCGCATCTGGCCATGGTTTTCCAGGACGAATTTGGCGGGAGCAAATTTTTCTCACGGTTTTGCCGACGTGTGGATGGGACGTCCGCACTCGTTAATACCCTGATGTCGCCACGCTCAGTAACCCGACAGGTCTTCTTCAATTCAAACTTTCGTGGTAATCTTCTGCCGCGATGTTTCGTGTCATCTTCCATCTCGATATGGACGCCTTCTACGCTTCGGTGGAACAGCGCGATGATCCCAAACTGCGTGGCAAGCCGGTGATCGTTGGCGCACCTCCCACACAGCGTGGCGTGGTCTGCGCCGCCAGCTATGAAGCCCGGAAGTTTGGGGTGCGTTCGGCGCTGCCCAGCGCCACCGCCGGCCGGCTGTGCCCCAAAGGCATTTTCGTCCGCCCGCGCATGGATGCCTACCGCGAGGAATCGCACCGGATCATGGAAATCATCGCCACCACCGGGGCAGTCGTGGAACAGATGTCGGTGGACGAGGCTTATATTGACGTTTCGGCGATCTGTCAGGCGAAGGACGCCGACGCCTCGCTGTTGTTGGCGCTGCCATTGGCTTGCGAATTGAAACAAAGGATTTTATCCCAGCGCCAGCTGACGGCGACCATTGGAATCGCGTCCAACAAACTGCTGGCCAAGATTGCCAGCGATCATAAGAAGCCTGATGGGCTGACAGTGATCACGGATGCGGAAAAGGTGTCCTTTTTACGTCCGCTGGCAGTCCGAACACTTTACGGTGTCG
>CAZKTW010000203.1:0-7103 GCA_964555775.1 uncultured Bifidobacteriaceae bacterium | reverse complement strand
AATTCCGCCGCCGCCTGCGCGCCCGGACGAAAGTCGCCGGTGTCACTGGCGTTTTCGCCGTAGGCAATCACCGCGAATTTTTCCGCGCGCGCGATCGGGGTCAGGTGCTCGAACAATTCATGTTTGCAGAAATAACAACGGTTGGCCGGGTTGGAGAGATAATCAGGGTTGCCAAATTCCGCCGTTTGCACGACGCGGACCGGAAATTGAAATTTGCCGGCAATCTCGAGCGCCTCCTGCAATTCGCGTCGCGGCAGGCTCGGCGAGTCGGCAATCACCGCCAGCGCGCGCGGGCCGAGGACTTCATGCGCCACTCGGGCGAGGAAAACCGAGTCCACCCCGCCGGAATACGCCACGAGGCAGGAGCCATAGGCGCGCAGCGTGGCGCGGAGTTGTTCGAGTTTGTTCGCCGACACGGTCCCAAGCTCGCATTTCCTGGCGTGATTGTCGAGCCGGTGAAAACTGCAATCGTGCTGCAATCGTGCTTGACGCGGGGGGGCTTTTCGATTGGATTGTCACCATTATGAAGAAGATAATTTTTGCAGCGTTGGTTGGCGCGGCCTGCCTCACCGGCGGTTGTGTCAAGACGGTGAGCGATACCCACTCGCCGGCGATTACGTTCAGCAAGGACCGCGTGGAGGGACGGTATGAGCGCAGCCTCGATCAGGTTTATCGGGCGGCGTTCACGGTCATCGGCAAAAACGGCGTGGTGGTGACGGAATACATCCCGCACGACACCAGCAACGGCGCGCGTTCGCTGCTGGGCAAGGTGAACGAGTGCAACGTCTGGGTGCGCGTGTCCTCGGAGGATGACCCCAAGATCACCTCGATTGTTGTGGAGGCCCGCACGAAATGGGGCGTCAGCGACATTGATCTCGCGCACGAACTGGAGAAGGAAATCGCGCTGCAATTGCAATCGGGTTCGGGCGCAGGCTCGGGTTCGTAAACCGCGTTTTTTCCGTGTTTTGACCAACGCCGGCCTTCACGCCGGCGTTTTTTGCCCGCCTTCAGGTTTCAAACCGGGCGGGATTTTTCCCGGATGATGTGGTCGGGACGGTTGGCCCGGCTGACGGCGGTGTCGTACGTGATGGCACACTTGCAGTAGAGGTCGTAAAGGCAGTTGTCCATGAGCACCATCCCCTCCTTGCGTCCGGTCTGGATGGTGTTTTCCAGCTGGTGCAGCTGGTTTTCGCGGATGAGATTCCGTATGGCCCCGTTTGCCACCAGCATTTCGTAAGCGAGCACCCGGCGCCGGCGATCGACCGCCGGCAGCAGGTCCTGGGCGATGATTCCCTGCAACGCGTTGGCGAGCTGAAGGATTATCTGCCGCTGCGCGCTGCCCTCGAAAACTCCGACGATGCGTTCGAGGGCGTGCGAGACGTTGGGCGAATGCATGGTGGCCAGCACGAGGTGGCCGGTTTCCGCCGCGGTCAGCGCCGTGGCAATCGCCTCGTGGTCGCGCATCTCGCCCACCACAATCACGTCCGGATCCTGCCGCAACACGTGGATGAGCGCGCGATTGAAGGAGCGCACATCCGTCAGCACCTCCTGCTGCACGACAATGGCCCGCTTGTTTTCATGAACAAACTCAATCGGATCCTCAATCGTGACAATCTTGCAGCGGCGTTCGCCGTTGATCAAATCCACCAGATAATTGAGCGTGGTCGTCTTGCCCGCCCCGGTCGGGCCGGTGATCAGGACCAGGCCGTTGGGTTTGCGCGCCAGATCATCGATCTTTTCCGGCAGGCCGAGTTCCTCACGCGACGCCACCTTGTCGCCGCAAAAGCGGAGACTCATTTCGGGATGGTTGTTGCGCCGGTAGAATGTGGCGCGGATGCGCCCCGCCACGCTGTGCAGAATGGAAATGCAAAGCTCCCATTCCGACTCGAATTTCTTCTTCTGCTGATCGTTCAGCAGTCCGTCGGTCATGACGGTGATTTCGTCCTCGGTCAGCGCGTCCTCGTCGGCGATGATGATTTCGCCGTTCACGCGGAATGCGGGCGGCACGCCGGCCACCAGGTGGAGGTCGGACGCGTCAAATTCGTTGGCGGCGGACAAAAGCCGGCTCAGGTTTTCCATCTTCATGGGTTGAAAAGTTTCCGCCACCAGCCGCGCAGACGCGTTCCCCACCCGGTGCCGGAAAGCCGGATCAATTGGAGGGTCGCCTCCCGACAATGCGGATTCAAAAGTTGTGCCTGCTGGAATGATTTTGTTGCCGGGCCGATCAAATCGAGCGCCTGTTGGCACTGGCCCTGTTCGAGCCACAAAAGAAAATGGCCGGCGTTCCATTCGATGGCTTGTTGCAGCAATTTCAGCGCGAGCACGAATTGCCGGTAGAAAAACCGGATCCGGGCCGCCAGCCAGTTGACCAGCCAGTCCTGGGGCGCGAGCAACAACGCCTTCTCAAAACAGTAATCCGCCCGCCGCTCCTCGCGCGCGAGCATCACGTCCCCGCGCGCCAGCCAGACGTAGGGCGTGTCGCCGTGCTCCTCGATGGCGGCGTCCGAGAACGCCAGCGCTCCCTGCAAATCGCCGCTGCGGCCCAGCGCGACGGCCTTGGCGGCGAGCAGTTCCGGCTCGCTGGGAAACCGTTCCAGGGCCTTGTCGGCCCAGAGCTTTGCCTCTTGAAATTCGCCCAGTTCGATCAACATGCGCACCTGCCCGGTCCACGCGGCGGCATTTTGCGTGTTGAATTCCAAAACCCGGCCATAAAGTCGTAACGCCGGCTCAAAATCCCCGGCTTCAAACGCCGTTCGCGCCTCGCTGAAGTAATACGCCTCGTCTTTGACCAGCACTTTTTGCTGTCGTCGTGACGGGTCTTCAGACTCATTTCCCAATTCCAGATTGACGAACCGGCTCATGATAAAAAACTGGCTCAACCCCGACGCCTTCGCCGAAAGCGCTTCAACCCATTCAAGCTTCGCCATCGCTGTCCTTTGCCTCGGCGGATCCTGTAATCTGCCGGGCAGCCTGCCCATGAAATGGTCTAACAAAGTCCGGCTTTAAAGACCAATGTTTTTCATGGCCTGTCAACCGGCCGGCCGACAGATCGTGATGATTCTTACGCCCGCACCCGGCTGGCATGGCGGGCGCGACCTTCGGCCCAATGGCGCAGGCGGCTGATTTGTTCATCCATGGTTTTGGCCAGGGGCACGGTTTGGGCCAGCGCGGTCAGGACATGCCCGGTGGTTATTTCCTGTTTGGAATAAAAGGCGTCATAAAGGGCGCTGTTGATGGCTTCCTCGATTTCCGCGCCGCTGAAATCCTGGCTTCGGGCGGCCAGCACCGCCAGGTCGAAATTCTTCGGGTCGCGGCTGCGCTTGGCCAGGTGGATCCGGAATATTTCCCGGCGTTCCTCTCCGCTCGGCAGGTCCACGTAAAAAATTTCGTCGAGCCGCCCTTTGCGCAGCAGTTCCGGCGGGAGTTGGGAAACGTCGTTGGCGGTGGCCACCACGAACACCGGCGCGCTTTTTTCCGAAAGCCAGGTGATGAACGTGCCGAAGACGCGCGCGGTCGTGCCGCCGTCGGTGGCGCCGGAGCTTTGCGAACCGGCAAAGGCTTTGTCGATTTCGTCCACCCAGAGGACAGCGGGCGCGACCGATTCGGCCACGGCAATGGCCCGGCGCACGTTTTCCTCCGACGACCCGATGAAGCTGCCAAACATCCGGCCCATGTCGAACCGCAGCAGCGGCAGTTGCCACAACCGCGAGACCGCCTTGGCGCAAAGGCTTTTGCCGCAGCCCTGCACGCCGAGCAGCAGAATCCCCTTCGGCGCCGGCAGGCCAAACGCGCGGGCCTCGTCGGTGAACGCCACCGCGCGTTTGTTCAGCCAGTCCTTGAGCACGGCCAGTCCGCCGACATTCGAGAAATCCTCGCTGGCCGCGTAATACTCCAGCAGGCCGCTTTTGCGGATGATTTGCTGCTTTTCGGCAAAGACCTCGTTCACGTTTTCACCGCTCAGGCGCCCGCCCTGGACGATGATTTTGGCAAACACATTTTCCGCCTCGCCCAATGTCAGCCCCATGGCCGCCTGGAGCAATCGTTCCCGGCCTTCGCCCGCGAGATCAATCTGGATCTGCTTCCGGTCGCTCACTTCGGCGATGATTTTGTCGAGCATTTCACCAAGGTCCTCCTTGGTCGGCTGGGGGAAATTGATGACGGTGATTTCCTTGTCCAACTCCGCCGGGATTTCCATCACCGGCGATATCAGCACGATGGTTTTGAAGCTGTTTTTCAGGTGCAGCGCGATGTCCTTGAGTTTGCGGATGATGGCAAAATTGTTTTTGGCCAGGAACGGGTGAAAATCCTTGAAGACAAAAATGGCCGGCTCCACCTGTTCGATGACCTGGTCCAGGGCCGCGAGCGGGTCCTTGGTGGCGGTGTTGCGGTTTTTCTGCGACTGGATGGACGTGCCGGCGGGAACAATGCCGGTGCTGTAGGTCCATTCAAAAACCTTTTTTTGCCGCTTGCGGGCAATTTCGACGACCGCGCTTTGCACGCGCAGTTCCTCGCTCGAAATGATATAAACGATCGGGTAACGCGCGCGGATGAGGGTTTCGAGTTCAGTTTGGAAGTTCATGATTGCCGTGGCCCAAAGGGATGGTGGCAGGATTTTTTCATCGGTTGGTTCCGCCAAACCAGCGTTTCCACCAGGCCGCTTTCGGGGCGGGCAGGTCGCCGGTGGATTTCTGGAGCCGTTGGGCAATGTCGGGCGGCACGGGTGTGTGGGCGGCGTCGTAACGCAACATTTCCTCCACGCTGGCAAATTCGCGAGGGCCCGATGGTTGCGTCTGTTGCTCGGTCCCGGCCTGTCGGGCTTGCTGTTGTTCTTGGGAAAGTTTCGTTTGGTGTTTCATGGTTGGGCCTCCTCAGGCGGTTTTTTGAAAAAGAGCGGCAAAGGCCTTGCGGGCGCGATGCAGTTTCCCGCGCACGGCGTCGGGGGATTGCCCGACCAGCGCGCCGACCTGCTCATAGCTTAACTCCTCGTCGGCCACCAGCAACAGCAGCAGCCGGTATTCGTCGGACAGGCCATCAAGCGATTTCTGGATGCGCTGGGCGAGCTCCTTGGTTTCCAGGATACGCAGGGGCGAATCGGTTTTGGCCGCGGTATTTTCCCAGATCGCATCGTCGGCGTTGGAAAACATGTGGCGGTCGTGCCAGCCCTGGCGGAGGTTCTGGCAATGATTGATGGCGATGCGGTAAAGCCACGTGCGCAGGGACGCCTCGCCGCGGAACTGGTCGAGCTTGCGGAACGCTTTCAGGAAAACATCGTGCGTGGCGTCCTCGGCCTTTTGCGGGTCACCCAGAAAACGCAGCGCGAGGTAATAAATCGCCCGGCTATTTTCGTCGTAAAGCCGGGAAAATTCCGAAGAGGCCAGGCTGACTGGCGGCGCGTCCACGGATTCACAGGCTGCGGCTGGCTCGCTCATGAGAGTTTTCACTGCCCATTAGACAGGGTTCGCCCGCCAATGTCACGCCGGCAAGCGGTTAACGAGTGTCCGGTTTTACTGGAGCGCGGAGCATTGCTCCGCGAGTTATGATGGTTTCGGGCACTTGCGGAGCAATGCTCCGCGCTCCGCCGGCAGAAGCTTTTCTGGCCAGAACCGCCCGCCCGCTACGGTTGCCGCGGCCGGCCGTGTTTCAGGCCGAGGTTTTGTTCGTAATCGCCAAGTTTCACCGTTTGGCCCTGTGCCTGTCCCTTGAATTCAAGTTTTAGGCGATTCAACCGCGATCGCGCCATTTCCGCTGCGGCCCAATCCGGAAATCGCTCCACAATTCTCTCCAGGGTCTGGTGCACCGTGGCGTAATCCGCGCCGTGACGGACCTGCAGGTCCGCGAGCAAGTTCAGCCAATGAGCGACACGTTTGGCCGGCTGATTTGGCTTCTCGATCAATTGTTCCAACTCGCCGGTCGCCAGGTCCAGTCGTTGGTAATGGTCGGCGTAAAGGATGGCGAGCTGTTCCCGGATTTCCGTGTCGAGCGGGTGTTGTTCCAGGTGTTTCACGTAATTCGCAGCGAGCGTCTCCGGATTCGTTTCGCCGGGGCGCAAATGGTCCGAGACGCGCAGCAGGCCGATGTTTTTTGCGCCTTCCGGCACGGCCAGGGGTTGGCGGTCCTGCGCCGCCAGCAATATTTTTTCTGCACCGCCCAAATGGGCGACGCGCTGCGCGGCCATTTGCGCCATCTCGGTGCCCGGGAACCGGGTGATGATCTTTTCCAGCGCCGCGCGGGCCGCATCCGTGTCCTGCGCCAGCTTGAGCTGCCAGTCGGCCAGCTGGTTCATCGCGGCGGCGACCTGTTTCGGCGGCGGGTGGGGCTGGTCGCAAAAATGGTTCAGCGTCATTGCCGCCGAGGGCAGATCCTTCAGATCCTCGGCCTGAATGCCGGCCAGCAACATCACTCCCTCCATGTCGTTCGGGAAACGCGCGAGTTGCCGGCGAACTTCCACCACCGCCTCCAGAAATTTGCCCTGTTTCCTTTTGCTGATGGCAATGGAATATCCGGGTTTCCGGTCCGGCTCGGTGTTGCCACCATCGAACAAACTGGTCAAGGGACGAAACAGCAGCTCGCTGATTTGGGGCGTCCATAGAATGCTCAGAACGATCCCTCCGGCAACCATTGCTCCCAGCATGATGAGGGACATGCCGAAACCGGCCATCAGGCTGCCATCCAGATGCCTGGACATGACGCGAACCAGGAAGATTTCACCGGCCACCAGTGCGAGGCTGAACAGAAACTTTGAAACGGGTTTCTCCGAATCATCGCTCTGGTTCCTGGGCGTTTTCATCAGTGATTGGACAACGCTCCCGCGGCATTGTCACGGGCGACTGCGACGTCTCGTGTCGGCTCCCTTTGCGGCGAGGCGCCGCAGCCACCTCACCCATAACGATACGGCTTTTCCATCGGAAACGTGTTCGGCAGATGCCGAATTTCGCGCACCTGCCCGTCGGCCAGAAGCACCTCGACGATGTCGAACCTGATTTTGACCGCCGGGTTTTTCAGCAGGCGCAGATAATCCAGCGCCGTCTGAGAAAGCAATCGCCGCTTGCGCGCGTTGACCGCCGCGGCCGGACGCGTCCAATCCTCGGACGACCGGGTTTTGA
>CAZKTW010000202.1:0-7127 GCA_964555775.1 uncultured Bifidobacteriaceae bacterium | reverse complement strand
AGTTCCTGCACGAGCGGCTCGTCAATCTGCAACCGGCCGGCGGTGTCGAAAATCAAAACATTGCGGCTGTTCGCTTTGGCAAAATCCAGCGCCTCACGCGCAATTTTTGAAACATCCGTTTCGCCGCGTTTCACGAACACGGGGATCTCCAACTGCTTGCCGAGCGTGTCGAGCTGGTCCATGGCGGCGGGCCGGTAAACGTCCGCGGCCACGAGCAACGGCTGGCGTCCCTGTTTTTGGAGCAGCCGGGCCAGCTTGCCGCTGGAGGTCGTCTTGCCGGAGCCATGCAGACCCACCATCAGGATGCAACTGGGACTGCCACTGAGGTCCAATCCGGCGTTTTGCGAGCCGAGCAGGTCCACGAGTTCGTCGTGGATGATCTTGATGATTTGCTGGCCGGGCTGGACGCTTTGAACAACTTCCGCGCCGATGGCCTTGGTCTTGACGCGTTCGATGAAGTCGCGGGCGACCTTGAAATTCACGTCGGCTTCCAGCAATGCCATGCGGACTTCACGCAGCGCTTCGGTGACGTTGGTCTCGGAAATTTTTCCGAGACCGCGCAGGTTGCGAAAGGCATTTTGGAGTTTGCCGCTTAACGAGTCGAACATCGGGATAAGCTATCGCAGAACCCTGCGGATTGACAAGGCTGGTGCGATTTGGCTTAATCTGTGTCCCTTGCGTGGTAGGTTACCCAAGTGGCCAACGGGGGCAGACTGTAAGTCTCACTTATAGTCAACGACTTGCGTGGAAACCTTTTGAGCTCCAATGGGCTCTGCCGGACAACGATTTTTTCCAAAAGGACTGCTTTGGACTCTTGTGGCCTCGTTTTCAAGCTCGCGGGATACAATTTGGGATACAATGCATCCGCAGTATCACTGAACCCACCTTGGTTGAAAACCGACCCTCGCCTACAATCTGAAAATGTTATTCAACTGACGAAGTTGCAATTTAATTGAAATTGGACCGTTTCGCCATTGCTTAGAAATTCAGGCGCAAGCTTGCGGTGAAGGTGCGAGCGCGGGGCAAGTCCGGGTAAAGGTTGAGCGGATTGAGCCGGTAATCGGTGTCCGCCAGATTCAACACACCCAAACGAATCTCCGCATAGCGGCGCGGAAAGCGATAACCGATAAATATATTGTGCTGCCAGAAATCAGCGCCGGGCAAAGCCGGGTTGTAGCCGGAATTGCTCTGCTGATACCAGACCGATTCCCATTGCGCGAACACGCCGCTGGGATGATTAAAGTTGGCGGCCAGCAATACCTGATTCAACGTGACGTGGTTGTCCTGGTTCAGTTGTGCCAGACCGGCGGCGGTGTTGGGAATATCAGGAAATTGGCCGACGAGGTGTGCCTCGCTCAAGCGATAGTGGGCGCTCACCGCGAACCAGTCGCCAAGTAATTGCCCCGCATAAGCCGACAGGTCTTCTTCGTGGAAATTGAGGGTTTGTCGGGCACTGCTGGCCGAGTCGGGAATTGGCAGGAAAAGCGAATTGGTCAACACCCCTACCGTACGGTCACCATCGGAAGTGAGCCACTCGGCTTCGGCGCCGAACCATGTGCCACTGAAGAAAGACTGGTCGAAGCCGACACCCGTGGTCTCGAACTTCGTGCCTGGTACCAATCCCGCCACACTTTCGGGTATCAAGCTGCGAAAAGCCTGATTGAGTCCGGCGATCTGGGTTGGCTCAAGCCGGACACTATTGTCGAAGAATAACCCACCCAATGAACGCGTATAACTGGCGCGGAACACTCCGCGATCCCATGGTGTCCAAAGCAGCCCGGCTTTGGGCGACACCCGCACCCGCGTCGTTTCCTGCCCGGATATTGGCGGCAAATCCGTGTTCTCAGGAAAGGTTATTTGGTCGTAGCTCACACCGCCGATCAGCTGCAACCAGTCGAAGATTTGACATGAGTCATAACCGTAAACATCACCGCGCTCAAGGGAAGTCCCACTGCTTTGGTCGGTCACAACGCCGGTGAAGTCCCGATCGAGATTGGCATGTGTGTCCACGTCACCCGATTGCCATCGACCGCCCACAACCAACGTTTGGTGAGGTATTTCCCAGATCTGCTGCAATTCAGCCGAATAAAGGGTGAAGTCGCGGTTATAATTCAGACCAAAGGGCGGCCCCAGCGGAGGTGATTGCACTCCAGTGGTAACACCTCCGCTCTGGATCAAAAATATCACGTTGGGCTGCGGGTTTGTATAAGACAGGGTATCGGCCAATCGAGCCAGGAGGAACAACGTGTGGCTGCCGGGCGACCACTCATGATGCCAGCCAGCATAGAGCGTAGGTTCTTCCCGTTCGATGACATGGAAGCCAACGACCGCTTGCGCCGGGTCATAGTGCCGCGCCACATCTCCCGCATTGGAATTGAAGTCGCCGATCTGGAAGTAAAATTCGTCGTCCGGAGTAACCCGTTGTTTGATGGTGAGGACGTATTGCTGAACTTCGGCCCCGTTGTTTGGTTGCTGTCCGTTCAAGCTTTCATAGTCGGTGTCCAAGGCATAACTAAATCCATCCAGGGTGCCGAAAGCCGAGGCTGCCTGATGCCAATCACCCCGGCTGCCATATTCCGTGAGCGTGCTGATTCCCAATGGGCGTGGATCGAAAAACTGCAAGTGCTGCTGTTGGGAGAGTTGTTGTGAAAGATTGCCCGCGCCCGGCGGAGCCAGCAAATTGGCGACCAGCAGCTCGCTTTGCCTGGCGGTTTCCAGTCGCAGATCAAACCGGTTCGCATCTTCCTGTGATTGATAACTGTTCGCGAGGAAAAGGTGGCCGGAAAAATTGGCGTAATCCTCCGCCACGGCCCGCGCGGCCGTATGACGGCTCACTTCCGCAAGGCCGTCATCATTGTAAATGGCAGCCAGATTTGCGCTGCGCACGGACTGGTCCTCGTCGAGCAACAAACGCGAGCGGAAGATGGCCCGCTGGTCGTTCAGGTCGACCGAGCGTTCGAGGTCACGGATGGCTTCGTTAATCCGGTTCTCCTGCCACGATTGCAACGCGGAATAGAGCCAGCCAGTTGGATCTTTTGAATCCAGGCGCCGGGCCAGGCCGAATTCCTTGTCAGCTGCCTTGGCGTCCCCAAGTTCGCTTGACGCTTTGCCGAGGTAATCACGAAATAGCGCGCGTTGCGGTTCCAGAGCCGCCGCCGCCTGAAACGCGGCGCGAGCGCCGATAAAGTCGCGCTGACGCATAAGGCAGAGACCGCGCCCCAACCAGGCCAGACTGAATGCGGCGTCCAGTTCGCGGGCGCGATCGAAGGCAGCGCTGGCGCCGGCAACGTCCCCCTGTTCCAGCAAAACGAATCCACGCAACGCATGTGCTGGCGCCGATCGCGGCGAAAGGCGAAGCGCAATATCCAATTCAGCGAGCGCAGCGCGGCGATTGCCGAAGGAAAACTCCAGTTCCGCCAGCCGAGCCCGCGCAAAGCCAAATTCGGGGGCCAGCGCCACCGACTGGCGCGCCGCAGCAAGCGCCGCCGGCAAATCCGCCAGCGCCTGGAGGGTAAAAGTGCGCGCCAGAAACCCGCTGCTGTTTTGTGGAACGGAGTTGGTTGAAACCTTCGCACCCTTGACCGTGGAAATTAGTTCACGCAGCGCCGCGTCCGATTGATCCGACGGAAACTGAGCCAGCATGGCTTCGGCCTCAGCCACACCACCGACAGCGAGTTCGATTGTCGCGTGGAGGCGTTGCACGGCGGCGTCCGACCCTGGCGAATTGGTTGGCCAGGCTTCCAATGCCGCGAGCAAATCACCAGATCGATAACGGATCAATACATCATGCAGTGCATGCTCCTGTTCCGGATTGAGATTGAGATCATCCGGATTCAGCACCGCGGGATAGTAGAGTGCCCATTGGATGGCACTGGACACGTTGATGAGGGCGGTTTTTTGCGGCGGATGCCCTGGTTCCAGGCGCAATTCCTCTCCCCGCTGAAGCGTAATTTGGCCATCACTCGTCTGCAGTGTCACCAAACCGTCAATGAGCGCGAGCCGGAGCGCAGGCGAAGCCTCGGCGGATTCCAGCAGGAATTCCGTGCCGCGAATGGCGCCGGCGGCGAGTGGCGTATCGAATTCGACATCGGCTGGTTTTTCACGATTGAAAAAAAACAGCGAGCCCTGTGGCAGGCCGAATCGTCGCTTTTCGGCATGACGTGGAGGAAGAATTTCCAAGGTGGTCCGCTCGTTCAGCCGGATCACGCTGCGATCGGAAAGTTGCACGGCCGCCCGGCTTTCCGGAAGTGTGCGCAGGCGGTCGCCGGGCGCAAGGGTGACTCCAACCGTGGCGCGCTGCCAATTCGTATTGGAGCCGGAAGCATATTCGACGCGGCCGGCCACTTCGATCACCAGGCTCGGAGCGCCAACCCCGACAGCGTCAATTGCAGGCTGTGCTCCTGCCGAAAACATCACGAGCAGGCAGCAAAACAAAAAAGTTGATAAAAATTCCTTCAACTTAAGCGCCTTTAGCAGCGGGCTTGCCAAACGCTGATTCCCCAAGCCTCGATTTCGGAAATCGCTGAAAACGGGCGAAATCAGAAGGGCGCACTGCCTCCCTGACGTTGGTGATGACAATTTCACTTTGATAAATCTGATTGAATCGTTCCCCGCGCGGACTGCGTGTTCCGACTGCGGAACGAATAAACGGTTCGTCTTCCCATTCGCCACCGGATCACTGGACCCACACCCGGTAGAATCTCCTGTTCGTCGCAGTGAGACCGATCACCATCAACTGGCCGTTGCCGGGGAGAGAATTGGTCCAGACCTGCCAAGGACCGGCAAGGTTGGTTGTTTCCTCGACGGTATAGTTCTGGCCTGTAATTGTTGGAAAACTGAGATTCATCCCGGTCGAGGTAAACGCCATCTGACAGGTCGGCAGAATCACCACACGCAGCGGCATTGTGGCGGAAGCGGAGCCCAGATCATTGGTTACCGTTAGCACGTAATTGCCCGAATTCGTCGGTGTGACATTGGGTAGTACCAGCGTGGAACTGTTGACGCCAGATATTGCCCTCCCGTCCTTGGCCCAGAAGAATTGGAACGGAGGGCAACCGGCAACCGAGGGCGAGAGTACCACCGTGGAGCCGCTGGCAACGACCAAAGGTTGGGGAACTCCACTCAGTGTCGGGGGCGTCGGAGGTGACGTCGAGTTGAGTGAAAAATTCAGCCAGGCAATGCCACGAGCCGCATTGACTCCATCAACGACGACGACGTATTTCCGTGTTTTTACCAACGGAAACTGGATGCGGGATGGCCCTTGTGGGGCAATACTGTCATTGTCGCACGCGACGGAGATCAAATCCAGATAACCCGTGAGCGCACCGTTGTAGGTATAAGCTTCCATCACGGTGTCGTACGTGCTGCCGATCGTGTCAAGCGTGATGGTACCATTCGTTGGTGCCTGGTAGAGGAGCCAATACGAGGCCCCACCCGTAGCGCCGCAGTGCGGGGGTTCATTTGGGTCAGAAGTGGCGTACGTGGTATCAAATATCTGGCTGCCATTATAGCCGCTGACGACGCCGATCAGCGAAGCTCCCGCAGAAGCCATGGCCAATCTGTGGATCGGCGCCAGCAAACTGTTACCGTCCGAGCCGATCAAGGGGGAGCCTTCCGAATCCAGCAATTTGTCGCGGGCCAGAGTGTTGGTTTGGCCGTCTGAATTGATCTGGATTTCCGTTGGTGTGGTGAAAAACCGCACGGGACCAATGGACACCCGGAGTGAATAACGACCGACATTGGTTGGTTGCAGGCTGGGAATGAAAAGATTCGTGCCAGTCGCTTCAATTTCGTTCTCATCCAACCGCCATTTAAGCTGGACGCTGGGCGAAGCCTGCATGTTCACCGTGAGGGTGACAGGGTCCCCCTGCTTGGCCGCCTGGTCGTTCGGAACGCTCACGATAATCGGCGGCGGCGAGGTGGCGTTGATAAAACTCCAGTTCAGCACAATATCACCGGCAGCACCTTCGTAACCGTCAACGGCGATTTCGTAATGCTGCCCGGTCAACGCGCCGAATTGAATCAGGCTGGCGGGAGCTATGCCTAGAAAATCGTCATTCCGCGCGGTTTCGTTGAGTTTATCGACCGTGGTGTCATTGGTTGAACCGAAGTAGTAGGCTGAAAGTAACGTGTCGAATGAACTGCCATCGGTTCGGAATGTGGCGATACCGTCTGCCGGTGCCACCCACGAAATCCAGACCGAGTGTCCGCCCGGTTTGCCGCCTGTTTGCGGTTCCCCAACCTCGACTGTGGCGTTGGTATTACTCCCAGTGAGAAGGCCAGCACCATTCGTAGTGGTCTGCCGGTTGGCGAAGAGGTCCTGAAACGTCAGTTGGGCATGGGATAGATTCGTCATTCCAAACCATGCCAATGCGAACGTCAGGATACGCAAACATATCACACGGCGACGCAGGCGGGCGGGCCCACCCGGTTCATTTTTCCAGGTGAAAATGTTCATGTGCCGGCGATTCTCTTCATGTATGAGGTTTCGCAACCAATTTAGTTCCTTAAGCAACCGGATTGCCAATGCACGGCAACCGGCAACTCGGGCCTTTTTGCAGCAACAAAAAGGGTTTTGAGAACCTTAAAAACGAAAATTTTCGGATCATCACTGATTTGGTGTTCCGCCATCGGAACAGTTTATTGTTTTGCACCACGGAGTTCCGGCCACTTCTCCAACCGGCGCAGCAAGGCCTGTGGGGACAGCCCCAGTTGGGCCGCGGCACGCCGGATACCGCCGTTGGTTTTTTGCAGCGCCTCGCCGATCAACCGGTACTCCTGGGTTTCAATGGGCGTGAGTCCATCACGCCCTGGCGGTAATGCGTTTGCCGCCTGGATGCTGGACGCCGCTCCTGCCACCGACCCGTTCCGATTGAGCCAGTTCAAGTCCAGAGCCAGCCAACGGCTCCTATCCGCCGTCTTGAGCAAGGAGCGTTCAAGCACATTGCGCAGCTCGCGCACGTTCCCCGGAAAATCATGCGCCGTGAGCGCAGACAAATCCTCAGGTCTCAAGAGCGGTTTGGAGCGTCCGTACTTGCCCGCCAATTGATTCAACAAAAATTCGGCCAGCCCCGGGATATCAATCCGGCGTTGACGCAAAGGAGGCAGTTCCAGCGCAAACACGTCCA
>CAZKTW010000201.1:0-7179 GCA_964555775.1 uncultured Bifidobacteriaceae bacterium | reverse complement strand
AGGTCAAGCCGTTGCGGGAAACGGCCGGCTTTTCCAGCGCCATGCAACATGTGGGGGGCGCGGGCAATGGCCTGTTCGGCTACGAAAACCAGCGGGAAAACCTGCGCGAGCTTTTCACGGCATTGAAGAACAGTCCGTCATCAGGCCAGGCCCTGGGAGCTCTGCCTTTTGCCGCGCCCGGAAAAATCTTCGGTGACTGGATGGATTTCTCCCTGTTGCCGGATTTCGACAGGGTGTCCAAATATTTTTATTTTTCCGTCACCAGCGGCAGTGTCACGGCCGACGGCCTGACTTTCAAGGTCTTTGCCCCGCGTCCGCCGCAGTTGAATTGACTGGCGGAACAGATTTGTAAGCTACCACGATCCGGAACGCCAGTCTCCGACCCGGCTTGTTTCGCGGGAAAATGGGATTTCCGCCGGGTCGGAGACCGGCGTTCCGCAATCATTCCTGCGGATAAACCAAAATGCGATCGTGCACGAGGACGATCAGATCATTCTTCTTGTCGCCGGTGACATCGATCACGAGCGCTTCGCGCGGTTCGGGCAACGCGTTTGCCGCACCACGGAAGGTGTGTTGCTCGAACACCTGCCAGCGGTTGGCGGGCACGAGCTTGTGGTGTGAATCGAAGGTGACCAGGTCGAGATAATTTTTCCCGGTTTCCAGAAACACCAGATCCTTGTGCCCGGTCTGGTTCAAATCCCCGGCCACGACGTCGTTCAAATATCCATCCTTGATGGGAGTATCATAACCGTCGAGCGCGGTGAATTCCCAGACATCCCCCCCCAACGGCAGCCAGGCGACGGCGTTCTGGCCCAGAAACGCAACGCTCTGGATGTCCGCGCCACCGATGGCGACCGATTGCAGACTGCTGAAATCCGCCACCGGAAGTTCCACATTGCGGGACACCCGCCACACACCCGCCGCGTCGCGTTCGCACAACGTCAGTTGTTTGTGCTCCGCATCCAGCAGAAAAATCGCCGGCGCTTTGTTCGCGCCGTTCCGCACCGCCGTGGCGCCGGCAATGCGCGAATCGTCCGCCGCGCCATTGATCTGGTCCTTCACGCGAAAAACCCAATCCGGCTGGTTGGTGGCTCCCGGTATTTTGGCCTCCTGTTCGAGCACGACAGCCCGGACGAAATTCTTTTGCGGCAAAAGCAATTCCTGCCGGCCGTCGCCATCCACGTCCGCGGAAGCCAGCCAGGGCTGTTCGATCGCACCGCCGGGCGGGTCCACGTTCTGTTCATCAAAGTCGCCGTTGGACTTTTGCAGCAGCACCTTGATCTTTTCATATGGAACCAGCGCGACCAGGTCCGCCCGGCCATCCTGGTTCACGTCCTGGATGGCGAGCGTGGTGGGATTCGATTTAAAATCTTCGCTGAGTTTTTGGGTCCGCGTTTTGCCATCCGCCGTGCGGGTCACCAACAAACGCCGGTCGTCCTTGTCCACCAACACGCACAGCGACGGCCGGGCACCGGGTTTCAAGGCCCCGACGGCCATGACGAGCGGTTTGCCATCCAGAGGAATGAGGGTCGGAAACGGCAACCGTCCGTTTTTGTCAAACTGCGCGACCCCGACCGCATTTTCATCGCGGCTTAGAAGAAAAACATCCAGTTCACCGTCGCCGCTCCAATCCGCCGCGGCCAGCTGGCTCACCCCGGCCAGCGTGGGAAAGGTCCGGGGCGGTGCAAGGGAACCGTCCGGCTGCTGCAAATAAACCGAAAGCTGGCCACTGGCCGGCTCGGCCACGAGCAAATCAGGGCGCCCGTCACCGTTGACATCCGCCCACAACAGGCCGCGTTGGGCCGCGTCCGCCTTGTTCAACGGCAGAATCTGGAATTGTCCGCGCCGAAACGCCCCGGACAAGACTGCGCCGGGCTGGCGCGTGAATTGCGAAACCTCCGCGCGCCCCGAATCCCGCGCGATGGTCACGATGTAATTTTTGGCGTTCCCTTCGAGGTTGTCTGCGCAAAACGAGCGCATGGGGGGGGCCCGGAAATAAATTTCCGGTTCCAACTGGCCGCCGGCATTTTGCAGCCGGAACCGCACGGGCGTCGGACTGTCCCAATCCACCAGCAACAAATCGTTCCGGCCGTCGCCGTCCACATCGCCGATTTGCACCGATTTGGGCGTGCCTGAGCAGGGAATTTTCTGCGGCTCGCCAAGCGTATGGTCCGGCAATTGCGGCAGGAAATAGAACGCGCCATTGTCGCCGAGCAAAACCAGATCGGCGAGACCATCGGCGTTCAAATCCCCCTCGGCCAGCGCATTCCCGTTCAATTGTCCGTCCGTGATGTGCCAGCGTTTGGGTTCGCTCCAGCCGTTGGTGCCCTGATTGTAAACCACTTCGAGATCCTTGGCATCACCGTAAAAGGCGAGATCGGGCCTGCCGTCACCGTTGAAGTCAGCCACCACCAGGGAGCCGATGCGCTCGTCGGTGGGGAGGGAATCAATGCGAAAACGCGCGTCGGGCGGCAGTTCGTTGATTTCAAGTTTGCGGAGCGGGCCGGTGGCCGCCAGGTTGGTTTTGCTGGTTTGATTGTACAGCAGGTTGATTTTCGAACGCAGATTATTGGCCACGATGAGATCATTCAGGCCGTCGCCATCCAGATCCGCCGCGTGCAACAGATCAATTTGTTCATCAATCGGGAAGATCTCCGGGCCGGTGAAGCCAAAGCCGTTCGTGGCGTTTTCACCGCGAACGCAGAAGGCAAAAGCAAAAAATAACGCCGACAGGACAGTGAGGCGCGACACTTTCATGGCTTGCATAAAACGCGCTTAACGTGCCATCCAGTCGCGCTTTTGGCGAGTTTATTCGCTGAAGGACAGGCGGAAACAAACGGTCCGCGGAGCCATGCTCCGCGCTCCATTCAGTCGCCGACGAAATGCAGCGTGATGCGGCGCGAGTGGCCGTGAAGCCGGTGTTCCCAGAGATAAATCCCCTGCCAGGTGCCGAGCGCCAGCCGTCCGCCGCGCACGGGAATGGACAGATGCACTGCCGTCAGGGCCGTCCGGATGTGGGCGGGCATGTCGTCATCACCCTCGATTGTGTGCACGAACAGCGGGTCGCCATCGGGCGCCAGCCGTTTGAAAAACGCCTCCAGATCGCGCCGCACATCCGGATCGGCGTTTTCCTGAATCAGCAACGAGGCTGAGGTGTGTTGCAAATGCAGGGTCAACAATCCGTCCCGGAAGCCGTTTTGGGTCACCCATTGTTCAACGTCCGGTGTGAATTCCCAAAGCCCGCGGCCACGGGTTGAGATTGTTAATTCATGGAAAGCCTGGCGAAGCATGCGAACAATGGATGATTGGATTGATGGATTTGTGGATTGAGACCTCTGCAAAACAATCAGTCATCGTAGCGGCGGGTCGGCAGACCGCCGATTTCTCAATGAAAGCACCGATACGGCTCTCTGCCGAGGAGCCGCTACGCCGGTTTGGTGGATATCTCGGATTACTGAATGGATATTCTGGTGTTCAATAGTGTATTGATCCATTAATCCAATCATCCACCAATCCATCAACCTGTTTCCCTTGAATTCATTCTTCATTGTGGGGCTGCCGGCGGACCTTTCGCCGCCAGCATTTGCTCAAGGTCCGGGTTGTGCGGCTGGCCGAGATCGAGGGCCTTCTGGTAATGCCAGCGCGCCAGTTCCACCAGCGGCGGCTGCTGGTTGATGTAAATCACCGCGAGGTTGTTGTGGGCCGAGCCGTAATTGGGATCGAGCTGGATTGCCTTGCGCAAAGCCGTTTCCGCCTGGGCCCGCAAGCCCTTGTGGCCCAGCGTAACGCCGAGATAATTTTCAATTTCCGGGTTCCGCGGATCCAGCTTCGCCGCCCGGCTTAACGCGTCGAACGCCTCGTCATATTTCTCCTCGCGGAATTTCAGATACCCCAAAACCGAAAGGTTGTAGGCGTCGTTCGGACTTTGGGCCACCGCCTCCTTGATGTGTTTTTCCGCGTCGTCCAGCTTGCCCTGCTCCATTTCGATCGTCGCCAGATTGGCCAGCACCAGCCCGTTGTTTTGATCGTGCTGCAGAATTTTTTGATAATCCTCCCCGGCCTTGTCGTATTGTCCGGCGGAAAAATAATGCTGGGCCTCGGCCACCAGTTCCGCCGAGCCACCGGGCAGTTCCTGGATGGATTTTTTCTGCGCCGCGCGGTCGGCCAGTTGCGGGGCGGACGATTTGAACAACGCCAGTTCCTCCGGCGTATAGGGGATGACCTGCGCCTCGTCCACCGCCAGGCGCGCGCGCAAGGCGTTCACCTCGTCGGTCAATACGTTGATCCGCGCCGCCGCACCCTGTTTCCGGGTGCCGTAAAGTTCCTTGTTTGCCTCGCCGAGCTTCGCCAGCAAATCATCGCGTTCCTGCGTCAATGTCTGGATGCGGGCCTCATTGTCCGCCTGGCCGGATGCCGGGACCGGCGCCGTATTCACCGCCGTGATCTGCAATTGACGCACGCGGTTTTCCAGGGCCGATTTTTCCAGGGAAGCCACCTGTGCGGCCGACTGCAAGGCGGCGATCTGGTTCCGCATTCCGGCCAGTTCGGAATTCAGCCGGGCGGCCTCGGCTGAGGTCGGCGAACCCGTTTTCAAATCGACAATCTGCTTTTTGAGCACCTCATTTTCCTCGCGCAAGGCCTGGATCGCCCCGGGACTGGCCAGCAATGTCTGCACGCGAGATTGCAGGGCCTGATTTTCCAGGGCCAGCTTGTCGGCGCGGGCCGTCTGCTCGGCAAGTTTTTGATTCGCCTCCGCGAGGGCCAGTTGCGCCTGCCGCAAAGCGTCTGAAGTTGCCGCCACCGTTTCCGCCGAACCCGCCGAACCCGCCGCGCCCGGCGCCGGGCCGGTCTTTCCTTGTGCCAGGCTGACCTTGAGCAGATCGTTTTCCTTCATCAACGACCGGATTTTCTCCTGCGCCCGGGCCAGTTCGCGCGGATCAATCGCCGCCGGTTGCGCGCCGAGCGCCTCCTGCAGCTTGGATTGAAGCGTGGAGTTGTCCGCCGATAATTTCTGCACCTGGTCATGCAGGGTGCCAAGCTGTGCCTGCAAATCGGCGAAGGCCGTTGACGCCGGAGCGCCCGGCGCTGCCGGCGCCGCAACTGTTTCCGGCGGCAGGTTGGTCACCACCGGCAGCTTCTGGGTGACCTGGGCAATTTTCTCGGCGAGATAATTCAGGCGAAAATTGACGATTCTGGGGTTCCAATCCGGGTAAATTCTGGCGAACTGTTGCAACTCGGCCTGCACGGCGAGGTATTGGGCCAGTGCCTGTCGCGGCTGGCCGGAGCTGTCCGACGAATCCCCCTGTTGCATCAGGCTGTAAATGATGACGTATTGGTCATCCGCCCCCCCGCTCTGGGCGTGCGCCGGCGACAACAGCACGACCGACAACAACAGCAGGCCAACAAGACATTTCACGTTGACACAATAGTCATACGGAACAACTTTTGGCAACGGCTACGATGGCGGGTTGCGCCAAAAAAAGTGCGCTGATAAACAACGGGTTTACGGCAGAAGCAGGACGCGATAAAACCGTTGCGGGGAATCACCGGCATTTAAATCGGTCCTGGTGACGGCGCCATTGGTGGCAATGACGAACTTGCCCAGGATGTTCCAGTTGGTTTGCATCAGGTTGGTCGAGTACTGCAATTGATAGGATTGGCCAGCCACTGCGCTCCAGGTCAGCGTGGCCGCGCCATTCGTCAGCGCTATGGCCTTGAAAACCGGAGGCATGGGAACGCTGAGCCGGAAAATCGTTCCCAAACCACTCGCGCCGCCCGTGGATGTGGTACCGTAGAAATTGCCGTCCGTTCCCTGCGCCAACACCCCTTGCGGATTAGCGCCAGGTGCGGAACCACTGGTTCCTGAGAACAAAACCAAAGGAGTCAAATTGCCACTGGGGGTAATTTGAAATATCGTGCCGAGTTGACTGTTTCCCCCGAAGCAAGTGGTCCCGTACAAGTTGCCATCGCTGCCTTGCACCAGAGCGGCTTCAGGATAACCGCCGACACTGCTGCTCGGGAAGGAATATAACGGCTGAAACTGCCCATCCGGAGTGATCGCAAACACGGTTCCTATTTGGCGTGTCCCGCCAGCTTCGGTGGTGCCGTAAAGATTGCCATCATTGCCTTGCACCAAACTCGCAACCGGAAATCCCCCATCCGTGCCGCCCGAGAATTTATAAAGGTTGGTGAGTGTTCCATCCGGGTTCAAGCGAAAGATCGTGCCAAAGCCCAAGGGAAGCTGGCTGATGAACCCGCCCCACGCAGTTGTGCCATAGAAATTGCCATCGTTACCCAGCATCAGGGCAGCAGCGTTGGCGCCGTTGGTACTGTCAAACACGACGGGGGTTGAAAGCGTGCCATTGGTGGTTAATTGGAAAATTACGCCGTAGCCTTTGCCACCCTGTGTGGTTTTGGTATAAGGTCCGCCATACTTTGTCGAGCCATACAAACTGCCATCCGCACCCTGGATCAAGGCCGTGTCAGGATTGGCGCCGTTGGTGCCCCCGAGCGACCCTAGTACGGTGTAAGTGCCATTGGTGGAGAATTGGAATATCGCACCCCAATTGTTCACGCCATTGGTATAGGCGGTACCGTAAAAATTGCCGTCGGCGCCCAAAATTAATGCGCCGACCGGGTTGGCGCCATTGGTCCCCCCGCTAAAGCTATAAATATTGGTGAAGAAGGTACCATCAGCAGAAATTTCAAAGATGACGCCATTGCCGTTCGTGCCGCCATTCGCCGCAACACCGTAGAAATTGCCATCCGTACCCGGTGTCAGTCCGGCATAGGGGTTGGCACCCAGAAAAGGCCCGTTGGTGCCGGTAAAGGAAACCAGGTTGGAAAAAATAATTCCTCCCCGCGCATCCGGCACAGCCAACCACGTGACCAAAATGCCCGCCGCCAGCAGGAGCAAACTGAATAATTTCATAGGAGGGATGATTTTCTTTACCCTACAACATTATGTTCAATAAGCGCCCTTTTCAAGCATGGAAAATTATTCCCGTGGACTCGGTGAAAGTAGAAGGTTTGCAAACTCGAACCCCTGCCCTCTCCCCGTCTAAACGGGAGAGGGAGATTTTTGTGTTTGGTATATGTCAAGGGCGTGTAGCCCATATCGAACAGGAGCGCGGACAGCCATGTCCGCGGGTTGTGAACATCTTTGAAAACTCCAAATGA
>CAZKTW010000200.1:0-7180 GCA_964555775.1 uncultured Bifidobacteriaceae bacterium | reverse complement strand
AGCGGCGCGCCGTTCATGGGATTGCTCGGCACGGTCTGGGGGGTGATGAGCACGTTCGCCGGCATCGCGCAACAAGGTTCGGCAACCATGGCGGCAATGGCGCCTGGCGTGGCCGCGGCGCTGATCACGACGGTGGCCGGACTGCTGGTGGCGATTCCCTCGATGTTCGGCTACAATGGGTTGGTACACAACCTGCGCGTTTTTACCGTCAATCTGGATAATTTCGCGCAGGAACTGGTCTCCAAAATGGAGGCGGAATATCTGGCGGAGGAATAAAATTTGGCAGCCATGAGAAGGTTCTCCCAACGCGGCAACCTGGTGACCTTGAGTGAAATCAACATCACTCCGCTGCTCGACCTTGCCTTCGTGCTGCTCATCATCTTCGTCATCACCACGCCGCTGCTGGAGCAAAGCATCAATCTCAAGCTGCCGCACGGCGGCCAGCCGGACCCGCGGATTGACAAACGCAACATCCGCACCGTCGAGGTCAGCGTCACCGGGGTTTACGCGCTGGACCGGCAGCGCATGAGCCTGGACCAGTTGATCGTGCGGCTGGCCGGAGAATTCCGCGCGAACCCTGACGTCATCGTTTATATCCGCGCCGACCAAAGCGGGCCCTACAAAAACGTGGCGGCGTTGATTGACGGCTGCCAGCGCAGCGGCATCACGCGCTATTCCTTGCGCACCGACCCGACGCCAAAATGAACCGCCTCCAAAAAAAATGCATCATCGTCACCGCGGGCATTCACCTGCTGCTGGCGGTGATTTTGATTGTGGGCCCGGCATTCTTTTCGGCGAAACCGAAGGAGGATGATTTGCAGGTGCTGGATGTGATTCCGGCCAATTTGATTGACGCGCCGTTCAACAGTGGTGTGGCCAATGCCCAGCCGCCGCCGCCGGTTCCCGAAGTGACTCCGCCGGCCCCCGTGCCCGTGGTCACGCCACCGGCGCCGGTGCCGCCGAAAGTGGAGCCGCCCAAACCTGCCATCAAGGATCCGGATAGGACGCCGCTACCAGCGGTAAAACCAAAGCCTCAAATCAGCACACAGCTGGTGACGCATAACGTGCCGAAAACGCCTCCAAATCCCAACGCTGCCAAAGCCGCCAACGACGCCGCGCGGGCGCGGGCCGTCCGCAACGCCCTGCGGAAGTTGAAAAACAATCTCACCTCCGCCACGACGGTTGACATGCCGGGCAACAGCAGCGTGTCTTACGCGAACTATGCTTCCGTCGTCAGAAGCATTTACGATGAGAACTGGAATTTGCCGGACCACATTGACAACGACGAAGAAATCACTAAGGCCAGCGTCACCATCGCCAGCGATGGTACCGTTATTACGGCACGCATCGTCACGCCCTCTGGTGATGCGAGCGTGGATGATTCAGTCCAGAGTGTACTGGAACGGGTAAAAGAGATCGCACCGTTTCCGGACGGGGCGACGGATAAGGAACGGACGTACATCATCAATTTCAATCCCAAGACCAAAAAAATGCTCGAATGAAAAATTATCAACGCTTTCTAAGAATTTGCCTGCCGATAATGTTTGCGGCGCTCGCGATCTGCCTGGCGCGCGCCCAGAATGAACTGACCATCACGCGTGAATTAAAGGGGATCGGAAATTATCCGCCGATTCCCGTTTCGCTTGAGGGTTTCACCGGCGAGGTTGCGGAGGTTCTGAAATTCGACCTTTACGTTCAGGGTTTCTCGTTCGTCGCGCCCGAAGCCGCGCAATATCAAATCAGCGGCAGCGGTGCGGGCGGCGTCCAGGGCCGGGTCGTGGATCGGGTCGCCAAGACCACGATTCTTTCCCGCAGCTACACCACCGCATCGGTGCGGAAGCAGGCGCATGCGTTCGCCGATGACATCGTGCAGGCCATCACGCACAAGAACGGCATCGGGCAGACCAAAATCGCCTTCAAGGCCCAGTCCAGCACCGGCAACGGTGAAATTTACGTGGCCGACTTCGATGGACATAATTCGCAGTCCGTCACACATGACAGCTCCATCGTGGCTGCTCCCGAATGGGTGCCGGGCCGGCTGGCGATTTATTACACGTCCTATCAACCTGGCAACCCGGATATTTTTTACCATAACTTGAGCACCGGCCAGCGGCGCATCGTAGCAGGTTATTCCGGACTGAATACCAGCGCGGCAGCCTCGCCCGACGGATCGAAGGTGGCGATGATTTTGAGCAAGAGCGGCAGCCCGGATGTGTGGGTCAGCGACGCCGACGGCTCAAATTTGAAACAGTTGACGCATACTCCGGAGGACGAATCCTCGCCGTGCTGGTCGCCGGACGGACAATGGATTTGTTTCGCGACGAAAATGAGTGAACGGCGGGTGCTGGCCAAGGTGCCGGCGGGCGGCGGCGCGGTCCAGCGCATCCCGACACCCGGCGCGCCGAACCCGACCGAACCCGACTGGTCGCCGGACCGCAAGTGGATCGCGTTCACTTTGCAGACGGGCGAGTTTGATATTTGCGTCATGCCCGCGGACGGCAGCGCGCCGCCCACGATGCTGGTCTCGGGCGAAGACCCGTCGTGGTCGCCGAACTCGCGGACATTGGTCTATACGCACCGCACCGGCGGGCGTTACGTGTTATCTGTGCTTGACGTGTTTACAAAACAATACAAGGATATTGCCCGGATTTCAGGCAATGATTCTCAACCGGCTTGGGCGAGATAATTTTAACTTTTTTAAAAACCTTTAATTTTAACCTAAGGAAAAATATGAAAATGATGAAACTGACTTATCTACTGGCGTTCGGGTTGGCCGTCACGCTGGCTGCCACCGGCTGCAAAAACCACCGAGCCATTGGGGTCACGAAGTTGCCTCCAGGTGCCGGTAGCACGGTCCCTGACGTTGGTACGGGGGGCACCTTGGGCGGCGATCAGACTGGCGGCGGACAAACAGCTCCTATTGCTCCCGGAGACTACACTGAGGATCATACTGTGTTGGCTGCCTACTCAGTGCATTTTGCTTACGACAGCGCCGCCGTGAAAAAGAGTGAGAAGGCTAACCTCCAGTCCGTGGCCGACGCCTTGAGCCGGGATTCGAGCGCCAAGCTGCTTATTGAGGGAAATTGCGACGAGCGGGGTACCGAGGAATACAATCGTTCGCTCGGCGAACGCCGCGCACTGGCCGCCCGCCAGGCGCTGGCCAAGCTCGGGATTGACTCGATGCGCATCCGTACCATCAGCTACGGCAAGGACAAGCCATCGAACCCCGGTCACGATGAGTCGGCCTGGTCGCAAAACCGCCGTGACGATTTCGTCCTGCTCCATCCCAAGGGCTGATCCTGAAAGTCAGCAAAATTGAAAATTCTCCAATGGCCGCGCTTGTCGCGGCCATTGTTTTTGGCACTTTACTATCACGGAAAGCGGGCGTAGCTTTGGCGAGGCTCGACAAAATTTATGAATGTCATGTTTGCAGCTTTTCTTGGTGGCTGGGAGTGGATTATTGTCGTATTGGCCGTGTTGCTGCTGTTTGGCGCCAAGAAAATTCCTGAATTGGCCAAGGGCCTGGGCACCGGCATCAAGGAATTTAAAAAAGCGACCCGGGAAGTGACCGAGGAAATCCAGAACACGCCGACCGACACCCCGCCGCCCGCCAAACCCGCTGCGCCCGCACCATCGCGGGCTGACCTGCCGGTTTCGCCACCCTCCAATCCGCCCAAGGCCTGAGGCGGAACATTTCCAGCATGGCCGGTGACCACGATGCGGAACGCCCCGATGAGGTTGAGGGCGGTCCCGTCAAAACCTTTCTCGAACACCTCGAGGATTTCCGCTGGGTCCTCATCAAGGGCGTCGTCACGCTGTTCCTGGGAATGCTGGTCTGCCTCTTCGCGGCCAATTATGTCATCCAGATCATCAAGTGGCCGCTGACGCGCGCCCCTGCCGGCGGCTACCCCGGTACCAACCAGATCGCCGTGGTCAGCTTCGGCACCAATCACGTCGGCAATTTTCAACTCACCGCGGAACAGCAGGCCGCCCTGCACCTCGGCACGAACCGCTTCGTCGCCGTCCAGGTGATGCCCATCACCGTCGGGACCAATCAAGTGCTGGGCTGGCAGGCGCTCGACGACCCCGGGGCGATTGCCGACGCGCAGCGGATGAAAATCGACCTGGTCAATCTCAGTCCGGCCGGCGGATTTGTCGTCGCGTTTCAAGTGGCGATCTACGGCGGCGCATTGCTGGCTTCGCCGTTTATTTTTTATTTCGTCGTCGCGTTTGTTTTCCCGGCGTTGAAAATCCGCGAACGCAAATACGTTTACAAAGGATTGTTTATCGGTGTCGGGCTGTTTCTGGCCGGCGTGGCGTTTTGTTACTTCGCGCTGATGCCCATAGCGCTGGCGGCGGCGCAGATGTATTCCCGCTGGCTCGGCCTCGGCGCGATGCAATGGCGGGCGGAGGAATACATCAGCTTTGTCTGCAAATTCATGCTGGGCATGGGGCTGGGCTTTGAATTGCCGGTGGTGGTGCTCACACTGGTGAAGATCGGCGTGCTCAATTACCGGATGCTGTCGCAGGCGCGCCGTTACATGATCGTCATCAATCTGATCCTCGGCGCCGTCCTGACCACGCCCGAGCCGATCACCCAGCTGGTCATGTTCGTGCCGTTGCAGTTTCTCTACGAAATCACCGTCTGGATTGCGTGGTATTGGGACCAGCCGGATCGGCGCAAGGCGCGCCGGGCGCTGTTGCTGGCGCTGCTCCTCTTCCTGCTCGTCGTCCGCCTGGCATGGCTGGGCTATCAATACGCGTTCCCGCTGATTTATCAGCATTTGCATTGAACCCGAACTCCGAAATAGCGCTTAGCCAATGGGTGGTAGGGCCAGCGCGCTGTGCTGATCCCGACCGCGTTCAACGGTCGGAAGAAATGGTGCAAACGGGGTTGCGATGTACCTCGCAGTTCCGCGCCTGAACGGCGCGGGGCCAGCGCAGCGCGCCGATCCTACCAACTTCAGAGCTCGGGTTGAATGAAGCAGGTTTCCAGTCCCGGCAGATGGTTGATCGGGTGCATCTCAATTTTTGTGCCGGGCCAAACGCGCCTCGCAAGAATCCCAAAGGGATTCCGGCTCAAAGCCCAAGGTCGCGAGGAACGAGCCACCCTGGGTAATGGCCGGGAGAAAATCACAACCCCAACGGGGTTGCGGCGTTGTTGAACATCGCCGGCCACAACCCCGTTGGGGTTGCATTCCTGCGCGTAACCTTCCCAAGGTAGCTCGTTCCTCGCAACCTTGGGCTGAAGGACACAATCCCGTTGGGATTGAGCAACCGATCCATTGCTTAAAACTGAGATTCACCCCGGCCGATCCTCCCCATCGTAAAACGCGCTTTACAAGTGGCAATTTGGGCGTAAGCTCAATCCGTCAACTTGAATAACGTATGCGAAACGTCATTTCTCTCTTAGCCCTGACGGCTCTGGTTGCCGTATTCACCTCCGGCTGCAAGGGCCCGGAACAAAAACTTGGCCGCGGCATCAGCAACACCTTTGAAATCGCCCGCCTCGGCGACGTGCGGCGCGGCATCGAGCAAACCGCCGTTTTTGAATCGCCCAGTGCCGGCTACACCGTCGGTTTTGTTCGCGGCATTGACCGCACGCTGGCGCGAACCGGGGTTGGCCTCTTCGAAGTGGTCACCTTCCCGTTTCCGATGCCCAATTCCGGGTATGGCCCGCTGTTCCCGCATTATCTTCAACCCGGACCCGTTTACCCCGACAGTTACAAGCCGGGCCTGGTTTCGGGATCGTTGTTCGATACGGACACCTACACCGGTTTCAGCGGCGGCGATGTTGCCCCGTACGTTCCCGGCAGCCGGTTCAAAGTGTTCGACAATTGACCGTGACCTGACCCGTTTTCATCAACGCGCCAACCATGATCCGTTGGCGCGTTTTGTTTTTGTGCCACGCCCATGCGCCTTGAAAAAAAATCACCCTGCAAGGTCAACCTGCTGCTGAACATCCTGGGCAAACGTGCCGATGGTTTTCACGAACTCGAAACCATCATGCAGCCGGTGAACCTTTGCGACCGGCTGACCTTTGAACGCGGTGCTGGAGTGGCTCTTTCCTGCAACGATGCCACGCTTCCGGTGGACGCGCGTAATTTGATTCACCGCGCCGCCACGGCCTTTTTGCAGGCGGCTAAGATCAGCGACGGGGTGCGCATTCATCTCGAAAAAAGGATTCCGCTCGCCGCCGGACTTGGCGGCGGCAGCGGCAATGCGGCGACCGCCTTGCTGGCGCTGAACGAACTGTTCGGCCACCCGCTGCCGGCGGCGAAACTGGATGAACTGGCCGCCGCGCTCGGCTCCGACGTGCCGTTTTTTCTCCAAACCAGGCCGGCGTTCGCCACCGGTCGCGGCGAAAAAATCCAGCCGCTCGATTTTTTTCCGGCCTTGAAAGGCAAGGCCTTCCTGTTGATCCATCCCGGATTCGGCATTTCGACGCCGTGGGCCTACCAGAATCTCGCGCGCTTTCCGGAGGCGTCGAACGGCCGGCCGGGCCGCGCGCAAAAACTGGTGACCCGGCTGCAAACCGGCGATTGGCGGTCGGCGGTCGGCGAGTTTTACAACTCGCTCGAAGCCCCGGCGCTGGAGAAATTCCCGGTGCTGGCGCTGTTCCAGGAATTCCTCCGCGCGAACGGCGCCCTGGCCGCGCTCATGTCCGGCAGCGGTTCAACCACATTTGCCATCGTGGAAAATGTGGATGCCGGCGAATCGCTCATGGAAAAATTCAAAACGAAGTTTGGGGCCAATGCCTGGACGGCTGTCGTGCCGGTTTGACCGCAGGCCCGCACTGCTGCGCGGCCCCCAAAGTTCAGGCGGAAACCTTGCGGGCATTCTTGGCCGGCAAAGCACCGGAGGACTGGCGCACTCCAGGACGCTTCGCGTGGTTCAAGCATCATCGTGCCGCGCGCAGCGTCCGGGAGTGCGGCGGCCCTCCCTTTGCATTACCCACAAGTCGAACCGGATTTCGGCAATCCCAACGGGATTGTATCCTCCAGCCCAGGGTTGCGAGGCACGAGCTACTCTGGGTTATGCCAGGTGGAACGTTCAACCCCAACGGGGTTGCGGCATTCCCCGCTCAGCCAGCAGACTCAACCCCGTTGGGGTTGGAGAGGGGGGTGGGGCCTTTCCCAGGGTAGCTCGTGCCTCGCAACCCTGGGCTTAGTGACGGAAT
>CAZKTW010000199.1:0-7202 GCA_964555775.1 uncultured Bifidobacteriaceae bacterium | reverse complement strand
GGCGCTCGCGGGCGCGCGTGAATCCATTGTGCTGCTGAAGAATGAACGGCACCTGCTGCCGTTGGACCGGCAGAAGGTCAAAACTGTTGCCGTGCTTGGTCCGAACGCCGACCCGGCGGTTTATTGCGGCGGCGGCAGCGCGTTTACCCAGGTGTTTCACGCCATCAGCGCTTTGGAAGGCATCCGGCAAATCGCCGGAGAAACAGTGAAGGTCCTTTACAGCACGAATGCGCAGGATGCCGTGCAACTGGCCAAACAGGCGGATGTTGCCGTGGTTTGCGTCGGATTCGACCAGCGTTCGCCAAGCCTGGTGCATGATCACAATGCCGACATGAAAGAGGGCGAGGGACATGACCGCCCATTTGATTTGCCCGCGAATCAAACGGACCTGATCCGCGCGGTAGCCACCGTAAACCCACACACCATTGTGACCATCAATGCCGGCGGCGGCGTGGCCTGGGCGGGCTGGTTGGACAAGGTTCCCGCTGTGTTGCAGGAATGGTATGCCGGCCAGGAAAGCGGCCGGGCCCTGGCCGAAATTTTATTCGGCGACGTCAACCCGTCGGGGAAACTCCCTGCAACGTTTGAGAAACGGGCCGAAGACAATCCCACCTTTGCTTACTACCATTTACGCGAAGGCAACAAAACGCCTTATACCGAGGGCATCTTTGTCGGTTACCGGGGTTATGATGAGAAGAAAATCGAACCGCAATTCTGCTTCGGTCATGGACTCAGCTACACCGAATTCAAGTACGGCAAGGTGGAAGTGGCGCCCAAACAGATTCCGCCCGCCGGCCAGGCCATGGTCAGTGTGGAGGTGAGCAATACCGGCAAGGTGGCCGGCGATGAAGTGGTGCAACTCTATTTTCATCCGGCTAAAAGCAGCGTGCCGCGGGCGCCCAAGCAACTGTGTGGCTTCGCGCGCGTGAGTTTGCAGCCGGGGGAGAAAAAGACCGTTACCATCCCGCTGCAACCGGGACGACTGGCCTATTATGACGTGGCTACACACGATTTCGTGGTCGAGCCGGGCGCCTACGAGATCATGGCCGGCAGTTCCTCCCGCGACATCCGCGGCCATTGCCAATTCGAAGTGGCGCCAGGCCGGTGATGCCCTGGCAACCCGTTAAAGAAGCAGCAGCCGACGTGAGGAGACTCTAAACGAATGATTGTTTCCAAGGAATTTTGAGCCTCGTTACCCGCCGTCACTGCGTTATGGCGCGGCAAGCCTCGGCGGCTACGAAGATGCTGGATTCACTTTGTGTCCTGGCTTCTTTGCGCCTTTGCGTTGAATTCCGACTGAATCATTACGGCTCAGTTACCCCGTCTGGTTTCTAAACCGGGATGCGTTCCCACAGATCAGCGGCGAAGCCGCAAAATCTGCTTTCCTTTCGCGGCATCCGAAGATTAACGTGCCGGCCAATGCAACCCGATCGCTACGAAGTTTCGCCCGCCGGTCGCCGGCGATTGTCGGGCACCCTCCAACAGCGCGGATCGAAGATGGGGTTGCCGACCTGGGGCGGATCTCTTTTTGGGATTCCCTTTGTAGCCGCGGGCACGACCGTCGCGCTGATGGGCACGAAAGTTATTCACGTGAATCCCGCCTCGGTGCATGCGCCTTATTGGGTGATGACGGTCGCCGGCGTGTCGTTCGTGCTGGGCGGTTTCATGGTCTGGGGCATGACGTGGAAACAATTTACGGCCAATCGTTTGCGGTTGGTGGCCGCGCGCCGTCATCCCAATGAACCGGCGCTGGCAGATTATCCCTGGCATCCCGACGGATTTACCGTGTTCGAATGGACCGGTGCCGCCAAGGCGCTGGCCACAGCCTTGGGGTTGAGTGTCTTTCTATCAATTTTCAACTGGTGGGCCTTCGGCGCGAACGGGCCGTGGATGGTCAAGGGCATCGTGATTTTTTTCGACATCGTCGCGGTGCTGATATGGGTGAAGGCGGCCCAACAAGTGTTGAGCGCCCTCAAGTTTGGCCACTCGAAGGTTGAGTTCACCGCTTTTCCATGCCGGCTGGGGACACCGCTCTTGGTCCGCTGGCAACCGGGCGGCGGCATCGACCGGGTGAATCAGGGAACGTTCACACTCCGCTGTGTGGAGGAGTGGATGGAGCGCAGCGGCAGTGGCAAAAATCAAAACACCATCCTGATCCACGAGGAAACCTGGAGTGCCCGATGGATCATCGAGCGGCCGTGCAATTTCCCGCTCCGCGATGCCATGGAACTGCGTTGTGAACTGCCGGCGGATGCGCTGCCGACGTGTCTCTCCGCCGACAAGCCGGTGTACTGGGAACTGGAAGTCAAACTCAACCTCCCCGGCCTCGATTTCAATGAAACCTATCTCGTGCCGATTTACGGCCAGTGAACGAATGGGGAAGCGGCAGGAATAGCGGAAGCCAGAAATGGGCGAAGAAGGTTAATAAAAAAGGCGGTCGAGGGGCGAAAGTCGAGGAACGAGATCCCACGCGGCAGGTGGAAAACATTCGACTGTGGGACGGACCGCAAAAGCAGTTTCCCGGCGGAATCCAGATGCTTGAAAAATTATCTGGCGCAGGCTTCCGGAGAAGGGGGCGATGGAGGAAAATGGCTGGCTGTTTCCACGCCGCGGCCTCGCTCCGGCAACACCTTGGCGATCGCCTCCCGCAGGTGGGCCAGGCGAAAGGGTTTGCCGACGACGAAATCCACGTTGGGTGACGGGGGCAGGATGCCGGCGTGGCCGGTAATCATTACCACGGGTTGATCCGGCGCGCAGATTTTGATGGCCGCGGCCAGCTGATCGCCCTTCATCCCGGGCATGGCATAGTCGGTGAAAACCAAGTCGAACCGGCCGGGTGCAAACAGGGCCAGCGCCTCCTTGCCGCTTTGGGTCGCCTCCACTTCATGCCCATCAAACTTGAGCAACAACTTGACGGCATTGCCGACAGAAGCTTCGTCATCCACCACCAAAATCCGCAGTTTTACCACATCTGCTGCTGTCATTCGAATAGAAATTCAGTTTATACCAGAACACGGGCTTCAATACAATTCTTTGTTATTCACATAGGTATTCACAAGGGCCAAATTCGTGCATGTTGCTTAAGGATAGGAGCAAGGAAGCGGGAAAAGGTTCCACCGGCTCGATGCTTTGGTGCAGCTAACTAATGGGCAAGGTAAGAAAGTTGCCAGCCAACGCGTCATCCGTAAGCGGTCGTGATTTTACAACACCCGGCGCAATTTTGATGGCCCGGCAATTTTCCCGAAAGCCGGGTCCGGTGGAGAAGGCGGCGAAAATTTCCGCGACCCGCGTCGGTTAAATTCACTTTACTCGCCGCGCTTCTGGGGTATCCTCCACCTCCTGATTTTCTTAAATCAGGCTAAATTTATGGCGAAACTGACGGTTAAAGATGTGGATGTTCGAGGCAAACGCGTTTTTTTGCGCGTGGATTACAACGTACCGATGGAGGAAAAGGATGGCCAGATGGTCATCACCGATGCCACCCGCATCGTGGAAACATTGCCCACGCTGCGGTTGCTCATCGAAAAGGGTGGCCGGCTGATTTTAACGGCGCACATGGGCCGGCCCAAGGGCAAGCGTGAAGCGACCATGTCGCTGGCTCCCGTGGCGGTGAAATTGTCCGAGTTGCTTGGCAAACCGGTGACGTTTGTGGATGATTGCATTGGCGAAAAAGTTGCGAAAGCCGCGGCGGCGATGAAGGATGGCGACGTGGTCCTGCTTGAAAATGTCCGTTACTACAACGAAGAGGAAGCCAATGACCCCGCCTTTGCCGAAAAACTGGCGCAGGTCGCCGAGGTTTACGTCAACGATGCCTTTGGGGCGGCGCATCGCGCCCATGCCTCGACGGAAGGCGCGGCCCGGTTGGTGGCCAAACGCGGTGGCAAATGTGCCGCCGGCCTGTTGATGGAACGCGAATTGAAGTTTCTCGGCGACGAATTGGACAAACCGGTGCGTCCGTTTGTGGTGATTCTTGGCGGCGCAAAGGTTTCGGATAAAATCAAGGTCATCGACCGGTTGCTGGAAAAGGCGGACACGATTTTGATCGGCGGGGCGATGGCTTACACGTTCCGGCTGGCCCAAGGCTACAAAACCGGCAAATCGCTGGTGGAACCGGATGCGACCGATACCGCCAGGTCTGCGCTCGAAAAGGCCAAGGCCCGGAAAGTGCAATTCCTTTTGCCGGTGGACGACGTGGTGGCCGTACCCGTGAAGACCGACAAACTCGACAAGAAGGGCAAGCCCATCATCGAATGGCAGAATCCGCGCACCAGTCCGGACCTGAACTGTCCGGAGGATGCCGCTGGACTCGACATCGGTCCGGCGACAGTCAAGGCGTATGCGGAAGTGATTGCGAAGGCCAAAACGATTTTGTGGAACGGTCCGATGGGTTTGTTTGAAAACAAACAATTTGCCGCCGGTACCAACGCCATCGCGCAGGCCGTGGCGGACGCCACGCAGAAGGGCGGGGCGAAGAGCATCATCGGCGGCGGCGACAGCGTGAAGGCGATCAACAAGGCGAAATTGGGCGACAAGGTGACCTTTATGAGCACCGGCGGCGGAGCCAGCCTGGAGTTTTTGGAGGGCGCGGTGCTGCCCGGCGTTGCGGCACTAAGCGACAAATAACCACCAATGGACACGAATTCACACGAATGAGCCAAACGGAAGAACACAATTTTTGATTAGTGTTCATTGGTGTTCATTCGTGGTTTAATTTTTTAAAATGAACAAAGACCGTAAATTGATTATTGCCGGCAATTGGAAGATGAACAAAACCGTGGCGGAGGCGCTGGCGCTGGTCAGCGACCTCAAGCTGGAGCTGGCCAACATCCGGGAGGTGGATATCGTCATCTGCCCGCCCTACACGGCGCTGGATTCAGTATCCAAGGTCATTCTGGATTCGAACCTCCGGCTGGGCGCGCAAAACATGAGCGCCCAGAATTTCGGCGCGTTCACCGGCGAAATATGCGCCGGGATGCTCAAGGAGTTTTCCGTGCGCTATGTCATTCTCGGCCATTCCGAGCGCCGCCAATATCAAAAGGAATCCGACGCGATTGTGGCCAAAAAGGCGGCGGCGGTTCATGCCGCGTCGCTCAAACCCATTGTCTGTGTCGGGGAAACGCTGGCCGAGCGCGATGGGGGACACACCGAAAAAGTCTTGGAAACCCAGGTGCGGGGCAGCCTCGCTGGTTTGACCAAGGAACAGATGGTTGAGACCATCGTTGCCTACGAACCTGTCTGGGCCATCGGCACGGGCAAGACCGCAACCACGCAACAGGCGCAGGACGCGCACGCGTTCATCCGCGGGTTGCTGGTAAAGATGTTTGACGAGCCGGTTGCCAAAAAAGTCCGCATCCAATACGGAGGCAGTGTGAAGCCGGCAAACGCCAAAGAGCTGATGGGCCAGCCGGATGTGGATGGGGCGCTGGTCGGCGGGGCCTCGCTCGAAGCCCGAAGTTTTGCTGACATTATCAAGAATTCGATATAGAAAATAAGTTATGAGTTTTATCACTGGCATCCTGACATTTTTTCTGGTGGTCAACTGTCTCCTCCTGATCCTGCTGGTTTTGGTTCAACTGCCAAAGAAGGACGCCGGCGCGGGACTGGCATTTGGCGGCGGCGCCGCGGACGCGTTGTTTGGCGCGGGGTCGGGCAACGTCCTGACCAAGGTCACAAAATGGGCGACCGTGGTCTTTTTTGTGATGGCCCTGTTTCTCGGTTATTTGCAGGACCAACTGCACAAGGGCAGCAGCGTGGCGGCATTTGAAAAGAACGTGGAGCAAAAACAAATGCAAACGCCGGTTTCCCCGCAGCCACTGCCGACCCCCGCTTCCCAGCCGGCGGCCGTATCAACCAACAATTTGCTGTCCGTACCCCTGTCCGTGCCCACCAATGCCCCGGCGGCGCCGGCGCAATCGAAATAACGCAATGGTCATTTTCCAACGCGCCCGGCGGATTTTTTCGCGGGCGCGTTTTGCGTTTTGCCTCGTAATCTGGGTCTGCCTTTCCAGCTGTGTTCGCCACGAGCCGCCAGCGGACCTCACCATCCTCAACGGCGCGGAACCGCAATCACTGGATCCGGGGATCCTTTCCGGCCAGGCCGACATGCGGGTGGCGATGGGGATTTTTGAAGGCTTGACGTATTTCGACCCCAAAACGGGGCGCGCCATCCCCGGTCTGGCGGAGCGTTGGGACATATCACCCGACGGCTGCACTTACACCTTTCGTTTGCGGACCAACCTGGTCTGGTCCACCGGTGAACCCATCACAGCGGAAGACGTGGTGTATTCGTGGATTCGCGTGCTCGAACCAGTGACCGCCTCCGAATATGCGGGGTCGCTTTTTTTTCTGAAAAATGCCCAGGACTTCACCGACGGCAAAATCAAGGATCCCTCCCAGGTGGGCGTTCATGCCCTTGACCCGTTGACCGTGCGTGTGGAGTTAAATCATCCCACGCCGTTTTTCCCCGACATCTGCGCCATGCCGGTGACCTGTGTGGTGCCTCGCCAGACGATTGAAAAATATGGCGACCGCTGGTTGATGGCCAGTCCACTGCCGGTCAGCGGAGCTTACGAAATGGTTTACTGGCGGTTGAACGACAAGGTCCGCCTGCGGAAAAATCCCCGTTACTGGAATGCGGCCAACACCCAATCGGACCTCATTGACATCCTGCCGGTTGGTTCGGCCAATGCCGCCTTGAGTTTTTATGAACGTGGCGAGGCAGACATCGTGTGGGATGCGGCTTTGATTCCGGCCGGATTGCTGGACGTGTTGCTGAAGCGCCCGGACTTTCACACGTTCATCTGTCTCGACACTTATTTTTTTCGCTTCAACGTCACGCGCAAACCGTTTGATGACCCGAAGGTGCGTCAGGCGCTGGCCCTGGCGGTGGACAAGGAACGCATCGTCAAAAAAATCACCCAGGGTGGCGAACAACCCGCGTCGCACCTCGTTCCCGACGGCACCGCCAATTACACGCCGCCGGAAGGGCTGGGTTACGACCCGGCGCGGGCGCGGAGATTGCTGGCCGAGGCCGGTTATCCCGGCGGGCAGGGCTTTCCCCGTTTTCAATACCTGTTCAACGCCTCCGCCGGCGGCGGTTCGAAAATTCATGAAAAGATTGCCGTGGAATTGCAGCAAATGTGGCGCGATGAACTGGGCATCCAGATGGATCTGCGGCAGATGGAATGGACGGCCTACTTGAA
>CAZKTW010000198.1:0-7217 GCA_964555775.1 uncultured Bifidobacteriaceae bacterium | reverse complement strand
GCCATTTAAACTTCCAGCCCATCCGCTTTTTGAACGGCTGGATTTCCTTCAACGGAGCGCGCGAGATGACGACGAGCGTGGTGTCCCGCTGGTTGAGGTGAACCGTGGCGGCATCGTAATGGTCGCACCAAAACGAGCAGTGCGGGCAACCCACCTTCCAGCCCGGCCCGAACATGAAATGATAGACGATGAGCTGGCTGTTGCCGCCAAACAGTCCGGCCAGCGTCACCTTGCCGTCCGGCCCGTCGAAGACATATTCCTTGTCCACCTTCTCCCACGGAAGATTGCGCCGCTCCCGGTTCAACTCGTCGCGCAACCGGTTGAACTTTTTTTCCTTCACGAGCAGCGCCTTGCGGGCGGTGAGCCACTCCTTGTTTGACACGACTTTGTGCTCCTTGATACCGCTGACGGTTTTTATTTTAGCCATAAATTCTCCGTTATATTTTGTCGATTCCAACTCTTCGCTGAATACGCCCATTTCCGAACCGAGTCGAGAAATTTAGACACGGATTGCACGAATTATCACGGATTCAATCGGTATAAATCAGTGAAATCTGTGTCAAAGGTCTTTGCCGACGGCCCCCATCATGTCGCTCCTACGGGGCTTTGAATTTTATTGGCGCGTTTCTACAAAGATGCCAGCCCTACGGGCTTTGAATATTAAATCCATGTTCATTCGTGGCCATCTGTGGTTAAAAAAGTTTTCGCGTAGTTCGCGGTTCACCTCATCGGCTGCGGCGAAGGAATTTATTTTCCTTCATTTCGCGCGGAAAACTTTTAATCCTTGGGCGGGATTAAAAACTGATTCTCGCACCACCGCGCGGGATGCTGGACGGTTCCTTGTGTTTACTGATGCTTCAGCACATAGGCAGTGATGGCGCTTTGATCCGTCTGAATCTGGTCCAATAGCCGCACCATCGCCGCCGTGATCGCCGCCGCATGGCTTTGGGCGTCGCTTTCAAATTCCGTCCGATTCAGATACACCAGCACCCGTCGAAAGACATCCCCCTTCACCGCCGACGAAATCGCCTTATTCTTGACAGGCGTCAGGTCGGTGATGCGCGTGATCATGGCCTTGTGATGCGATTTGGTGTTTTCATACGACGTTATCAATCTGGCGAGTTTGATAAAATCGGCTTCATGCGTGCCGATGGAATGACCATTGTAATAGACTCTCAGGGTTCCGTTGGTCAGCTTGCCGCCGCCCATCACCATTCCCGAAACGGACACATACGCGCCCACGAGTGCCACTTCAGCCGCGTCAATCTCCCACGCGCCATTCGTCGGATTCAGACCGACCATGTTGTGGCGCATGGATTCCGCCGTGTAGATGCCCAATAAATCGGTCAGCACGATTTGCCCCGCCGGACTCAATCCGGAAACTCCCGATGAATCGGAAGAAGTCAGAAGGGCGAACATGGCCGTGTAGAAATTGGATGTCTCTTGCCAGCTTGCGGACTTCAGGTAGCTGCCGGTCTCCTCCAGATAGTCGTTGTCCGACGGGTCCAGCAGCTTGCGCCCCGGCGCAACGACATAGCTCCGACCGGTTTTCGTTTCGGGACTTTGATAAGCGACGTTGTAGAAATAGCTGTCTGAATTCATCTCCACCACGGTTCCCGATCCGCTTGATAAAAGAATCAAGTCGGATCCGACTGTGCCGACACTGGTGGAATCTGACGGGTTTATCAAGCCCGTGATCGGAGCGAGCGCACTTTGAATCTGCCGTGGAGCAATATTCTGGCCTTGGATTTTGGCGGCAAGGGATTGAAAGCCCGCCTGCCGGCCGGTGAAGTATGGAAAAATTTTGTTGGCTACTTTCGAGTCAAACATAGTTATGTCCGCCACGACCTGACTCGCGTCGGCAATCGTCACCGCCGCCGTATCGTCCGCCAACGTTTTTGCATTGATGCCGTCGCCCGCCTCCAGCGTTGTCTGGAGATACGTTTTTCCCTTAAAATCCGCCAGATCGATCGTTCGTGCCGAATCTCTCGGCAACAATATTCCCGCTGCCGACGCTGCTGGCGGGTTTGGCATCTGAACGACTATCAGCACCAGCAGTGAAGCCAACACCAACCTTGGTTGTGTTTTTTTCGGGTTGTTTTCGTTGCACATAATCATCCTTTCGGTTTAAGACAAACGAGGTCAGCGGATTTCCCGCGATATGGTCGCGGAGAACTTGTAGATTCTCGCCTTATAGAGCGGATTCATCCCCCGAATGGATTTAACAGGTTGACGGCGGACGGGCGAGAGAAATTTAGTTTCCTTCATTTTGCGCGGAAAACTTTTAATCCTTGGGCCTCGATTCAAAACTCATTCTCGCAGCGGCGCGCGGGACGCTGGACGGCAGCCGGAAAACAACGCTAAATTCTACCTGTCCTCCGCAGTAGCGCTGCTACGGAGGGTGGAAAGGCTACAGGCCAAAGTCAGAAAAGTTCGTGTATTTCACGGTTTGGAATCCGTACAACAATTATGCAAATCTTTGTTTTCTTGGCAAAGAATTGGCCGCGAGAGAACGCAAGGAACACAAAGAAAAGACGTTGTGTCTCTGCGTTCTTTGCGTTCTTTTGCGGCTTTCATCTGTGGTTGCGGCGCAAGCCGCGTTAGGTTCATCCGTGGTTAAAGGCTGAAGTCAGCGGAAATCCTGTTTATGCAGCAGCCCGGCGAGATTGGCCGGCGGGCGCCAGGATTTACGACTCCGATTTTCGCGCGCACGCGCGGAGCGGTGTTGCCGATTTACGATTGAAACGGAAATTTTCGCGTATTTCGCGTGTTTCGCGGTTTGGAATCCCTGTCCATTCGCCTGTCCTCCGTGGTCCGCATTGCGGAACGAAGGATGGATGTTCATCCGTGGTTAAACATTTTGTTTGCAGGAGAGAACGGAGGGTGAAACCCGATTCCAATCGAGGATTCGCGCTTCCTGACACCCTCTACGATTGCGTTCCTGGGTGTAAAATCCTGCACAGGTTCGTATTTTATTGCAAATTCCCGGACTAATTGCTTTGATAATTCTCATCCGCCGGCATGTGGAAGGAACCGTCACTTGAACTTTTTCAGGCTTTGAGCACCCGGGCCTTCACCCGGTTCGTCGCCGCAGTGTTCACTGGCTATCTGTGTTTGTCTTCACCCGCCGCCATCGCCCAATCCGAACCTTCCGGGTGGACTCATCTTTCACAACCGCCTGCTTCCATGATGAGCGCCGCCAGGTGGGTGGAACCCAGGCATGGCGAACTGTTCCGGCTCAATCATGCGGCCATCCAAAAAAATTTCAGCATCATCAAATCGGCCGAACCTGCCGACACCCGTCGCGCCGGCACTGAAATCAAGATTCCCATGCCCGACGGCACCACTGCACGGTTTTCCGTCGTCCAGGCCCCCATCATGGCGCCTGAACTCGCCGCGAAATTCCCGGAGATCAGAACCTACGCCGGTGTCGGCCTGGACGATCCGACCGCCACCGTGAGACTGGACCTCACGCCCGCCGGTTTCCACTCCCAGATCCTGTCCCCTCACGGCGCAGTTTATGTAGACCCCGCGTATCGCGGGGACACCAATTACTATGTGAGTTACTTCAAGAAGGATCTGGTGAAGGGCGTCGACGACTTTCAGTGCTTCTCACAAGATGAGTCGGCCCAGGCCGCGCCCTCGCCCGCCGCTCAACCGAACAAGGTCCAGTCCGGAGAGATGCTGCGCACCTTCCGCCTCGCCATGGCTTGCACCGGAGAATACACGGCTTATTTCGGCGGAACGGTATCTGGCGCCATGAGCGCCATCGTCACCACCGTCAACCGCGTGGACGGCATCTACGAAACCGAACTCGCTGTGCGGCTGGTTCTCGTTGCCAACAACCACCTGCTCGTCTTCACCAACGCCGATACCGACCCTTACAACAACGGCGATATCAACCTGATGCCCGGCCAGAACCAGTCCACCATCGATTCCATCATCGGTTCTGCCAACTACGACATCGGGCACGTCTTCAGCACCGGTGGCGGCGGCGTTGGCCGGCTTTATTCTGTTTGTTCGGGCTCGTCCAAGGCCCAGGGTATGACCGGCTTGACCGCGCCCGTCGGGGATGGTTTTTACGTCGATTACGTCAGCCATGAAATGGGCCACCAATTTGGCGCCTTGCATACTTTCAACTCCACCGCCAATGGCTGCGGCTTCCGCAATCGCAGCGACTCTTCCGCATATGAACCCGGCAGCGGGTCCACGATCATGTCCTATGCGGGTCTTTGTTCCCCTGACAATCTGCAAATCCACAGCGACCCCTATTTCCATGCCGCGAGCCTGGACCAGATTCAATCGTTCCTCGTCGGCACAAGTTGTTCAGTGAACACCGCGACGGGTAATAGCGCGCCCAGCGTAAGCGCCGGCACCAATTACACGATACCCGCCTCCATCCCATTTGTCCTCACCGCCAGCGGCAGCGATCCGAATGGCGACCCCCTCACTTATTGCTGGGAAGAAATGGACCTCGGCCCGGCCACCGCCCTCACCGATCCTGACAACGGCAGCAGCCCCCTGTTCCGCTCGTTCCTGCCCACGAACAGCCCGGTCCGCTATTTCCCCAGCCTTTCCCTGGTCCTTGCCAACACCAGTTCCGTCCAGGAAATCATTCCCACGACCAATCGCGTTATGACTTTCCGCGTCACCGCCCGCGACAACCGTTCCGGCGGCGGCGGCGTGGCTGATGCCGAAATCCAGATCACCGTAACCAACACAGGATCGCCGTTTGCCGTGACCTTTCCCAATACAGCTGTGACCCTCTTCGGCGCCACTAACGTTGCCTGGAACGTCGCCGGCACCGCCGTTGCTCCGATCAAGGCCACCAATGTGGACATCTACCTGTCCACCGACAGCGGCCTGACTTATCCCTTCCTTCTCAAAACCAACGCGCCCAATACCGGCACAGCCTCGGTTACGTTGCCGCAGATAACAACCTCGAACGCCCGCATCAAGATTCAGGGTCACAACAACATCTTCTACGACGTGTCAGACGTTGACTTCTCGATCATTCCCGCCGGCCCGCGTCTGCAGGTTGCTTCCACGGCATTGGTTTCAGAATCCTGCACACCCGCCAACGGCCGGATCGATCCGTTTGAGACCGTAACTGTAAACTGGGCCATCAACAATTTTGGCAACGCACCCACCACCAATCTCGTCGCGACCTTGCTGCCACAAAACGGGATCTATTATCCCAGTGCACCACAGAACTATGGCGCGATCCCGGTCAACGGCACTGTGACACGGTCCTTCAGCTTCATACCATCAGCGCCCTGCGGCGGCTCCGTCGCTTCGGTGATCCAGCTTCAGGATGGCGTAAACAACCTCGGAATGCTCACCAACATTCTCAGCGTCGGAACCAATGTCACTGTCATTTCCACCCAGGTTTTCGCTAATCTCGGAACCATCGGCATTCCCGATGACGGAATCGGCGTCCCTTATCCATCCACACTCCTGGTGTCAGGCGTGACCAACCAGATCGTCAATATAACGGCGACCTTGAATAATTTTTCTCATTCATTCGTTTTACTGGCAGCTGTCCTGCTGGTGGGCCCGGGTGGTCAGAATGTCGCATTGATGGATGGATGTGGCAACGGCTCGGGCGTGGCCAATCTGATACTGACGTTCGACGACACGGCGCCAAATCAGGTGCCTTCGGTTGCAACCGGGGGGCCCGGCCTGATCACTTCGGGCAGCTACTTGCCGTCCTATTACTTTCCGCAGAGCACTCTGGTTCCACCCGCACCTCAAGCGCCTTATGGGACGAGTGTCACCGCTTTAGGAGCTTCTCCCAATGGAACGTGGTCGCTATACGCGTATGATTTTTCAACCGGCGACATCGGTAGCATTTCCGAAGGCTGGCAACTCTCCATCGTGACCACCGCCCAGGTTCCGGTCTGTTGCACGACTTTCCCTTCACCGACCATCTCTTCCACGAGTTATTCCAACAACGTCGTTCGTTTGAGTTGGACCGCCTTGCCCGGCCCGCACTACCAGCTGCAATACCGCACCAACCTCAACTTCGGGTCATGGTCCAACCTCGGCACATCCAGCCTCGGCACCAACACCACCATGGCCTTCACCGACATTGTCAGCAATTCGCCCGTCAGATTCTATCGCGTCGTCACCACCCCTTGAACACTTGCCGCCGCTCAACGCCTGACATCTGGCCAACTCATCGATGAAGTGAAGGTGAACTGGTCCGTGACGGGTGGCCGTGCACGATTCTTCGCTCTTGCCGGGCGGCGGGTCGTTGCTCCCTGCGTATAACACCCCATGGTACTGGAACGGATTCGGGTCTATTGTCGAAAGATGAAAACAAAAATCGCTAATTTCCTATATCGTTCAGCCTCCATCCGCACCATAAGACAACTCACACCGCTCTTCGTATTTTGCGGAGCTCTGGGCCTCCTGGCCGGTTGCGCTTCCGCGCCCGAGTCGCACATGGTTTCGGAAGCACCGCCGCCGGCGCCCACCCGCTCGGTGACGACGACCACCACCACAACGACACCGGACACGGTGCCCGGCGTGATCGCTGGAAACCCCGCCAATGTGATCATTGAGAATGCAACGCCCGGCACAACCACCACCATTGTAAACGCCGCACCGCCGGTGCTCCGACCGGATGTCGTGCTGGCTCAGCCATCTCCTGATTATGTGTGGCTCACCGGCTACTGGACGTGGCATAACAATAGCGGTTATAAATGGGTGGCGGGCCATTGGGAATTGCCGCCGAGACCGGGTTCTATGTGGGTCGCACCGCGCTGCGAGCAACAAGGGAATGCCTACAAGTATTACGAGGGCTATTGGACTTGAACCGGCCGCATCAGGTTTTCAGTCGCGTCCATGGATTAAAATTACGATTTCACGGGAGCCGAGGCAACGAGGCTCCCTTTATTTTTGTCTCAAGCCTGAACCAACCTCGGATTTGACCAAAAGCGGTCATAGAGGGGTCGCCTTTTGAACCATCTTCGTTCACGCCGGGCGGTAGCCGCGTAAAAGGCCTTTGGCCTCAGGCGGTGGGTCCCGTAAAAAGGGCGTCACAGCCCGTCGCGGAAATCCTGTTTATGGAACGGCTTGGCGAGATTGGCCAGCGTAACGGAAGCAAATGCTGAATTCTCCCGGCCTGCGCTAAAGCTACGCCGCGGCAGGAAAGGCCAAATTCTAAAGGCCAATCCACACGCCGGGATTTTATCCCCTCAAGGAGGCAACAG
>CAZKTW010000197.1:0-7237 GCA_964555775.1 uncultured Bifidobacteriaceae bacterium | reverse complement strand
CAAATGCGTCTGCACCGTAGGTAATATGATTTTGAAGCGCAGGATAACTGACCCACTTGGGAAAAGCCAGATCGTTCGCGCCGGCCGCCAGCGTCGTGTCATTATATGTCACCACCGGGGAATCGTTGTAGAGGCGTATTCCCGCAGAGTGCGGCACGGCACTGGTGTAATTGAAATCTATTTCCGAATACGCGCCAATGTTGTCCGTGCCGGAGTTGATGATGCGGTTGGTCAGATCCTGGGCAAGATTGCCGTTGAACGTCCAAGCGGGTGATACAAAGTTCACCGAGTAAACCCCGTTTGAGCCGACCACCAGTGAAATTCCCAAGTTGTTGGTAACCGCCAATGGAAAAGTGACGGTGAAGAGCGGCGTATTTGACGAGATTTCCAAATCAATGTCATTGTTCACCACGCGCAGTCGCGAGCCAGGATAATAACCCAGACCCAAACCAATCGTCAGCCCCGCCGTGACGTAGTTGCTGCCATCCAGCGCCAGTCCGGAATAGGCATTGGCCGCGTCGGCAGTGAACAGCGTGTAAAGGCCGTTGCTCAATGTATTACCGGAAAGGTCGGTGAAGGTAATGGTGCTGTTATTAAATAAAATGTCGCCCGCCACGCCGTTGGTCAGGCGCAAGACATCATGCGGCAATCCATTGTTCAACTGGAAACTCAACTGCGCGCCGCTGGCGAACGATAAAACCGATCCGCTCGCATTGCTTCCGTCAACCACAAGAGTGCCGATGGAAGTTCCACCGGGCGCCAGCACGCCGTTCGTCAAAACGGCAATCTGTCCGCCCGCGCGCGGCGCAATGACGCCCGTGCCGCCAAGCGTCCCGCCGCTGGCGACAATAATGTTGGCATTGCTCAACGGTGCGTTGACCTGCAACGTCCCGCCGGCGATGGTCGTGTCGCCAGTATATGAGTTCGTGCCGGAAAAAATCACCGTGCCGTTGTCCCCGCCGCCATTCACATTGGAGCCGGCGATCTGTAGATTGCCGCTCCCGGTGATGGGCGCGGTCACAATCAAAGTTTCCGCTCCGCCGCTTGCAGACAACGCGCCCAAATAACTGGTCTTTCCTGCGTTGAGCGTGATGCCGCCAGCGAGGGTTTCAACGAAGTTGTCGCTGCTGTTGGCCATGTCGGCGAGGCCGCCGCTCAGAATAAGATTCGTGACGGTCATGATTTGCCCGCCAGTGCCTTTCATCAGAAATCGTCCGCCGGTGTCAATGCTCAATGAGCTTCCGGCGAAAGCGTAGGAAGTCGAATTGGCGGGCGAGCGGAGAACGAATGCGGAGGTAAAATAATTGTTGGCGGCTGTCGGTGCAGCGCTGTTGTTCCAATGCCCGGCGGAATTGAAACTGGATGTGCCGCCGGCATCAGAGGCGTTCAAAGAAACGTTCGCTGCCGGGGATAAACCCGCGCCGGAAGCAAATGCCAGAACGACTGCAAAAAATGATCCAAGCAATTTCATGTGACGAACTGTCGCTACATTGACACTGGAACAATCCCAGTGCCGGGGTTGAATTGTCCTGGACCATAAAGATCAGTGCCGTGATTTCCATAAAAAATGCGGGGCGCCGGAACCCAGACCGGCACCCCGCCTGCCCACGACTGTGGAGTCCCGCCACAGTTGATTTTATTTATCCAGTGCCTGACTCGGCATCACGGATACTTCAGCCGGTAGAAAACCGTTGGCCTGGTCGGATCCACCGTGATGTTTGTGCTGCTGATGCTGCCGTCCGTAATATAATTCCAATTCGTGCCCAGCCCAACGGACAGGCTGTTGGTTTGCATCTGTAAACGCCAGCCCTCGCCGGCCGGCCACGAGAGGCTCAAGACACCGCCGCTGTAGCTGTTGGTCAGATGTTCCGGACCGCTCGGCCCCGTGGAGAGCGAGGCCACGGCAATGGTTCCATTTACAGAAAGTTTATTCGTCCAATACAAGCTGGAACTTGGCAGTGACGGCAGGTTTGCAACACTGAACGAACCGCCGACTGGCGTGCTGAACAGAGTGAACGTATCGCCGGCCACCAGATTAGCGGAGCCGATGTTATTCACAGTAAGGATCGCACCGGGAGTAACTGTGACGCTGGGCGCGACCAGCTTGTCGCTATTGGGTGAAACCCCGTCGTTAATCTTTATCACAACCGCGCCCGAAACCGAAACCGCGCCCCCCACGGTGAGCGTGCCGATGGTGTTGGTCCACATCGAGGTCAACGCGGAAATTCCGGGCGCAAGGGTTCCGCCGGCTTGAACGGTGACTGCTCCGCCGATGCTGCTCGTGCCGCCGAGCGTGGCGTTGGGGAACACGGTGACGCTGGTGGTGTTGGGGGTCGTGCCGTTGGCCAGCAACGTGCCCGTGACTACGGCGGTGCTGCCGGAGTAGGTGTTGGCACCCGACAGGGCGACAACACTGTTGTCCGCGCCGCCGTTGATATCTACACCCCCGAATTGGAGATTGCCGGTGCCACTGATGGGCGCAGTGACAAGCAGGGTTTCCCCCAAAAGGGCTCCGATGAAGCTGGTGTTGCCGCCGTTAAGGGTGATGTTTCCCGCGAGAGTTTCGATGCCGTTGTCGCCGGCGAGGTTCGCGTAATCCACAAGGCCGCCATTAAGGATGAGATTAGTGACGGTGATTACCGCCCCACCCGAACCCTTCATCAGCAAGCGTCCACCGCTGGAACCGCTGCCAGGCGTATAGTAATCAATGCTCAACGCCGAACCACCAAACGTGTAGGGGTTTGAATCCGCCGGCGTGCGAAGAATAAACCCCCGCGTATAATAACCATTGCCCGAGGTTGGCGGATTGCCGTCGCTCCAATTTCCGGCTGTATCGAAGCTGGACACGCCGAAGCCGTCGCCCACGTTGAGTGGAATCCACGTGGATGGGGACGACGCAGTAATGTTGATGTCAATCGTGTTGTTGGCCGTGTTGTTGACAAGATTGGCGGTGACGCCCACTGGCGGGGCAAGAACGAATTTGTTCAGATTCGCCAAGGGCGTGCCGGTATAGGAGATCAGCGGGAACTGGCCAAGCGCCGCGCCGAAACCGGTGATCCGGATAACGATGTTCGTGCCGGGCGTGGAAAGATTAGCCACGCCAACGGCGGCGACGGTGGGATTGCCGCCACTGAAATCATAACTTAAATTCAAGACGGAATTCGAGTTCAACGTCAAGTTGCCGACCGGCAGTGAGGTGCCGCTGTTGGCCTTGACCAGGACCGTCGCGTTGCTGTAGATGGAGAGTGAGTTAATCGTGGGATATGTAATCGTGTTCGGGCTATATACCAGCGTGCCTTTCGTGACGATGGTTGAACCGGCGTAATCGTTGGCGCCGTTCAGTGTCAATGTGCCCGCGCCGTCCTTCAACAAACCGCCGCTGCCGGAAATGACGCCTCTCAAGGTCTGCGCCGATGCGCCGCTCCATGCCAACGTGCCGTTGTCCGTAAAGTTACCGAGGTAATTCCCTGCGGCGAGTGTGCCGGTGACTTGCAGGACGCCATTGCTGATGAGCGTGTCACCTAAGTAAGTGTTGCCGCCGGCCAGAATCAGGATGCCGGAACCATCCTTGATCAGGACGTTGCCGATGTTGCCGTTGTCGGAAATGACGCCCGACAAGGTCTGCGTGGCCGAACTGCTGTATTGCAGCACAGTGTAGTTGGTGATATTGCCGGAATAATTTCCATTGGTGTCGCCCAGCAGGCCCGCACCCGCTATTTGCAACGTGCCGCTGTTGATGGTGATGCCGCCGGTGAATGTATTCGTGCCATTCAGGATCAATGTTCCGCTGTTGTCGTTCTGCAATCCGCCGGCACCGGCAATGCCGCCGTTGAAAACGATGTTGTTGCCACCGGAAACGTCCAACAAATTCGCGGCATTTGCAACAGCCAGGTTCAATGTCTGTGTATTCGCCGAATTGTTGGCAATGCTGCCGCCGGTAACTGTCAAGCCGTAGCCGCCGCTGCTGCCGAGAGTGAAGCTGCCCGCCGTGCCATCAAAGGTCAGGGTGCTGATGGTGTAGCCGGCATTCATGTCGGGCGTCAGGCGGGTCGTGCCGGCAAAGGTCAAACTGTCGCCAACGTAACCGGGAGCATGGCCGCTTTGCCAGTTGGGATTGCTGCTCCAAAGATTGTTCGCACCGCCGCCGTTCCATACTTCGGACGAAGTATTTACCGTCACGGTGAAGGAAGGCGTGGTGCCGACCAAACTGCCGCTGTCTGTCATTGTTGCCACCAGTGGTATTGTGCCTGCTGCGCTACCCGGAGCGACCACCACCGTGTTTGTATAATTCCCGCCACCGGCAGAAATGAGCGGCAGGTTGCTGGAAGCCCCCAACGCACTCGCGTCCACCATAACAGTATTTATGGGATTGCTGCTAAATGTGACCGTAACCGTGATGAGAACCGGCTGATTACGCACAACCGGATCTGGGCTGGCCACACCGGTGCCGGACGGCACCAGAGACGAGTTGTAATGCAGGATGATATTGTTGCCGCTTTTGCCGATGGAATAATGAGCACTGTTTAATGGAGCGACATCCCATGTCAAAAACGGATTGCCAGTAGTTGTGCCGCCAACAGACGCCAAAACATAATCGGTGGTGTCCAGATTCACCGACGTGCTGGGGGCTTTGAGATGAAACACCGCGCTGTTTAGCGTGAGGTTTTTGCCGATGGAAATTAAGTCCTTGGAGCCATTGAAAGTTGTGCCCAAATCCATATAAACAACCGCCCCCGACAAGAATGTCAAGTTGGTTGTGATCGTGTTAGTTCCGTAAGCCAGATCAAGCCCGCCGTAAATGCCCGCGCCGGACGCAACCGTGACGGAGCCGTTGACCGTGCCGCTGCCGAGCAAGCTCTGTCCCGTGGCCAAAGTGAAGGCGTTCGAGGATACATCAAACGTCGCGCCTGTGTTGACCCTGATGCTCGCAGAATTCGCGAGCAGCGCGCCAGATGTCAGCGTCAGCGTGCCATTGCTGACGACGGTGAATCCGGTGTAAGTATTCGTGCCGGCCAGCGTGAAAGTGCCGGTGCCTACTTTGGTTAAACTACCCAAGCCGCTCAAATTCCCGGAGTAAGCCGTGCTCGAGTTGTTCCCGCCGACACTCAATGCCACCGCCGTGCCCGCCGTATCCGCCAGCATTACGTTGCCAGAACCCGACAACGCGCCGACGTTAAAGGTTCCTGTGTTGGCCGCAGAGTTAAAAGAAGTCGTATTGGTCGTGCCGAAACTGTCGCCCAATGCAAGCGTGGCATTTTGCAGTGCATTCAGGTTATTGAGATTCAACAGGCCATAGGTTGTGTTCCCGACACCTTGATCTCCATCAGTAGGAGTCCTAGTCGGCACAATCACCGAGACTGTCCCGCTAATTGTGTTGGCCGCATCGAATTGGACTATGCCGGAATTGTCGCCGCCGTTTCCTGTGCCGCCAATGGTTATGTTTCCCGATCCGCCGATTGTGCTCTGAAAATCCAATTTTTCGGCATTACTACCGTCACCCTTACCGGTCGCACCTAAGAAAGAAGTCGTGCCGGAGTTGGCGAAGGCAGTTCCGGCTATCGCCAAAATGACACCATTTAAAGTTGAATTACCCGCTTCATAAAGGCTTCCGCCGTTGAGATAAAGCCCAAAAAAGCCGTTGGCACCGTTTAAAGTGAGAGTTTCCGTGGCAACCACATTCACCTTGCCGATTAAAATACCGCTCGGATCAATGGACAATGAGTCTCCCCCAAAAGTGTAACTGACGTCGCCCGGTGCGGCGACCTGCGGGCTGCGCATCCGGAAGGTGCTCGTGAAATATTGGTTCCCCAGGCTAGGTGTCCCGGGAACGCCGGTCCATAAGCCGGCCGAATTGAAGCTGCTGGTGCCAGCCCCATCGCCGCCGCTCAACGTTGCGGTGCCTTCAGCGAACGCTGCGGGCGCAGCTAGAATGGTTAGGATAGCCAGCACCACCAAATGAAACCACCCAAGGCGGTTCAAAACGGTTGACGGATTTGAGAGCATTGAATGGATTGTGGATGAGGCTTTCATACGTCTTTTCATTGTCTGGGATTTGTTATTGTTAGGGGTGGACTTCTGTAAGATCACTTTTACAAGGTGTTTTGAATCGAAAGGCTGCAAACAAAATGGAACGACCGTCGTGGAGACGGCAATTCGCTGGCCTTAATGAAATAAAACATGGCTTTCTATTGAGAAAAACGATTTCCTGCCCTGAAACCGGAAAACTTTTCTGAAAAATTTGCGCTGATGGGGAACAACAATTCCAATTTGAGTAACGAATTTCTGGGTGAAAAGCGAAAACCTGTTTTCAAATGTATTTTGAGACAAACCGGCTTTCAAATTGCCTTGTCAAGGCTCCGCGATAGATTTAACTGAAATTCACAAAACCCTTTCCGCAACCATCGAAGTGTTTAGCCGCGAAGCCAAAGAAGACGTCACCCGCATTTTGCAGTCTCTGAATCCCGGGAGCGGTGCCGCCGACGAATTGTTGCCGCTGGTTTATGATGAACTGCGGCGGCTGGCGGCGGCGAACATGGCCAGACAGTCGGCCGGGCAGACGCTTCAAGCCACGGCGCTCGTGCATGAGGCTTGGCTGCGGCTTTTCAACCGCAACACTTGCGTCTGGCAAAGTTTCCATTGCACACATTCCGATGGGCCACGGCGTGGCGGTGACGCGGTTGCAGATGGCGGAACAGCTTTGCTCGGCGACCGGATTCCAGCAACCGGCAGCCTTGGACGTGCTGGCCGCCGCGTATGCGTCGGCGGGACGGTTTCCAGACGCGGTTGAAACGGCGCAAAAGGCGGAAGAATTAGCGCATACATTTCCAGAACTGGCGCGACAGATTCAGGAACGGTTAAACTTGTATCGCGAAAACCGTCCATATCGGGAAATGGCCATTTCAAAACAATCCGTTTCGTGAGGACACCCATAAAAAACAAGGACGCGCAGAAACGCGTCCTTGTTTGATTGAGAATTTATTTGAAAGCGCTTAAACTTTGCGGCGGCGAATAACAAGCGCAGCCAATCCACCAAGGCCGATGAGTGCAACTGTCGTGGGTTCCGGAACCGGAGACGCAGTGATGTCCAGAACAATATTATTTCCGGAGACTTGAAGTTTTTCGGTATATCCTATCAAGCCAGAGCCAATGGTCAATCCGGCGATGATATCCGATCCGGACAATGTCAGGCCGGAATATGTATTGGCCGTGTCGGAGCTAAACAAGATGTAATCGCCGA
>CAZKTW010000196.1:0-7258 GCA_964555775.1 uncultured Bifidobacteriaceae bacterium | reverse complement strand
TCATCGCCACGCAAATGGGCCTGAACCTCGCCACCCTGTTTGATCCGGCCAGTTCGCAGACCGAGCAGGCGCCCGCCTCGATCCTGTTCTTCCTCGCCGCGGTGGTGATGCTGACGCTTGACCTGCATCATTGGATGCTCGTCGGGTTCGAGCGCACCTACTCGGTGCTGCCGATGGGCGGCGCGCATTTGAGCAGCGCGCTGTTTGAAACCTTGGTGGCCCAGACCGGCAATATTTTTGTGGTGGCCATGCAAATATCCGCGCCCATCATCGCCGTTTCCTTTGTGGTGACCCTGGTCTTTGCCGTTCTGAGCCGTGCCGTGCCCCAGATGAATGTGTTCGCCGAGAGCTTCGGCATCCGCATCGTGGGCGGCCTGGTCGTCTTCGGCTTCACCATGCAACTCACCGCGCAACATGTGCTGAATTACCTGCACCGCCTGCCGGACGACCTGCTGGCAGTGGCGCAAATGCTCGGAGGATCAAGTTGAAATTTTCGTCCTCGAAAAACTCGGTTACGAGGACGGCGCCGAGGGTAAAAAGGATTGACCCATGAGCGAACAAGTTGGCGAAAAGACCGAGCAACCGACGCCACGCCGGCTGGAAGACGCCATCAAACGCGGCCAGACCCCGCGGAGCGCGGAAGTGCAGACCGTCTTTGTCCTGATGGGAAGTCTGGCGGCGCTGGCATTTTCCGGCCAGGAGATCTGGCAACATCTGGTGGGATCCATGGTGCTGACGCTGGGTCATTTGCATGATATTCCCCTGAGCGTCAACGCGCTCCAGGGTTATGCCGTTTCCGGCACGCTGCTGTTGATCAAATGTGTCGGGCCGGTCGTGGTGGCCACAATGTTGGGCGGCCTGCTCGCCGGCGCCATTCAAGCCCGCTTTCAGACCGCCTCCGAGGTGCTCACGCCGAATTGGGAACGCGTGAATCCGGTGGCCGGGTTCCAGCGCGTGTTTTCTGCCCGGATGCTCGTGCCCACGGCCATTTCCATCACCAAGTTCCTGTTCATCATCGCGTTGACTTATTCGGAAGTACGCAGTGTTCTGAGTGATCCGATTTTTGGCACCTCGGTCAGCACCGCCCGCATGGCCGGGTTCCTCGCGGAGACCTGTCTGCGGATCATTTTCCGGGTCGCGCTCGGCCTGCTGGTCATCGCGGGGGCGGATTACGGTTATCAATGGTGGCGCAACCATCAGGATTTGATGATGACCAAGGAGGAATTGAAGGAGGAAATGAAAAGCTCGGAAGGTAATCCGCGCATGAAGGCGGCCCGGCGCCGCCGCCGCTCCGTCAGCAAGGCGAAGGCACTTGCCGAGGTGCCGAAAGCCGACGTGGTGGTGACCAACCCGACTCATTTTGCCATTGCGCTCCGTTATGACCGCAAAACCATGCGGGCACCCAAGATTGTGGCCAAGGGCATCCGCCTCAACGCGCAGCGCATCCGCGAAATCGCGCAACAACATCAGGTGCCCATCATCGAAAACAAGCCGCTGGCGCGGATGCTTTTCAAACATGGAAGGGTCGGTGGCGAGGTTCCGGCCCAACTCTACGCCGCGGTTGCCGAAGTCCTAGCCTGGGTCTATCGCCTGAACCGTTACCGTTACTACGCGGAACAGAACCAGACCTGAGGGCTTCATGCCCGCCTGTTTGTTTGGAAACATGGGAGATGAGAAGTGGAGCGAGGACGGTGGTTTTTGCTAGGGCGAACCTGGACACCGTCCTTGGCAGGGATGCCGCGCTGCGCCGTCCGCGCCGCGTTCAGCGGCGCAATTCCCCGCTCGATTCAAAAAAGGGGTCAAACCATAACTATTCACTTTTTCTCTTGACCGAGCGCCGGGCAGCCGGTCATAGCGACCGCTGATGCCGCGCAAGCTTAGCATTGAGTATCCTGGGGCGATCTACCACGTCATGAGTCGAGCCGATGGCAAAGGCGATATCTTTCTGGATGACGTGGATCGCCAGGACTTTCTTAAAACGCTTGCTGAAGCGTGCGCAAAGACCGGTTTCCAAGTGCATGCCCACTGCCTGATGCGGAACCATTTCCACCTGGTGGTGGAGACGCCCAATGCCAATCTGGTGGCAGGGATGCGCTGGCTTTTGAGTACTTACACCATCCGGCTCAATCACCGGCACAAGCTCTTTGGCCATGTCTTTAGTGGCCGCTACAAGGCTTTGGTGGTGGATGGGAGCGGCAACGGGTATTTGCGGACGGTTTGCGATTACGTGCATCTCAATCCGGTGCGGGCCAAGTTGCTGGGGCCGGAGCAGCGGCTGCTGGAATACCCTTGGAGCAGCTTCGGTTTGTATCTGGCGGGTTGGGCACACCGGCCGCAATGGCTACGGGTGGACCGGTTGCTGGGGGAGCACGGGATTGAGGAGGACACGGCGGCGGGACGCGGCGGCTCTTTGAGCAGCAGATGGAAGCGCGTCGGGCCGAGGGAGAGGACCAAGCGGAGTGGACACCGATTCGCCGGGGATGGTGCTTTGGGCCGGCCGAGTTTAAGGCAAAACTTCTGGAGCAGATCGAAGGCAAGTTGGGCGAGCACCATTCCGGGGAGATGCGGCGGGAGAGTGCCCAAGCCAGAGGCGAGCGGATCATCGGGGAAGAATTGAAGCGGCGGAGGTGGAGCGAGCAGGATCTAAAACAGCGGCCCAAGAGCGACGCGGCGAAACTGAAGCTGGCGGCGCGGTTGCGGTGGGAAACAACGCTAACCATCCGGCAGATAGACCAGATGCCTACCCCATAAAACATTACCTGTCAGCCAAAAACAAAAACCTACAAATATTCAGCGCATCCTGCTTCGTTCCAAAGAACTGCGTCGAATTTCGGAAGACCCTTCGTAGGGATTGGGCAACTAGGCCACTGCTTAAAAACTGAGTTGCGCCCCGAGCCGTTTCATTTTTCGGCCCATTTCTTTCTGAAAAACAAGTACCGAAATCCGGTGTCGCGCATAGATTTAACTTTGCGGGCGGCCGGGCAACGACCTGCAACCGGCATTCGGATGCGTGAAACGATCTGATCGCGAGCGAAGTTCCGGCCCCCTCGACCTTAAGCAAGTGCGCCAGTCCGGACGCAGAAGTGACATGCCGGCAATATAGTTAAAGTGGATAGGTCGGACATGGTTGACTGCAAAGGACACAGCATCATAAAACTAATTGTCCGCAGATGACGCAGAGGAACGCAGGTTTTTAACCGCAAGGAACGCAGAGATCGCAAAGAACCATCAGGTTTTCACTTTTGCCTTCAGTCTTTGACCTTTCTTGCCCGCAGGGCGCGCCAGTCCCCTGCGCGCCGCCCCCAGACCCGAAATCCAAGACGCCAGACCCGAACTTCAGCCGTCCCAAGGCACAAAAGTCGCCAAGGTTTCCTTTTGAGAATTCTGCGCCTCTTCGCGGCCAGCTCACCCGTCCAACTCCCGCTGAATCCACGGCACGACCTTGTTTATTCCGAACTTTGAGCTCCGAACCTCGGAAGTGATTATTCTTTGCCTGTCACCGTTTTATTTCGGAAATCAGGCACAACCTCCCGTTCTTCAACTGCAGGGCCGGCAACTGGCGACACCATTCCGCCAATTGATCGGTCGCGTCAATGGACTTGTAATTCTGGATCTGTGCCTTGGGCTAACCCTTAACGAACCTGGATTTGGTCTTCTGCCCGTCCAGCCTGACAGGAGGAGCTTTTGGTTTGACCGGTGCGGCTGGATCTACAGGTTCCGGTCTTGTCTCCGCATTGGGTGAGGCAACAATGCTTGGGGTATTATGCGGTCCGCCCGCCTGGAACTTCAGGATTTTGGTTGGTTCCATAGATTGCGGCAATGATGGTCCACAAGCTCTCCACCCGGACAGTCGGGAAAGAGGCAAGTCTTGCGTCGGGAGATTTCCTTACATTTCCGGCTCCCGAATTCTGTTTTATAAAATCAAAAATCCCTGGACACGATTCGGCAACCGGTGTATTAAACCAACTTAACTTGAGAATTCTTAATGGAAGTGCTAAACTGTTGCCCTGTCTATTAACAATTTGAAGTGTCGGGAGGAGCGGCATCGAGCATCAACAATAAACATGAACAAGAGGCAATTCAAATTCACTGAAATATTGCAAATCGTGGCATTGTCCATTGCCGGGGTGGGAACGGTCTGCGCTCAAGGAATTTGTGATCCCGCTACCGCCACCGCAAATCTGTTGCTTGGCCGTGTGGCTGGAGCGACTGTCACCTATGGTGGCTGTGGTTACACGAATACGCCGCTCGTTTTGATTCAAGGTGGTGGTGGAACGGGAGCCGCTGCAACCGCTGTGGTCAGCAGCGGCGTGGTGGTCGGCATCACGATCACGCAACATGGAACCGGCTACACAAGTGCCCCCGCCGTGCTGATTGGATCGGCACCCTCCTTCACCTCTGAACCACAATCCGTCACTGTCAACGCCGGGGACAATGCGTCGTTCAATGTGACTGCTGTCGGCTTCCCCCTGGCGGGCTATCAATGGTCGTTGAACAGCACAAACATTTTGAGGGCAACCAACAACAGTTTGACGATTTCAAATGTGGTGCAAACGAATTTGGGCGCGTATGCGGTTGTCATCTCCAATGATTTCGGCACGACCACCAGCAGCAATGCGGTTCTTTCCATGTATCCGGTCCTCGTCGTGCCTTTTACGGGTGCTGTGGGGTATTGGGGCGAGGATACACCGCTGAGTGTACAGGCATGGGGAAGTGGCCCGATGAATTATCAGTGGTTCGATAATGGCGCCGCCATTCTGAATGCAACCAATCAAACATTGGACTTCCCGAACACCCAAATCACCAATGCCGGTTTTTACTCGGTGGTGGTAAGCGATCCCCTCGGCAGCGTGACGAACCCCCCCGGACAGGTGATTGTGCAACCCGCGGCAGTGTCGTTTGGACTGAACGGATCTCAGCCGACGCTGACCATCCAGGGAGTGACCGGCTACAGTTACATTATTCGAGGCACGACTGATTTAAGCACCTCCAACTCGTGGGTGACGTTGACGAATTTGACTCTGGCGCAACCGGTCCAAGACTGGGTGGATACGAGCGTGGCGGATTCCTCTCCAACCAATTCGCAGTATTTCTATGAGGTTTTGCCCGGTCAACAAGCTGCCACCGGCGGAAGCAGCAACTTTCCCACGTCCGGACTGGTGTTGTTCGCGAAATTCGATGAGGGCTCGGGAAACACAGTCGCGGACAGCTCTGGCAACGGGCACACGGGACACACGACAAATTCGCCCACCTGGATTCCTGGAGTGACAGACGATGCGCTGAACTTTGTCGCAGCCAGCAAGCAGTCTGTTGGTTTTGGGAATTTGAACCTTGCCGGATCGAACCAATGCACCTTCTCCCTGTGGATGCAGAAGAACAGTTCGACAGACATCGGTCTGGCGGCGTTGGGCTGTACCTCTGGACGGTACAATGCGATATTCCTCGCCTGGTGGGATGACGGAAATGTGTATGGAGGTGTGGGGTTCACCAATGCCGGCCGCGTTTTTTCTGCGCCTTACGTCGCGAACACCTGGGTTCACTTCGTCATGGTTTACGACGGCACGCAATTGCAAAACAGCAACCGAATCAACCTTTTTATAAATGGGGTTCAGGCCCCACTAAGCTCGGATCAATCCTGGGCCAAAACGCCGATCTCGACCAGTATTGGTGCCGTCTCGACTAATTTCAGCCTGTCGTGGGACTCGAACGAGGGCTACGAAAGCGGAGGCTACGACGGGGTTGCTGTGTGGAATCGCGCTCTAAGCAATACCGAAATCCAGCAGGTTTACAGCAATGCGGCGGCGGGACCATGAGCAATGCAGCCATGCCTGCGTTCGATGCCCGCTCGCGATTCATCGGAGTTGAAGGTAGAATGTTTCCGACCGCGTGGGGCCGAAAGCATTTTTGCGTGGCCTTCTGACTTCTGGCTCCTGACCACCCCCTCCAGCCCATCGCGCGCCGAATCCGCAGCAAGGGCCTTTTTTCATTGGATGTTCGATGTTGCATGTTGAATGTTCGATGTTTACGCCTTTGTCTCGGTAAAGCGCATTCCCAAATCCGGATGACCCGCCAGCCGGCACGGCGCAAGGCGCGGGTTACCAGCCGGTCGCGGGTTTTGTACCCGGCCAGTTTCTTTTGCCAGAATGCCCGACCTGTCCTCCGTAGCCTGTCCTTTGGCAAAGGAGGATTGTTCGCCGTCACACTCGGCGTCAGCCATTTTGCGTACTTGCAGTGCTTGGGACAGCCATGCCAGAAACAACCGTCCACGAACAGTGCGAGCCGAACCTGCCGGAATACGAAATCAGGTCGCACTGTGAGACGAGAGACGAGGGACGAGTGTCGAGAGCCGGAAATTGCTTCTCCCTCTCCGCGCTGGGGAGAGGGCCGGGGTGAGGTGTGTTTGCCCTCGACCTTCGACTTTCGACTCTCAACCGCGACGCGCACCAGCACATGTGGCCTCCAACCTGAAATCTTGTGTGCGCGGAGCAAATGCGCCAGCGCCAGTTCCGTGTCCTTGTTGCCGCGTCCACGAATCCGCGACACGACTGCGGAACGTTTCCGTCTTGAAAAGACGTCAACCATTCAGCCTGTTGAGAGTTGATGGTTGAGGGATGATGGCCTGCTCGCGGAAACGGAGTTTATCGGGGTTGAAAGATTCCGGCGCGGCCTGCTGCGTCGCGGGAACATTGCCTCCTTTACGTCCAACATAAAACGGGTTGCAATACGCGAACGGATTCAAGGACTGACCCCTTGGCATCAGCTGCTGACAAGGCCAAGTTGTTGCTGCATTACGGAAGGCAAATTGTAGCAATTAAAGGATGTGACCTTTCCACTCTCGAGGTGAAAAACATCGACACACGGGACATCTATTGCCATGCCCGTGGGAGCTATCGTTTTAGAACCAAGGGCCAGTTTACCTTTATGCGTTCCCCGAATTCTAAGCTCGACGACGACGACGTTCTCCGTGACGTAGATGCTCAATAACTCACGGTGGACATCAGGAAATGCACTTGCGAGGGCGGCGATAGAGTCACCAATGGCCTTCCCGCGAAACTTTGTGCCGGAAGGAATGTCGCACATGTATCCTTCTTTCGAGAAAAAGGAGACAAACTTCTCGGTATCCATTCCTGGCCCCTCTCCGGCAGCATAGAGTTTTCTGATGATTTCTTCATTGCCAAGACTCATCTCGGAGGCCTGCGCCAATGCTTGCGTGTCGATATACTCCCGGATGTTCGTCAGTTTGCCATTTTGAACGGTA
>CAZKTW010000195.1:0-7260 GCA_964555775.1 uncultured Bifidobacteriaceae bacterium | reverse complement strand
CGATGCGCGCGCGCGAACCGGATTCATCCATCACGTCAATCGCCTTGTCCGGCAGGAACCGGTCGGTGATATAGCGGTCCGAAAGCTTGACGGAGGCCTCGACGGCCTTGTCGGTGAATTCCACCTTGTGGTGCGCCTCGTATTTGTGGCGCAGACCCTTCAAGATCAAAATGGCCTCGTCAATCGAGGGTGCCTCGACCTTGACGGATTGAAAGCGGCGTTCGAGCGCGGCGTCCTTCTCGATGTATTTGCGGTATTCGTTCAGCGTGGTGGCGCCGACACATTGCATCTCTCCGCGGCTGAGCGCGGGCTTGATGATGTTCGAGGCGTCCATGGTGCCTTCCGCCGAACCGGCGCCGACGATGGTGTGCAATTCGTCAATGAACAAAATGACATTCTTCGCGCGGCGGATCTCGTCCATGACGGCCTTGATGCGTTCCTCAAACTGGCCGCGGTATTTCGTGCCGGCGACCATGAGCGCGAGGTCGAGGGTGACGACGCGTTTGTCGCGCAAGATTTCGGGCACGTTGCCGCTGGCGATTTCCTGCGCCAGGCCTTCCACGATGGCCGTCTTGCCCACGCCGGCTTCGCCGAGCAGCACGGGATTGTTCTTGGTGCGGCGGCAGAGAATCTGGATGACGCGCTCGATTTCGTTTTTGCGCCCGATGACGGGGTCCATGTCGCCTTTGCGCGCCAGTTCCGTGAGATCACGGCCAAAGGCCTTGAGGGCGGGGGTCTTGACTTCGCCCTTTTTCTCCTGGCCCGCGCCCGGAGCGGGTGCTTTCTCACCACCGGATTCGGGAATGGACGATTCCTCGCCGGTAAAATTGGGATCCAACTCCTTTAAAATTTCCTGCCGCGTCTGCTCGATGTCCACATCCAGATCCTTCAGAACCTGTGCGGCGATTCCATCGCCCTCGCGCAGGAGGCCGAGCAGGATGTGTTCGGTCCCGACGTAGGTGTGGTTGAGCGCCTTGGCTTCCTTGGATGCGAGCGCGAGAACTTTTTTCACGCGCGGGGTGTAGGGGATGTTGCCGATGACCTTCTGGTCGGGGCCGGTGCCGGTCTTTTTTTCCACGGCCATGCGGACGGTTTCGAGGTCGAGCCCCATTTTTTGGAGCACGTTGACGGCAACGCCTTGTCCCAATTTGATGAGGCCGAGCAGCAGGTGTTCGGTGCCGATCACATTGTGGTTGAAACGGTCGGCTTCCTTCCGCGCCAGCGCCAGCACCTGTTGGGCGCGCGGGGTAAAATTGCTCATGGCTTCATCGCTCATACTTCGCTCTATTCTGCTACTAATTTGTCGATTTGTCCAATCCTGTTCCCGGCGCGCCATAATGGCGGACGATCGGCCGGCCCGTGGTTTTCAAACGTTCGCGCATCATGTCGGCGCGGATCAAATCCCGCTCCTCGGCGCTCAGCTTGTCGGACAACTGCCGCTGCAAATGCGCCGGCTGGGTCAGGATGAACAATTCATCCACGAGGGCACGTTCCATGCCAGGAAACAGGCCCATATCAACGCCCAATCGCATGAGCGACAACAGGTTCATGGTTTCCTTGGACGAAATGCTGTGCGCGTTGGCCAGGATGCCGTAGGCGCGGCCAATATGATTGTAAACCACCTTTGGTTTTTTCTCCATCAGCGTCTGCCGCGCGTTTTCCTCGTGCTCAATGATCTGGGACAACACCTTGTCCAGCCGCTCGACGATGGTGAGTTCGTTTTCGCCCAACGTCATCTGGTTCGACACCTGGAAGACGTTGCCGAGCGCCTCGGTGCCCTCGCCATAAAGTCCGCGCACCGCCAGGCCGAGCTTGTTGACGGACTGGATGATGGGATTGATTTGTTCGGCCAGGACGAGTCCCGGCAGATGCAGCATCGCGCTCACGCGGATGCCCGTGCCGAGGTTCGTCGGGCACGCGGTCAGGTAACCCAGGTCATTGTTAAAGGCATAAGGGAGTTTCTGCTCCAGCTCGGAATCCAGCTGGTCAATGGCGCTCCAGGCCTGGCGCAGTTGCAGGCCAGGCCGCAGCGCCTGCATCCGCAAATGGTCCTCCTCGTTGATCATCACGCAAAATGTTTCGTCACGGTTCAACACCAGGCCGCTGCCGGAGCTTTTCGCGGCATGCTCACGGCTGATGAGATGCCGTTCGACCAGGATCTGCTTGTCGAGCGCGCTGAGATTGTCCATGGCCTCGGAAAAGGCGTCCTTCATTTCCACCAGGCTTTCGACCGCCGGCCGGATCAGTTCAAACACGCGGATGCGCTCCGGTTTTTTTGCCCAGCCGGGAAAGGCTGCGTCCTTCAGATTGCGCGCCAGCCGGACGCGGCTGGACATGACAATCCGATCGTGCGGACCATGCCGTTGCGCGGTTTCCGCCGGCGAAATAAGAAATTTATGGATGTCCATGGTTCACGCCACATTCAGGCCCGGCCCGCGCGGGGAGATATGTTTGATTTCGTCGCGCAATGACGCGGCCTGCTCGAAATTTTCCTCATCGATGGCCTTGGCCAGTTTCTTTTGCAGCATTTTGAGCCGGTCGGATTGTTCGCGTGATTCCCGCAATGCCGCCGGCACCTTGCCCGCGTGCCGGGTGCCCTTGTGCATCGTCTTGAGCAGGCCTTCCAGGCCTTCGGCAAAAGTCTTGTAACACTCCGGACAGCCGAGCCGGCCCGACTTTTTGAAGTCCGCCTGGGTGAACCCGCAGCGCGGACATTTTGTTTCCATGCCGGTGGTCTGGCCGATTTCCTGCGACGCGCCGAGGCCGAACAAAACATCGGCATCCGCCAGGGAGAAGGAGGTCGGGTCGTTGACGCCCTTGGTTTTGGCGCATTCCTCGCACAAATCCAGCTTCTGCATCTTGTCACCCACAATCTGGGTGAGATGCACCGTGGCTGGTTTTTCTTTGCAAGCGCAGCACAACATAGAATTATCCGGCCAATGCCGTTTGGGTCGTTTTGCTGAGAACCGGGCCGTTTTCCCTGATTTGGCCTGGACAAACCGTCACATCGAAAACAGCAGCCAGGGTGCCAAACGGCACTCGAATCAGGCAAATCATCGGTCCGGTGACGAACAAGTTAAGGTCTTTCTTCATCTTTCCTATTCGTATATCGGCTCACCTGACACTTTCGTCAAGGCATGATAGTCGTCCTCGAGCTGGCGCGTGACCGGACCGGGCTTGCCGCCGCCGATGATCCGGCCATCAATCTTCACCACCGGCACGATTTCCGCGCCCGTGCCGGTCAGGAAACATTCATCCGCACAGAACAAATCATAGCGCGTCAGGTCCGGTTCCGACACCTTCAGGCCGCATTCCTCCGCCAGTTCCATCACCGTCTGCCGGGTGATGCCGTAAAGCGCGCCGGCCGACAGTGGCGGGGTGAGTAGCGCGCCATTTTTCACGATGAACAGATTGTCGCCCGTGCACTCGGCCACGAACCCTTCCGCGTTCAACATGACCGCCTCCTCGCAACCGCCGTTGTTCGCCTCGATCTTGGCGAGGATGTTGTTGAGATAATTCAGCGACTTGATGGCCGGGTTGAGCGCGCTGTGCAGATTGCGGGTCGTCGGCACGGTGATGATGTTGAGACCGCGCCGGTAAACGACCGGCGGATAAAGCTGGATTTTGTCGGCGATGATGATGACCGACGGGCGTTTGCAGGTTTTCGGGTTCAACCCCAGCGTGCCCACGCCGCGCGTGACGAGGAGGCGGATGTAGCCATCGCGGATCTTGTTCCGACGGCACGCTTCAATCACCGCGCGGGCAATTTGCGCGCGCGTCATCGGGATTTCCAGCAGGATGGCCTTGGCGGAATAGAACAGGCGGTCGAGGTGTTCCCGGAGTTTGAACACGCGGCCGTGATAGGCGCGGATGCCTTCAAAAATTCCGTCGCCATAAAGCAGTCCGTGATCGAAGACCGAAACCTTCGCGTTGCGTTCGTCGTAATACTTGCCGTCGATGAATATTTTCATTCCAAAATCAACGGAGTTTATGGCAAAAATGAGGTTGACGCAAACTTCAAATTGGAACTGTCATCGCGACCAACAGGGTCTTTTATTTGGCGGGGGAAACCTGTTGGTGTTCAGCCTTCAGGCTGTTTCGGGCCGAAAACATGCCAAAGCATGAACTCCAACAACTCAGGATCACAAAACAAGAGACCCTGTCGCGACCAACAACGGCCGTAAACCATTCCCGGCCCGACCCTGCCGGCCCGGCGCGCGGGCGAACCGTTGGGCAGTGGCGCCATGGAGTCTAGCTGTCGCCAGTACCGATGTCGCTTCAAACGCTCCGGGCCATTCTGCAGTCAGAACGGGGGACGAAGGTTTGATGTGTCGGGAAACGTTTGGCGCAATCATCGCCCGCTTCAGCCCGATCCACCCATCCTCCTTGGGACCCCCAGATGGAGGTTTCAGAAATAAAAAAAGGTGACTTTATGCCTGAACCTCAACCCGGCATGAAAACCCCCTGTTTGCATCATTTCCGAAACTGTTCCATATTAGGTAAACAAAGACCGATAATTAGGAAACTATCCGGCAATCAGGGATTTGCAGGGTGACGAATGAAAATATTGGCTGACAGGATGCTGCGGCTGGGCTTTGCGGCTTCGGTGTTCGCACTGGCTGGCATGGGGTGGTTGTCGTATCGCACCACCACCAACCTGATTGCCACAGGGAAGCAGGTTTCCCACAGCCGCGAAGTGATGACGGTACTGGAGGCGGGTGCGGTCTTGCTTACCGACGCCGAATCGGCGCAACGCGGTTATTTGCTCACCGGCGACGAACAGTTTTTGAAGGATTGTCAGGCAGCCCAATCGCAAGTCGGCGGCTGGATCAGGAACCTGCGGCAACTGGTTGCTGACAACCCGGACCAACAGCAACGGCTGAACCGGTTGGAGCCCCAGGTTTTGCAGCGGCTGGCCGTCCTGAACAGTCGGATCAAATTGCGCGAGGACCAGGGGCTTCCGGCCACGGTCCATGGTGTGACCTCCGAGGAGGGAAGGAAGTTGATGAATCAGGTCTGCCAGGGAATCTTGGAAATGCGGGAGGCGGAAGACCGGTTGCTCCGGCAGCGTGAACAATTTTCGGAAACCGATGCCCGGACCGGTCTGCTCATGATTTTGGCCGGCAGTGCGCTGGCCTGCGCCGTCGGGCTGGTGGCAGTCCTGGTAATCCGGCGCGACCTGGCGAAGCGGCTTCGCGCGGAAGCAGCGCTCCACGAACAGCGCGCCCTGTTGCAGGCCATTCTGGATAATATTCCCGCGGTGGTTTACATCAAGGACATCGATGGGCGTTACCTGTTTGCCAACCACCGGTTCGCGCAAGTGACCGGGCGTTCCCGTGAGGATATCCAAGGCAAGACCGTTTTTGACATTACCTCAAAAGAACTCGCCGCTGTCGCCCATCAGCACCATCAAAGGGTTCTGGCCACCCAGCGGCCGGTGGAATTGGAAGAGACGGTGATGTATCCGGATGGCCCACACCCGCACCGGGCGATCAAGTTTCCCCTGCGCGACGCAACGGGCAAAATCTACGCCACCGCCGGTGTTTCCACGGACATCACCGAGCACAAGAAAATCGAGCGGATCCACCTGCAATTCCGCGCCCTTTTCGAATCCCTGCCGGGTTTGTACGTGGTGTTGAAGCCTGACCTGACGATCGTGGCCGTGAGCGACGCCTACCTGAAGGCCACCATGACCGGGCGCGAACAAATCCTCGGCCGCGGATTTTTTGAGGTGTTTCCCGACAATCCCGACGACCCGGCCGCCACCGGCGTCTCCAATTTGCGCGCGTCCCTCGACCGGGTGCTGAAAAACGGCGCCTCCGACACCATGGCCATCCAGAAATATGACGTACGCCGTCCGGATGGGATTTTCGAGGAACGTTTCTGGAGCCCGGTCAACTCGCCGGTTTTCGACGCGGACCGCCAGATAGAATATATCATCCATCGCGTCGAGGACGTGACGGATTTTATCCGGCAGAAGCGGCGGCCGGCGGACGACGAGACCAGTTTGCACCGGCGCATGGAGCAGATGGAGGCCGAGGTTTTCCACAGTTCGCAGGCGGTCGAGGCTGCCAACCAACAGCTCCGCGACGCCAACCAGGAACTGGAGTCCTTTTCCTATTCCGTTTCGCACGACCTGCGCGCTCCGCTCCGGCACATTGACGGTTTTGTGAAGCTGCTGGGCAAACAGGCGGGTGAAAAACTGGATGAACGCGGCCATCGGTATTTGACCATCATCGCTGATTCCGCCCGGCAAATGGGTGTGTTAATTGACGATCTGCTGGTGTTCTCGCGGATGAACCGGACGGAGCTGCGGCGTTCCAAGGTGGCTCTGGATCCGCTGGTGCGTGAAGCCGTGGACATGGCGCAACTGGAAACGAACGGACGCCATATCCACTGGAAGGTCGGCCGGTTGCCGGAAGTGGAGGTGGACGAGGCCATGCTGCGCCAGGTCTGGATGAATTTGATTGGCAATGCCGTGAAATACAGCCGTCCGCGGGATCCGGCGGAAATTGAAATCGGGTGCCACGCCGACAACGGCGAATTCGTCCTGTTCGTGCGCGATAACGGCGTGGGTTTCGACATGCAATACGTGGACAAATTGTTCGGCGTGTTCCAGCGCCTGCATCGGTCGGATGAATTCGAAGGCACCGGCATCGGGCTGGCCAACGTCCGCCGCATTGTTTCCCGCCATGGCGGCCGCACGTGGGCGGAGGGCAGGGTGGATGGCGGCGCGACTTTTTTCTTTTCCCTGCCGAAAACCTCAACCGCACCGAAAGGACAACATGGCACCCTTGAAACGCATCCTGCTGGCCGAGGACAATGAGCGCGATGTCGAACTGACGCTGTCGGCGCTGGACGAACACAACCTGGCCAACGAAGTGATTGTGGCCCGCGATGGGGCGGAGGCGCTGGACTATCTGTATCAACGCGGCAAGTTCGCCGGGCATGCCAACGGCCTGCCGGTGGTCGTGTTGCTGGACCTGAAAATGCCGAAGGTGGACGGACTGGATGTGTTGCGCCAGATGAAGGCGGATCCCGGATTGAAGCATCTGCCGGTGGTGATGTTCACCTCGTCGCGCGAGGAACAGGATTTGGTGCGCAGTTATCAACTGGGGGTCAACGCCTACGTGGTCAAACCGGTGGATTTCCAGCAATTTGTCAAATCCATCAAGGAGGTCGGCTTTTTCTGGGCCATCATCAATGAGCCGCCGCCCGGCACCGTGAAACGGAGAACCTGATGGCCACGGAATTCATCCA
>CAZKTW010000194.1:0-7284 GCA_964555775.1 uncultured Bifidobacteriaceae bacterium | reverse complement strand
GCGTCAGACTATACCAGGCGTTTGCCGGGTTGGTGTAAACCATGCTCCAATTGGTAAAGACGGGGTAATTGCCGGCGTTGACGCTGGGGAACGGATTGTTGGTGCATACATACCATGACCCTCCCACCTGGATGGCAAAATAGTTGGAGCAGTTTCCGCCATCAACGCGGATTTCCACGTTAAACGTCAGGTTGGTATATAATGTCGGGTTAATGTCGGCAAAGGCGGAGTTGCCGGCGCTGCCGGAGCCGGCGGTATCGGTGGTGTAAAGCATCGCCGGACCGCCCAGTTGATTCGTGCTGGTTCCGGACAGACCCGTCAAATAAACCGTGTTCACCGGCAATCCCAAACCAAGGGCGGGATCATTCGCACCCGTGGCCCCGAAGATGCCGTAATACGGACCAACACCACCTTGCCGGTTGGCGATAACCGTCCAGCCAACCAGTCCGAGCGTGTTGGCCGTCTGGACCGTCGTATTCGGACTGCCCCAATTCTCGGTGTAAATGGTGACCGCCGGGGCCAGCGGGATCGCGCCAAAAAGGACGGCGAAAAGAACAGCTATTATGGAGACTATTTTTTTCATGGTTTTTATGGGGTTGGTTTTTTTAATTGTCTATTGGCTGCCTGGTGTGATGAAAAGGGATGGTACTACCATTGGAAATTTGAATGGCCTTTGTCTTAATTGTAAGCTTTTAGCCAAGCCGGCACGAGCGCCGGCACTTTGCTGGTGTCGTAGTTCGCGCTCCAAGGCATCTGCCAAAGCTCCCTTAGCCCCGCGTAATGAACCGAGCCATCGATGAACGTCATGTCGATGGGACTTCTGCCGGAATGTCTGGGAATGGAAAAAGACGCCATGCCGGCTCCCACGCCACATTGACCTGAATAAGTGGGATACGGATCGGCCGGCGCCGGGCTGGCTCCTGACCACACACAATCAGCAAACAATGGCGCCCCCGAGTTCTTGCCTGCGGCCGTCAATTTCTTCCAAAATCCGGGTAATCTGGCATCACCAGGAGTAAAAACCGATTCCGGAGGATTGGACATCCAACCATTAACTCCATAACTGCCCGCCATTCCGGGACGACCCCAAACTGCCGCGCCAGTGCCGTTGGGGAAGGCAGTCTGTTCGATGGGATAAGCGCCCTTGCCCATAATTCCCCAAGCCACAAAAGTGACAGGGGGATCCGTTGGCGGACCTTGACTCCACATGCCTTGACTCCATCTGTTTGGAAGCGCGTCTCGCGTGATATCTTTTGCCATCGGGCAAAAACAGATCGGCCCGCCCAACTTGGAGTCGGGGATATAGGACTGCAACGCATACATCCACATTCCGTTGGAATCAAAAAACCCAGCCGGCAGGCTGTCATTGTTGTCACCGGGATACATATTACAGGATACTCCCCACTGCTTGAGGTTGGCTATGTCTTGAATACGCAGCGCCTTTTGCTTCGCGGCGGAAAGCGCCGGCAACAATAGCGCCGCCAAAATGGCGATGATGGCAATGACCACCAGCAATTCAATCAGCGTGAAGCCCGACCGCGATCGGCTGTTCTTTCTGGATCGAGGCATATTATTTGTTTTTGATGCTTTGGATATGGAGATCAACGATGGATCAATCATCCGAATTGCGCATCCGGTATTGGTTTGTTCAATAAACCACGGCGATTACAATGATTGTACGTCACGTTATGTGGCATGCTTAAGGTTTATTGGGTAAATAATAGCGCCTTTTTGAGGGACTCGCCAGCCTGACAAACGTCAGGCTCTCAAAATCAATGGAAGGCCGCTAAAAACGAGAGGAAGACTTTGGCCGATGGATTTAACTCCGCTTTGCCCCTGCAATTTGACAGGCTGGGCAAAAGGTGGCAGCCGGGACACTATAAAGCCATCAACAACAACTTCATTTCACATCCAATGAAACCCAAGCATCCATTCCTGTCCCCGAGTCTTGCCCTCGTTTGGGTCGGGCTTGCCACCGCAGCCATTCCGTTCTTGATTGCCGGTTGTGTCAGTCATCGGATCCCGCCAGCGCCGGCGGCGGCCCAGTCTTCACCGTTTTATCTCGGCGCGGACATTTCGGCGCTGGCCACGATTGAACAACGTGGCGGGGTTTATCTGGACGGCGACCAGCCGGGCGATGCGATTGCGATTTTCATGAAGCATGGCTGGACCTGTTTCCGCCTACGCATCTGGGTGGACCCGACCAATGGCGTGAACGGCCTGGACTACACCACGAAACTGGCTAAACGCATCAAGGACGCGGGCGGCACCTTCATCCTCGATTTCCATTATTCCGATTGGTGGGCCGATCCGCAAAAACAGAACAAACCCGCCGCCTGGGCCAATCTCAATTTCGATGCGCTCGTCAAGGAATCCGGTGCCTACACCGCCTCGGTGGTCAAGGCGCTGAAGGCTGCTGGCGCGACGCCGGATTTTGTGCAGGTGGGCAACGAAATCACCGGCGGCATGTTGTGGCCCGACGGGCAGGTAAAGGTCCCGCTCTCCACCGTCAAGGTGTTCGAGGGCGATGTGTCCGTGATATCACCGCCGGAACCGTACGATGATGCCAGACAATGGGACCATCTCCTCCGGCTGCTCAATGCGGACATTGAAGGTGTTCGCTCGGTCACCGCGCCCGACGACCGTGTGCGCATCATCATCCATATCGACTGCGGCGGCGATTGGCCGGTGACGAAGTGGTATTTCGACCATCTTACATCGGCCGGGGTGGACTATGACGTGGTGGGTCAGAGTTATTATCCGCACTGGCACGGCTCGCTCAAAAACGTGCGCGACAACACCCGCCGGACCATCCGGCGTTACGGCAAGAGCGTAATGATCGTGGAGACCGGTTATCCCGCGCGCGACACGCATCCTTCCGCCGCCGCCGCCAAATACATGACCTGGCCGGAAACACCCGCCGGGCAAGAACAATTCCTGGCCGACCTCATCCGGACCGTCAAGGCAAGCGGCGGCGTGGGCGTCAATTACTGGCATCCGGAGGCCACGTACATGCCGGGAGAAACGAACCGTTGGCGCGGGCCGGATGCCAATTCGCTGTTTGATGCCAGGGGCCATCCGTTGCCGGGAATGAACGTGTTGGGGCTGCAGAAGGAAACGACGAATTCGATTCCATGAGGGTTGGAGGCGCACTGCTTTCGGAGCGCGGCAGTCTCAGCCGCAGCACGTCCGGCAAATCAAAACTCGTGGTATTGCATACGCTCATTCGGCAATTCGGGCTGCTGCGGGTGGGACACCCGCGCTCCGTTCCATTTGGTCGTGCAGAACCCGGGTTGAATCAATATCCTGACTTTATGCGCGCAGTTTTTCTGGTCTGGCCCCGGCTTGCCATTGCCGGTTACAGCTTGATGTTGGGCGCAGGGTGGACAATTCAAGCCGCGGCGGCAGAGCAGGGGACGGCCCGCCCGCCGGCTTTTGACGTAACCAATATTCTGCAAGTTGCCGGTCTGGGTTTGGAGAATCCCAGCGTCAGTCATTCCATTCATCTGGAGGGATCCGTCTGGTGGGCGAACCCGGCGCAGGGAAGGTTTGTTTTGAAGGACGAATCCGGGGCGGTGGAATTGGAGATGGACCTGGCCGGCCAACCGGTTCAGCGGGGACAACAGGTGCGAGTGGAGGGCAATGGCACGATCACCCGGAGAGGCGCCGGTTTCCGGCTCGGTGCCAAAGGGTCCGTGGTGGACAACAATGGCATTCATGGGATGACCGAAAAATCAGGGGCGGTTTATCTGACGGCAGGGCGGCATCCCCTGCGGGTGGACTGGTTCAACGGTGTAGAAAAATACGGGCTGGAGGTGGAATATGAAGGACCAGGTCTGCCGCGAGAGAAAATTCCCGGCTCCGCGCTTTTTCGGATCCAAAAAAACGCGGCGGGCGAAATGGGCGACCTCACCAACGGACTGGATTACAGTTGTTATGAAGTGCCGGAGGAAGTCTTGACGGATTTCAGCCGGCAGACGGCGATCAAAAGCGGCACGACCACCAACTTTGATTTGGGGGTCATCTCCCGACCGGACCACGCGGGGATTCGATTCAACGGTTACCTCGAAGTTCCCCGCGATGGCCTGTACACGTTTTACACCACATCGGACGATGGCAGTGAGTTGTTTGTTGGCGAACCGTCCTTGCGGTTGACGGTGACCGGGCGGGGGGAAGTTCCCGTACCGCGGCCGGTTGTGATTGGCCAGACATTGCGCGACGGGGAGGACGGCCAGTGGGCGACGGTGGAGGGGAAGGTGACCTTTGTGAACGAAGATCTGGACGGAGTGAAATTGGAGTTGAGCGCCGGGTCCGACCGGATGCAGGTGGAGATTGCGGACAGCTCACAGCTGCCATCCGTGCCTCTCTTGAACAGCCGGATCCGCGCGACGGGTTTCTGCCAGAGCGCCGATACGGCGGACGGGCAAAAAGTCCCCGGCGTCCTGCTGGTGCCCGGCGGCAGGGAAATTGAAGTGAGGGAAACCCGCCGGGAAGCGATTGGAAACCCGGGCCTCAATGCGGGCGCATTGCCGGTGCTGACCACGGCGGCCGAGGTGCATCGCTTGAAACGGGAGGAAGCGCAACGTGGTTATCCGGTCAAAATCCAGGGCGTGGTCACCTGTGTGTTGCCAGAACGCCAGGCCTTCGTCATCCAGGATTCCACCCGCGGACTTTACGTGGAGGACCACTCCGAAGTCCGGTCCGGCCCCCCACAAATCGGCGAATTTATGGAAGTTGAAGGGGTTACCGACCCGAGCTTGTTTGCTCCGATCGTGCATGCGCAGCGGTTGCGCGCTCTGGGTGAAGGGCACCTGCCGACACCGGTTTATCCGACCTGGGACCAGTTGTTGAACGGGAGCCTGGACGCCCAGTTTGTGGAAATCCAGGGCATCATCACGGCGGTGCAAGCCGATGGGGTGACCCTGCTCACGCAAGGGGGGCGGATCAAATTGGCTTTGCGGGTGACCGGGTTGAAACCTGAAGTGCTGGAGCATTATGAAGACGCCCTGGTCCGGGTACGGGGTTGCCTGCTTGCCTCCTGGGATTATGTAACTCATGAGGTGAAGGTGGGCGAGATACGGGTTTACGGGGCAAACCTTTCGGTGGACCAGCCGGCGCCGGCGGATCTGTTCGCCATTCCCCGGAAAACGGCGGCGGAATTGTTGCTGTTCGACCCGCAGGCAAGCGTGTTTCAACGCGTGAAGGTGTCCGGCCAGGTTGTGCGGGTGCGGGACACGGAATATTTCATGACGGACGGCCGGAGCGGTTTGCGGTTCGTCACCAAAAAACCGGAGAACCTGGCAGCCGGCGACCTGGTCGAGGTGGTGGGGTTTCCGGAATTGAGCGGCGCATCACCTGTGCTGCGCGAGGCGGTGGCGCGCAAAACCGGCGAAGCCCCGCTGCCAAAGGCCCAAAATCTTCCGGCGGACAAACTGATCCAGCCGGACTACGACGCGACGCGCGTGCGGGTGAAGGGCGTGCTGTTGAGTGTGCGAGGAACGCGGACGGAACAAGTGTTGGAAGTTCAGAACGGGGTGCGGACTTTTGTGGCGCGATTGGATTCCCTGAACGGGTCGGTGGAATCGTTGCCGGCGGGCAGCCAGTTGGAATTGACCGGAGTGTATTCGGGCCAGGGCGGAAACCGGGCGGTGGGCCAGGACATCTCGTCCTTTGAACTGTTGCTCAATTCGCCGGCCGACATCCAGGTGCTGGCGCGGCCGCCCTGGTGGACGCTGGAACGATTGTTGATTGGCATGGGCGCACTGGTGTGTGTCCTGGCCGTGACGGTGCTTTGGATCACCCAGCTTCATCGCAAGGTTGAAGCCCGCACCGCCGAGCTCGAAATCCAGATCCAGGAACGGCAGCGGGTGGACCATCAGCGGGCGATGGAGCAGGAACGGGCGCGCATTGCGCAGGACCTGCACGATGAACTCGGTTCGGGCATCACGGAAATCAGCATGCTGGTCACCCTGGCTGGTTCGGCTTCCGGTGTGGAAAACGGGCGGGGCCGGCACTTGGACGAGATTGGCGACCGGGCGCGGCAGATGGTCACGGCGCTGGATGAGATCGTCTGGGCGATGAACCCCAAGCACGATTCCCTGATGTCGCTGGTGACGTATTCCTGCCTGTACGCGGACCGGCTCCTGAAACTGGCGAACATCGCCTGTCAATTGAAAGGGGCGGTGAATCTGCCGGACCGTGCGGTGTCATCCGTGCACCGGCATGAATTTTTCCTGGCTTTCAAAGAGGCGCTTACCAATGTGATCCGCCATTCCGGCGCCACCGAAGTCCGCCTGGGGGTGAGGTTGATCGACAACCGGCTGCGGCTTTCGATTGCGGACAACGGGAAAGGGCTGGCGGCCGACGCCGCCGGGCGGGGCGGGGACGGATTGGTCAACATGCGCGCACGGCTGGAGAAAATGGCTGGGCGGTTTGAAATCGCCAGCCAGCCCGGACGCGGGACCACCGTGCGCTTTTACATGCCATTGAATTGAGAATTTATGATCCGGGTCGCCATAGTCGAAGACAGCAAAACCATCCGGGAAAGTCTGACGCACTTTGTGCAGACCGACCCGGAATGCCGGTGCGTGTTCGCCTGCGCAACGGCCGAGGAGGCGCTGGTGGAAATTCCGAAGCACCAGCCGGAAGTGGTGCTGATGGACATCCAGCTGCCAAAACTGTCCGGCATCGAATGCACCGCCCAGATCAAAAAAATGCTGCCGGCGGTCCAAATCATCATGGTGACGGTCTATGAGGACACCGACCGGATTTCCGCGGCCCTCCGTGCCGGCGCCTGCGGCTACCTGTTGAAGCGCTGCACGCCGGCAGAACTTGTTTCCGCCGTCCGTGAGGCCCGGATGGGCGGTGTGCCGATGCCCCGCGAAATCGCGCGCAAAGTCATCGCATCTTTCCAGCAGCCGCTCCCCAGCGCGACGGGCGTGGATGAACTCCGGCCCAGCGAACGGAAAATCCTCGAACTGCTGGCCGTGGGACTTGCCAACAAGGAAATTGCCGACCGTCTGGGTTTGAGCACCGGAACGGTACGCTGGCACCTGGAAAACATTTACAGCAAGCTGCACGTCCACTCCCGCACGGAAGCCGTGCTCAAATTCCGTTCAACCAAGTCTGCGTAAGAGCCTGTCTGAAAATGTAGCTTCAGCCATCCTGGCTGACGTGGAGCCGGGTTCCCAGCCAGCGGAAAAAACCGTCCGCAATCATTGGCGCATTTTCAAAAAATGTGTAGCCGCCGACGTCAGTCGGCGCAAATCGGATCAAGGGAAATGA
>CAZKTW010000193.1:0-7362 GCA_964555775.1 uncultured Bifidobacteriaceae bacterium | reverse complement strand
ATCTTTCACCATGGAATTGCCGTCCACCTCGCGCAAATGGCGCGCGCGGCGGTCGCTCTCCCAGGCGAGAATTTTGTCGTGCCCCCACAATTTCCAGAGGATGGTGTATTGCGTTCGGGTCGTGCCATAGAGTGGTTTGGCGATCACCATGCGGTCCAAATCGCCGCTCGTCGCCTGCTGAACTGCTGCCTCGGTTGGCGCCAGGCGGTTTGTGTTGACGATCCACAGGCGCAGCCGCGCGGCAAATCCGGCCCAGCGGCCACCCGCATCTTTGAACGCGGCGGGAATTCTCTCGTAGCCGCTGCCGCGGTAAGGGAGCAACAGACTCTCGCCGGCAAGCTGGAGCGTGCCGAGCAGTTCGTTGTTCCAGAAAACGTCGCAGCGCGGGCGCGCCTTTTCCTGCAGCAGCAATTCAACCAGCCCAAGCGACTTGGTGGCCTCGGTGTCGTAGCGCACCGCGACGGAAATGCCGGTTTCCCGCTCGAACTCGTGGAGAATTGAATCCGCATAAATGGAATCGTGCGCGCAATAGACCACCAACGATTCCCGGTGTGGCGCCCAGAGCAGGTAATAACCGCCGAACAAAAGTGCGACGATCGCGGCCAGCGCAACCAGCCGACGGGAGAAACCGCGCTCAGGGCTGGGCGTTGGCGCTGGAGTCATTGGGGAGCGTGTCGAAGTATTTTTTGATGGACGCTTGATAGCCCGGCGGGATTTGTTCCTGCACCACCGCCTCGCTGGCTTGCTGGCGGACATCCTGAACGGCCCGCAAATAGTCTTCACGCGCCGGCCCAGCCTCGGAAACTTCCCGCGTCTTCCATTCCATCAGCATCCGGCCCGGCTGAAGCAGCGATGGGGATTTCTCCGGCTGGAAACCGCTCGCCGCTTTGTCATCGCCATAAGGGCGCGGACCGTAACCGTAACCCGGACCCATGCCCATCCCGGCGCAAAGGGATTTACACTGCCCTTCGCAAAACGCCGCATACGCTGCGAGATCGCCCAGTCCCGCGAAGTCCTGACCGTCCAACGGCTTGAGGTGGTGCAGCGTTTTTGCCAATTGCAGCGCCTTGAGCGCTTCCTCAATGTTCTTCATGTCCGCCATCGCCTTGGCCAACTGGGCGAGTTCTTCCTGCGTCAGCTTCAATGAGTCGGACATGCCTTTCAACGATTCACCCGAAAGGTCCGGCACGTTGGACAACGCCAATTGCTCCAAGGCGCGCTGCAAATCGGTGTCAACCGCCTGTGAATTCAACTGCTGGTCCAGAGTGTCTTTGAGATTTTGCAGGCGGTCCATGAGTTCCTGCCGGAGCTTTTCCCGCTCGACCGGGTCCTGCGTTTTGGCCAGTTCCTGCGCCATTTGCTTGAGTTCATCCAACTCCTTGTTGGCGTTGGAAACATCACCTTTTTGCAGATCATTTTGCAATTGCCGGGCTTTCGCCGGATCGGCCAGGCCAAAACTTTGCGTGGGTGGGGGAAGGTTCAGAGCGTTCTTGAGTTTTTCTTCGCTCGTTTGTTTCCAGAGCTGGCCAAGGATTTTTTGCTGATCATTGAGGCGTGACAGCGTGCCGGCTTTGTCGTTTGGTTTTGCCTCCTGAAATGTCTTTTCGAGACTGGCCATGGCCTGTTTCACCGCATCGGTTCGCTCTCCAGTGCGTTTCTGCTCAAGCAGCGCGGCGCGAATTTCGGTGGCTTTGCTGATTTCGCGCACCTGCTCGCGCTTTTCGGACAGTTGCCGTTGCCGTTGGTGCAAATGGAACGGATCGAATTGCGGCAGGCAACAAGCGGCCAGGGCCAAAACAGCCAGAGCGGCGCAGATTCGGAAAGTGTCCCGCTGCCAGTGGTAGGGCACAACCTTTTGGGGAGCTATTTTGGCGGCCCGTTGTTCCGCCTCTTTCAGCACCAAGTCTTGATAGGCGCCAAGAGAATGTTCGATCAGCGAGGCGGTCAGAAACAAGTCATGCGTCCCCATCCGCGCATCCGCCGATCGCGCTGCATCGGTGACGTCCGGGCGACGATAAAAAATCCAGGCCAGAACCAAAGCGCCGGCCGGAAAAACGGCCAGAGTGACGGGTGTGAACCAACCGGGAATCAGACCGCACAGCCGGGAAGCCAACAGGGCCAGAGCGTAAAAGCCCAATGCCATCAGGAGAAAAAGCCGCCATTGCCGGGCAAGCGATACAATCATTTGTCGCCGACTGACCCGCCGCAGAAATTGTTGCACGACGGACGGACTCATTTTGTCAATCATCCAATCGGATTGTCCTATCCATAATGGTTCACCGATGGACATTCAACGACAAAGTGTTGAATTTGATGCAACGATTTACAGTTACGGATTGACACGGAAAAGAAGCACCGCCGCAGCGCCGTTGGTCGTGTGCGGGCGGGCGACCACCACCGTCTGCAAATCGGGAATGAACAGACCGGTGCGCGCCCGGGGAGCCGTCGGCATCCGCGCGAGACGTGGAAGTTCCTCGCCGGTCACGGGAACCTGAAAGACATCCACGTATCCTTCGCCGCCGATGATGTAAATCCGTTTCAACTTCGCGTCATAAAACAAGTCGTCGGCATCGCCCACGCATGGCGTTTGGGAAAGCATCTTGCCGGTGCGCGTGTCGTAACTGACGAGCAGCGGCGGTCTGCGGCAGGCGATGTAAAGCCGGTCGGAGGCGGCGTTCAGCGCCATCGGAAAATTCCTTTCTGCCACGGTCACCGGCCAGTTGGAGGCAATGGTCAGGTTGGTGGAAGCGACGTTGAGCACGGCGATTTGATGTTCATCGGGGACGTTGACATAAAGCCGGCGGTTCGCCGTGTCGATTTGAAAGGATTCAGGATGGGCCGGCAGTTGAATTTCAAATTTGGAATCCGCCTGTCGCGGGCGATCCAGAAGGAAATCGGCGGGCGAGTGGGGTTCGGCGGGTTGGCCGCCTTGTTTGGCCGGAAGCAACGATGCCAGAGCAATCGCCGAGAGCAATCCGTTGCCGGGCTCGCCGCCAGAGCCGACGTAAAATATTTTGGCACCAGCGTCGAACCGCACGTTGTCGGCATTGCGGCCAAGGTCCACCCACGGGCCTTCCTCGAACGTGTTCGCATCGAAGCTGCGACAGGTGCCATCGCCACGACTGCACACCATCAGGCGGTTGTTTTCGGGAATGAAGACAAGCCCCTGAGGTTCGCTAATACCGGTGATTTCATGGATACGTCGCTGTTTTGCAAGGTCAACCACTTCGACGGTGTGGTTTTCCAAACCGGAAACGAACAGGCGCTGCGACTGAACATCCACGGCGAGATGGTCGAGCCGGCCTTCGACGCCCTCGAGAGACACGGAGCCAGTTGGAACCAGGCATGACGGGCCGGTCTCGATTTGTGCCTGGGTTGCCCGGAGGAACAGCACAACGCAAGCAAGATGCATAACAATCAATATGTTTTTGCCGATGATTGGTGGAGTTTTCATTTACCGCGTGGTGTACGCATGATTGCCACGACGTTTTGCGCTGTCAATCCTCCGGGCGCTCACCGCTCTGAGCCAGCTTGACCAGCATGGGATCGAACCGGCCCAGCCATGGCGATTGCTCTTAATGGGAATCCAAGCGCACCGTCGCGAATTGCGAATTCACAACCACCTCGTGCAAGAAGAACGAGACCTTCCGTCGCTCCCATGAAGGTTTGAACTTGCGACCCCACAGTGTGATACAGGCCAAAGGGAGTTTTCATGGCCTGCGCGAGAATGCTGGAAACATCATTTGGAGTCATCAGAGGCGGACGCCGGTGACCGACACTTTTGCAGGAGCAGCCACATTAAGTGCACGCTGACACGGCATCGCCGTAGCCTTTTTGGCTACTCCACGGTCACGCTCTTGGCCAGGTTGCGCGGCTTGTCCACGTCGCAGCCGCGCGCCACGGCGATGTGATAGGCGAACAGTTGCAGCGGCACGCTTGCCAGGATCGGGTTGATCAGTTCCAGCGCCTTCGGCAGGTACATCACATCGTTGGCCACCTTCCCGATCTGTTTGTCGCCCTCGGTCGCCAGCGCAATGATGGGCCCCTTGCGCGCGCGAATCATCGCCAGGTTCGCCATGGTCTTGTCGTACATCGAATCCTGCGGCACCAGGAAGACCGTCGGCGTCTGCAGATCAATCAGGGCAATCGGGCCGTGTTTCATCTCCGCCGCGGAATAACCCTCGGCATGAATGTAGGAAATTTCCTTCAGCTTGAGCGCACCCTCCAGCGCAATGGGGAACGTGTAACCCCGGCTGAGGAAAAAGAAGTCCTCGGCCTTCGCATATTTCTTCGCAATCTTTTTGATCGCGTTGTTTTGCGCGAGGATGGATTCGAGCTGCTGGGGCACGGCTTCGAGCGCATGCAAGATTTCCAGCGCCCGGCGGGCCCCCAGGTTCCGCAGCCGGCCCAGATGCACGGCCAGCAGGGCCAGCACGGTGAGCGTGGAGACAAAGGCCTTGGTCGAGGCGACGCCGATTTCCGGGCCGGCGTGCATGTAAATGCCGCCGTCGGATTCGCGCGCGATGGTGCTGCCGACGACGTTGACGATGGCGAGCGCGCGATGGCCGCGGCGCTTGGCCTCACGGAGCGCGGCGAGCGTGTCGGCGGTCTCGCCGGATTGCGAGAGGACGAGCAGCACGGTGTTTTTTTCGAGCGGCGCGTTGCGATAACAAAATTCATGCGCGAACTCGACCTCGACCGGGATTTGCGCCAGTTCCTCGATCAAATACTCACCCACCAGCGCCGCGTGCCAGCTCGTGCCGCTCGCGGCGATGACGATGCGGTCGATCGAACGCAGTTCGGCGGACGTCAGGTTCAGGCCGCCGAACTTGGCAGTGGCCCCTTCGTTGTCCACGCGGCCGCGCAGGGCATTTTCCACGGTGCGCGGCTGTTCGAAGATTTCCTTGAGCATGAAGTGCGCGTGTTTGCCGCGTACGGCGTCCTCCTGGCTGAATTCCAGCTTGCTCACCTGGACATTGGCGGTATCCGTCCCCAGGTTCAAAACTTCAAACCGTTCGGAGGTGATGGTCGCCACGTCGTAATCATTGAGGTAAACGACCTTCTTGGTGTGGGCAACGATGGCGTTGGCATCGCTGGCCAGAAAATTCTCGCCGGTGCCGATCCCGATGATGAGGGGCGAACCGCGCCGGGCACCGACAATGGTGCCAGGCTCGTCGGCGGAAATCACCGCGAGGCCATAAGTGCCGATGACATCGCGCAACGCGTCGCAAACCGCCTGGGTCAACCGGCTGCCATTGCCGTTTTTGCCGGGACGTTTCCCGTAATAATCGCCGATCAAATGGGCCAGAACCTCGGTGTCCGTGCTGGATTTGAATTTATGGCCGGTGGCGAGCAGTTTTTGCCGGAGCGCGTCGTAATTTTCGATGACGCCGTTATGGACGATGGCAATCCGGCCGGACTGGTCGAGGTGCGGATGAGAATTGATGTCCGAGGGCGGGCCGTGCGTGGCCCAGCGCGTGTGGCCGATGCCAAGGGTTCCCTCGACCGGCTCGGATTTCAGCAGGCGGGCGAGGCCTTCGTCGATTTTGCCCTTTTTCTTGCGGACGAGCAGTGCGTCGCCGTCCAGCACGGCGATGCCTGCGCTGTCGTAGCCGCGATACTCCAATCGCCGCAAGCCTTCAAGCAGGATGGGCGAGGCTGCTTTTTTACCGACATATCCAATGATGCCACACATAAAATGAATTAAATTTTTCCCTCACCCTGACCCTCTCCCATCCGATGGGCGAGGGAACAGCAAAGTCTGCCTCTCAGATTATCAATCACGCCCGCAACGCCGACCGACGGGCGAAAATTCCCCCACTCCCCTTCGGTGGGGAGGGCCGGGGTGAGGGTTGGGCTCGCCATCCCTCTCATACCTGTTTCAAAATCCAGTCCGCCGCACCGGCCAGATCATCCAGCACCACGGCGCGTTTCAATTTTTCCTGCTCAATCTGCTCCAGTTCCGCGCCGTAACCGGTGCGCACCAGAATGCTTTGTTTCACGCCCGCGTTCCAGCCGCATTCCAGGTCAATCAGCTTGTCGCCGATCATGTAACTTTGCGCCAGGTCCACCCCGAATTCGTCGCGCGCATCGAACAAGAACTGCGGGGACGGCTTGCGCCCGCGGCTCGGCTGGTCGGGCGCCTCGGATGCAACATAAATTTTCTCGAAGCGCACGTCCTCGCGCGCCAGTTCGCGGCCCAAATGCTCGTTGACGCGCTCCACATCCGCAAGCGTGAAGTATCCCCGCCCGACGCCGGACTGGTTGGAAACCATGAACAACTTGAACCCCGCCGTGCCCAGCCGTCGCAACCCCTCCGGCGTTCCAGGGAAAATGACAACGTCCTCGGGCCGGCGCAGGTAATTTTTTTCCGCAATCAGCGTGCCATCGCGGTCGAGAAAAATTGCACGGCTCATTCCCGCAATTGTGAATTCAACCCACGTCGGAATTCAAGCTTTAGCTGGAGGTAATGATGTCCGTTGAAGCCGGATGTATTTGATTAAACCACGGATGGGCACAGATGAACTCGACTCCCGCGAATCCGACCCGACCTCACCCGGCCAAAGGGTGGTTTGATTTTGGCAAGAATGGAATTGAATTCTTTCCGGTGCTTGCGCATCCTGTTGCCGTTCCGTTTGTACAATTAACCAATCAATTAAATGAGCAAAGGCAGATTAGGAATTCTGGTCGGTGGCGGTCCGGCGCCCGGACTTAACGGCGTCATCTCCGCCGCCACCATCGAAGGCATCAATCAAGGTTACGAAGTCATCGGCTTCCGCGACGGTTTCAAATGGCTCGCGCAAGGCGACCTGCAATACTGCCGGCCGCTGTCCATTCGCGACGTAAAGGACATTCACATCAAGGGTGGCTCGATTCTCGGCACCGCGCGCACGAATCCGACCAAGTCCGAGGACCAGATGAAGAACGTCTTCAGCGTCTTTGAAAAACTCGGCATCACCGCGCTGGTCACCATCGGCGGCGACGACACCGCCTTTTCGGCCAGTGTGGTGGCCAAGCAAAGTCTCGGAAAAATCCGCGTTGCCCACGTGCCTAAAACGATTGACAACGACCTGCCGCTGCCCGGTTCCACTCCGACATTCGGTTATGAAACCGCGCGCCACTATGGCGTCTATATTGTGCGCAACCTGATGGAGGACGCCCGCACCACCTCGCGCTGGTACATCATCGTCAGCATGGGTCGTGCGGCCGGACATCTCGCCCTCGGCATCGCCAAGGCGTCGGCCGCCACGCTCGCCATCATCCCGGAGGAATTCCGCAATCGGACCGTCACCGTGGACGAGGTTTGTGACATCATCATCGGCTCCATCATCAAGCGCCGGGCCGAAGGTTCGCAATACGGCA
>CAZKTW010000192.1:0-7378 GCA_964555775.1 uncultured Bifidobacteriaceae bacterium | reverse complement strand
TGTCGGTCGCGCTGCCCAGCACGATTTCATTGCTGCTGGAAAGGGCGATGGTATCCGTGCCGGAATCGTAGCTGGCCGTGACGGCGTTGCCGGCGGCGGTGGTGGCGGTTTTGATGTCATCAAACACCTGCTGCAAGGACTCGGCCGCGGAAATGTTGATCTGGGCGCCATTGATGGTAAAGGTGCCGGCGGTGACCGGCGTGGCAAATCCAGCGGTGCCGATGAATGCGCTCGCGGCTCCATTTGGAGCGAGGATTTTGCCGACGTTGCCAGCGCCATTGATCCGGGCGTTGGTGGCCAGTTGCGAAATTTTGAAAGTGAAGCTGCCCAGGGAGGCGCCGGCGTCGGCGCTGGCGGTGGCGATGGTGGCATCGGAGGTTTGGGCCGTCGCACTTTGGTAAAACATTGGATCCTGCAAGGCCTTCACGTCCGTCTGCAGGGTGGTGAGGTAATCCTGGATGGCGGAGTACTGCGCGGTCTGGGCGGCAAGGGCGGTTTGGTGGGTGGTCCAGGGAGTCTCGGCGAACCGCTCGGCGGCGGCCAGTTGAAAAACCACACTTTGCCAGTCCATGCCGGACGCCAGGCCCGAGATGGCCAGCGAAGACGATGTTGATGATACGCTTGACATATTTTTCTCCGATCCATTCACCCCGACCGGGTGCCATTGGTTGACCGTTCAGACCGTCCAACTGCGGCGAAAGCTCGGACGGCGCACGCGCGCCGTCCGAGGTGTTAGCGATTCATCAAACCGGCTGATTACGCGAGTAATTTCAGCGCGATTTGAGGAAGGGCATTCGCCTGGGCCAACATCGCCGTACCGGTCTGGACGAGGATGTTTTCCTTGGCGTACTTGGTGCTCTCCTGGGCAACGTCCACATCCATGATCTGGCTGTTGGCCGCCGAGAGGTTGTTGTTCAACGTACCCAGCTGGTTGGTGTAGTTGGTCAACGTTTCGATGTTCGCACCGATCGCGGCGCGATTGGACGCCAATTGCGTAATGGCCGATTTCACATCATTCAACGCAGTCACGGCACCACCGGTGGTGGCGATGGACTGAGCGGCCAGCGTGCTGTAAACGTTGGCGGTCAGATTCACACCCTTGTTGGTGAACGTATTGGCATCGCTGTCAATCGTCACCGCGAGGTCCTTGCCGTTGAAGAGACTGACCCCGTTGAAGTCCTTCGTGGCCACGTTATTCACGTAATTGGCCAACGTGTTGAACTCCTGTTGGTACAGGGTGCGGTCGCTGTCCGACTTGGTCACGTCCTGGGCTTGCACTGACAGTTCGCTCATACGGCCAAGCGCATTGTTTACCTGACCGAGGTAACCGTCCTGCGTCTGGTTGAATGAAATGGCGTTGCCAACGTTGTTGGTAGCCGCGGTATTCCGTCCCATTTGGGCAACCAGGTTCATTGACACGGCCAGACCTGCGCTGTCATCTGCCGGCGAAGTGATCTTCGAACCGGAAGACAGACGTGCGAGTGACGCGCTCAACTTGGCGCTGGATTGTCCGAGCAACTGTGCGGTTGTTTGTGCTGATATGTTTGTATTGATGACCATAACTGACTCCTTCCATGAGTCACCCCCTTACGGAGGTTTTTTGTATTACACGGCATCCCTGCCGCGAGGCGGACTTTTTCTCGGGCGTCCGCCCGGTTATTCCCTTCTGGCCGTTAATGGTCGCCAGCACCAGCTTTCACCTGCTTGGTATCGGTTGCTAAGACCGAAACTTGAGCGGGTAAATCCGTCGGTCCGTGGGCAGCTGAACCAGCCTGAGGCCCGTCAAACCATTGGTTTTCAGGCGCACGAGGCGGTTTTTCCGGGCCAGGAGCCGGGCCAGAACCCCCGCCGGCAGAGCGGTGGTGAATCCGATCGTGCGCCGCCCGCTGAAGAACGTGGTCGCTGGACGTTCGACGGGGGTGCAACGGAATCTGCCGCACGGGTTGTTTTCTGGTTGATTTCGGCGTGAACTCATGACCGGCTCCTTCATTCTGCTCGATTAATAAATTGGTTATTTTTTTCGGGGGCGTTTGCCCGGGCGGTCACCTCGACCGCCCGGGCGTAGCCACTGCCAAACCTATCTCTAGGCAAGGAGTTTCAGAACTGTTTGGGGCATCGCGTTGGCCTGGGCCAGCATGGCCGTGCCGCTCTGGACCAGGATGTTGTATTTCGCGTAGTTGGTGCTCTCCTGCGCCACGTCCACATCCATGATCTGGCTGTTGGCGGCCGAGAGGTTGTTGTTCAGCGTTGAGAGCTGATTGCTATAATCGCTCAGCGTTTCAATGTTGGCGCCGATATTGGCGCGGTCGGCGGCCAGGGCGGCGATGGCGGACTTCACGTCGCTCAAGGCGGTGATGGCGGCACCGGTGGTGCTGATCGTGTCAGCGCTCAATCCCGCGGTTGAAGTGGCGAGGTCAACGCCCTTCATGGTGAAGGTGTTCGCATCGCTGTCGATCGTCACATCAAGGTTGGTGCCGTTGAAAAGGCTGACACCATTGAAGTCCTTGGTGCCCACATTACCGATGTAGTTGGCCAGCGTGTTGAACTCCTGTTGGTACAGGCCGCGGTCGCTGTTTGATTTGGTCACGTCCTGGGCTTGAATTGCCAGTTCGCTCATGCGGTCGAGCGCATTGGCTACCTGTTGGAGATAACCATCCTGCGTCTGGTTGAGTGAGATGGCATTGCCGACGTTGTTGGTTGCTGCGGTATTCCGCCCGATTTGGGCAACCAGATTCATTGAAACTGCAAGGCCTGCGCTGTCATCCGCCGGCGAAGTGATCTTCGATCCGGAAGACAAACGAGCGAGGGATTTGCTGAGCTGCGTGGAGGATTGCATGAGCAGGGTGGCACTGCTCTGCGCCGATAGGTTTGTATTGATTACCATATAACTCTTTCCGTGAGTCGCCCCGTGAGGGGCATTGATTTTGCGCGACGTCCTTGCCGCGGGTGAACCATTTCAAGGGCGGTCACCGTTTGTTTGTCCCTGTCAGCTTTTTTTGGCTGCTGACCGCCTGTCTCTTACGACGCCTTTCTTATCGGAGAGAGTGCGTTGGACTTGAGGGGAACTTCGACGGTTCCGGAATTATTTCTCCCGGGTGTGACCATCAGAAAACTTTTCATCGCCGCCGGCCACCTGTTTTGAAATCCGGTTTCTCGTTTCATGGTGGGGCGTGCGTGTGGTGGCAGCAAAAAGGGCTTGCGTGAGGTTGCCACACAAGCCCTTAAAATATGAACCAAAGTAGTGAGTCGATCCGGTTTTCAGGGATTTGGATTTGATCGCGACTGCCCGCAGCGCGAATTTTTCGTTATTCGTATTGGACCAGCGTTACCAATCCTTCAGGGTCGGCAACGCCTTTGCCCTGAAGGAAGATGATGTGCTGATAACCGAGATTTCGCAGGGCCACAAACCACGACGTGCCGCGGTCGCGAAATTGGGCGCCAAATTCCGGCTCGGTGTAATTCTCAAGAATCACCACGGCTTCCCCGTGCTGCGGCAGTTCCATCGCTTTAGCCAAAATCTTGTCGATGCTTTCAGCGCCAGTAACGGCCGGTTGGAGCATCTGCCCCGTCGTGCTGTCCAGGGACTTGATGACCAACGTAGTGCTGTCGATGTTATGAAATGCCTGTGGTGGTGGTGGTGTTGCGCAGGAAGTTAAGGTTAATGCCAGACCCAGGAGGGCCATTGTCTTGATACTTTTCATAAATTTCAGGTGATCCCGTCTTATCGTAATTGTTGCCGTTTGTTTGTGTGTGTAACCAATTTGTTGTCCAGCTGTTGCCAAACCGTAGTCCAGCTTGAATGCCGCCGGCCTGCAAGACGATGCCATCGCCGCCGATGCTTTCCGCATCGGAGCAATTAATTCGTCGTTGTTGTCCGCGACACCCCACCTGTCATCGGCTATCGTTTCGGATGCTTGAACATTTTTTCCTCAGTTGGTTCCATGAGGATTCGACTGGCTGTTTGGGAAGCCTCCACGAGCAGCCTGATCTGATTGGGAAAAACCAGATGGCCGACGTTGCCGGGGCAGAAGCCGGGATGGAGCCGCCGGGCAGCTCGTGACTTTTGGTGGGGCGAGCGTCCTCGCGAGCCGTCGTCGTTCCGGCTTAGACGCGCCCAAACCGGCTCGTCAGGAGCCTCGCCCCACTAAAATGTGCCACCACCATCCCGCACGGGAGCCAGGCTCGAATCCTGGCCTCCGCAACAATTTTACCTCCCCCACGCGCGAGATTCCATGGCCACAAACACCCTCGGGTTCACAACGGGCAGACGCCGTAGCGAATCCAATAGCCCAGCAATTTGACATACTCCAGCCGGACCCGGTTGCCGATGCGATTGTGCGACCAGTCGGCGCGGGCGGATGCAAAATAAGACGGCCGCGAATAGAATTTGATCTCCGGCGCATCATGCCGGAAACACGCCAATGCCCGGCGCGAATGATACCACGAGGTAACGAGGATGACTCGCTTCAGTTTCTGTTCACGCAGCAGCTTGATGGTAAATCGGGCGTTTTCCCTCGTCGTTTTGGATTGGTTTTCCACCTCAATCACTTTGGCTGGCACGCCGGCAGCCACCAGCAAATGGCGGTTGATTTCACAGTCGCCATAACCACTGACGATGATGCGCGGGGCAACGTGTTCCTTGAACAACTCCGCCGTGCGTTCCGGCCGCTCGCGCGAGCCACCGCCCAGAACGACGATCACGTCCCCCTTCACCGGCCCGCTGTCCACGGTTAGAAACAGTACCGGGAAAAAAAGCGCCGCCACCACCAACAATGACAGTAAAAGAAAAAAGACGAGCGCGGTCCGTTTGATCAATTTTCTCAAGCGCGGAAATTGAACAACAAAAGCGCCCGGGCGCAAAGTTTTAAAACCCCGGATGAATAAGGATGGAAACCACGAATGACTCCCGTCACGCGCCACCCCGCTCACGGTTCCTGCCCCGGAAATTTCTCGCGAAACAGTTGTTTCATTTCCTCGGCCTGCTCCAGTTGTCCCCGTTGCTCATAAAACAGGATGATCATCCGATATTCTCCCGGGCGTTCGTATTCGCTTTTGGGCGTCCGGTTGAACACCGTCAAGCAGCTCGTCCATCCCAGGACCAGGGCAGACCCCATGACCAGGGCCGCTCGGCGGTTTCCGCGTAAATTTGTCCAAAAGGTGAGCAGAAAAAGGGCCGCCCACGGGATCCAGAACATGCCCAGGCTCTGGCGATAGCGCGACATGGGAGTTCCGATCAACACGCCGGCCAGCAGCGGAAGAAACAGCAGCCACAGCCAGAAATGCCGGCGATCCCTCGACCGCAGGCTCAAAAGGAGTCCGCCCACGCCGGGGATGATGATCATCCAATGTCTCAGTCCCCAATGAACGGGCGGCGAGAGGCTCTCCATGAAATAAATGTTGAGATTGTCGCACGGCTCGTAAGGATCGAACAGTGACATTGCCTTCAATGTTTGCAGGCGCAAGAAACTCCAGGCGTTGGGATGCGTCTTGATCGTTTCCGCAATCACCGGAATGGTTTTCCCCTCGGAACGAAGGAGAATCTCGCGCATTTTCAACAGCACCACAAACTGGTTTGGCATGGTGCCATAAGCGTTGCCCAGAATAAACCCCTCGGCAAAGCGGGTGGAAGTTGAACCGAGCGGAGCACCGACCCTCGCGTTCCGGATCAGCAGTGGCGACACTGCCACGAGCAAGCCACAAGTCAGCCCAGCCAGGGGCGTAAAATTGCGGCGGCGAATGGCCGATATCGCCAGGGCCACTAACACCAGGGGAATGATCAACAAAAAAGTTTCCCGCGCCAGGTATCCCATTCCCAGCGCCAAACCAATCGCCCCCATCAGCAGATGCCGCTTTTGTTTATTTTCTCCGCACCGATCCAATTCCAGCAGGAGCAGCAGCAGCACGGCGGCGATGATCCAACCCATAAGGTCGCGCAGGAGGGGCCACGAATAGGCGTAGAACGGGCTGTACATGGCCGCCAGCCCAAAGGCCAGCCATCCCGCCCGCGCATCTTCGGCGACCCGGTTGGCAATTACTCCGATCAAAACGCACAATCCCATCCCCAGCACGGTTTGAACCAGATGGATGTACAACAAATTGCCATTCAGCCACAACAGGCCGCTTAGAAAATAGGCGTAAAGCGGCGATTGCTGAAAGATGGCGACGCCTCCCCACCATTGCATCCATTCCTCCCGGGTTCCGATCAATGGCATCCAACTCGCATAGGGATGATAGGGATGGGGGTTCAACCAGCCTTGATCCAGGATGGACCGCGCCCAAAGCAGGTTGCTGTACATGTCCGTCTCCTGGTAAATGAACGGGATTTGGATCAACGGGGACCGGGCGCAGCAAAAAAAATGAACACCGTAGAGCACCACCAGGAGCAATCCCGCGAGCGCAAAACGATGCCGGCGTTCTAATTTGGCGAAGGTCATCCGCTTTTATTGGAACCGATCCGGTTGACAGTACTCTGCACGCGCAGAGAGAATTACAGCAAACGCGAGGGTTCGGCCAGCACCGGATTTTAACCAGCGTTGCACCCCAAGAACGCCCGGGACAAACTGCCGGGCGCACCTGTACACCGTTCTCCGCCGGGACAGTGTCCAGGTGCGCCCCGATTTGCCAATCGGGCAAATGCACTATTGCCGACGCCGGAACCCAGGCGTAGCATCACATCCTGAAATCAGGAAACAGGCATGAAAGTGATCAGTCTTCCGGGTAAAGATTTGGTTTTCAATTGGCGATTGGTCATTGGTCATCGGCCATTCACTGGAGGCGCTGCCGCAAGCGCCGATCACCATAAACTTTTCATTGAGACAGAATGAATCTGCAGCCGGACATGAAGCCGCGCACGGCTGTTCGATGGACGGCTCAGGAAGACGCCCTGCTCGGCACCATGCCGGATGAAGCGCTGGCCGTCCGCATCGGACGACCCCTGGCCGGCGTTCTTACCCGTCGCCACACCCTCAAAATCCCCAAGTATGCCGCCAAAGTCCGGCCATGGACGCGTGACGAAGACGCCCTGCTCGGTACCATGCCCGACAAGAAACTCGCGCGCCGCCTGAAACGCAGTCATGATGCCGTCTCCCTCCGCCGGCTGAACAAAGGCATTCCCCATTGCAACCCCAAACGCAAATCGTGGCGGCCCGTGGACGACAAAGTCCTGGGCACGCGCCCGGACGGGCAAATCGCCATGCTCCTCAAACGGTCCGTGACGGCGGTCAAGGAACGCCGGAAAAAACTCGGCATTCCCAATAAATGGGCAAAAACTTCCCGGCGCTGGCTTCCACCGGAAGACAAACTGCTGGGCACCCAGCCCGACCCTGAAATCGCGCGCCAACTCGGCCGCACGCTGGACTCGGTCCAGCAACGGCGGCAA
>CAZKTW010000191.1:0-7447 GCA_964555775.1 uncultured Bifidobacteriaceae bacterium | reverse complement strand
CGGTCATCATCGGCGACCGGATGGACACCGACATCATTGCCGGCATTGAATCCGGGATTGAAACCGTTCTGGTGCTCAGCGGCGTCACCGCGGAGGCTGATATGCGCCGCTTTGCCTATCGTCCCGGCCACGTGCTGCCCAACGTCGGTTCGATACCGGTGTGATTCAAACGCAAAGTTGCAAAGACGCAAAGGTTGACACGGATTTCGCGGATTCGCACTGATCAAAAGCCTGACTTGAGCCATTTGGGAAATGGCGAAAGGAATTTGCGAAGTCAAAGGCCCGTAAGGGCCGAGCGAACGGGAGTAAGCGAGTCAAAGGCTGACAGATGGGAAAAGATGGTCGGAGGCCGGATGAGGGCAAAGGCCAGTCTGAAGTATCAATACACGAGCACCAGCACAGCGGCGTCTTGGGCGGGCTTGACCACGTCCTCAAACTTCCGGTTAGATGTGACTGGCTCCTTCAGTTTGGCGGAAACCGCCGGGGTCAATCCAGCCTCTGCGATTTAAGAAAAAAGCGCGGCCTCAATTTCATTGAATTCTTACGTCCTCCCGCGCCCAACTCTCTCCCCAAGGAGAGGGCTTTTACATCCGCCCTCTTCTTGAAGAATCGTCCCCCTGGATTTGCCGGATGACCATCCGCAAAACCAGAGCCGGCCAATAGCCATTTCCTCTCCCCGGGGGAGAGGATTAAAGGTGAGGGCGGGCGTCAAAACAAACTTTTCAGTCTTCCCGCCATTTCCTAAATTCGCGTGCATGGCCGAAATCGAACGCGCCCGCCAGCTTCGCAAGGATGAAACCTGTGGAAAAAAGTTAGATCGACGACCGTCCACCCCGGCCCTCTCCTCCAGGAGAGGGTGAGTCATTCGCCATCTCCTTGAAACACCTGCGACAGAATTTGCCGGACAATCATCCGCAAAACCAGAATTGGCAAATAGCGGTTTTCTCTCCTGACCGCCTTCGCTTTTGGGGAGTGTTGCCCAAAGGGAACGGACCGCGGGTGTTCCACCCGCAGCGGCTCCGGTTGCGAATGAACGCCTGAAATTTCACGCGTTTTTATATTGTCGAACGTGCTGCGGCTGGGACAGCCGCGCTCCGACGGAGGAAAAAGGATTTGGGCAACACGCCCTTTGGCTTCGGCGTGATCGGTTTGGATTGACTCACAATCACGAACGTCTTATTTCCAAGATGTCAGGCATGAAAAGGAGCGAATCAATGAAAGCAAAAATTGAAATCACCCAAAATGGTCCCTATCTCGTGACTGGCGATTTGCCGCTCAGCGAGCAGTGGATTGTCACCAATGCCGAGGGCGACTCGCTCGACTACCAGGAAAAAAAGAAGTACCCGTCGTTGCCGCAATACGCACTTTGCCGCTGCGGTCAGTCCGGCACCAAGCCGTTCTGCGACGGCAGCCACCAGAAGGTCAGGTTCGACGGGACCGAAACCGCCAGCCGGGAACCTTACCTTGAACAGGCAGAAACCATTGAAGGGCCGACCATGAACCTTACTGACGCGGAGGGTCTTTGTGCCTTTGCCCGCTTCTGCGACCCGAAAGGGCGGATCTGGAACCTGGTCAAGCAGACCGACGATCCCGAAGCCCGGCAGCTGACGGAGTATGAGGCCGCGCATTGTCCGGCCGGCCGGTTGGTGGCATGGGATAAGAAGACGGGCAAAGCCATTGAACCGAAATTTGAACCGTCGCTCGGGTTGATCGAGGACACGGACAAGAAAGTCAGCGGTCCGATCTGGGTCAAAGGCGGCATCCCGGTGATTTCCGCCAATGGCAAAGCCTATGAGGTCCGGAACCGGGTGACCCTCTGTCGTTGCGGCGTGTCGAACAACAAGCCTTTTTGCGACGGATCCCACGCGGCATGAATGCCGCGGTTATTGAATCCAGCCGGTGAACTGTGCCAGCTTGACCAGTACATAAGCCGCAAAGCCGCTGGCGGGGATGGTAAAGATCCAGGCCCAGATGATGCGCTCCACCACGTCGAATTTGAGGTGATTGAATCCTTTTGCACAGCCGACACCCATGATGGAGGTGGTGACGACGTGGGTGGTGGACACGGGCATGCCGAGCTTTGCGGTGACGAGGAGTATTGCGGCGCTGGTGGTTTCGGCGGCGAAACCGTGGACCGGATGGAGCCGGACCATTTTATGTCCCAGGGTTTTGATGATGCGCCAGCCGCCGACGGCAGTGCCGGCACACATGGTCAGCGCACAAAGAACCTTGATCCAGGCGGCAATGTGCAGCTTTTCGCCCGCGGGTGGCGGGTTGGTGTGCAGGAAACCCAGCCAGCCGGGCAGATGATCAAACAGGCCGCTGCTGGTGCCGGTAAGCAGCGCCAGCGCGATGATGCCCATGGTTTTTTGGGCGTCGTTCATACCGTGTCCGAAACCCATGATGGCCGAGCTGAGGAGTTGCAGCTTGCCAAAGGTCTTGTTGACGGTGGTCGGGCGCCAATCGCGCAGCAGAAAATAAAGCGCACCCATGACGAGGAACGCGATTACCAGGCCGCAGACGGGGGACAAAATCATCGGCACAATCACCTTCCAAAGCAGCCCGGCGCTTTTCCACCAATGGACCGGACTCGGGACCGACCAGATCAAAACCTGCCAATTATTGTGCGCGGCGGCCAGGCAGGCGCCGCACAAGCCGCCGACCAGCGCGTGCGACGAACTCGACGGCATCCCAAACCACCAGGTTTGGAGATTCCATGCAATGGCGGCCAGCAACGCGCAAATCAGGACCTCGGACGTGGCGATTTTCGGGTCCACCAATCCCGAGGCGATGGTGCTGGCGACGGCGGTGCCGACGAAGGCGCCGGCCAGGTTGGTGACGGCGGCCAGCGCCACGGCCTGGCGGGGCGAGAGCACCTTGGTGGCGACGACGGTGGCGATGGAATTGGCCGTGTCGTGAAAGCCGTTGATGTAGGTGAACACCAACGCCGCAAGGATGACGGTGAAGATGAGGATCATCGCGCGCGGTCAGGAATTTTTCAGCACGATATGCATGACCACGTTGCCGGCGTCGCGGCAGCGGTCAATGGCCTTCTCCATCAGTTCAAACAGGTCGCGGATGACCATGGCTTTCGTCGACTCGTAGCGCCCGCTGTAAAGTTCCTTCAACAATTCGCCCATCAACCGGTCGGCCTCGCCCTCGAGATATTGCAGCTTGGTGTTCAACTCGTGGATTTTTTCGAGGTGCCGCAGGTCGCGCAGGTGTTTCACCATGGCCAGCACCACGTCGGTGGCCTGTTCCAGGATTTCAATCTGCCGGGTGAAATCCACGCCTTCAATGTGCTGGCGACCAAGATTGATGCGTTCCGCCAGTTTATCGACCGTTTTGGGGATTTTGCGCAACGCCAGCGACAACGCTTCGATGTCCTCGCGTTCGAGCCCGGTCACAAAGGTTTTCACCAGTTCGGCGGTGATTTGTTCGGCGATTTTCTTCTCCTTGTGGCGGGTGAGGGCGAGATCATCGAGGTTTTTGGCGGCCGCCGGCGCCTTGATCATTTCAATGACCAGCCGGACGCTTTCGTGGGCTTCGGTTGCCGCGTCTTCCAGCAGTTGAAAAAATCGGTCGGCCTTTCCGAAAAGCATTTGGAGTGAAAACATGTTGGGCTCAGGGTCTGGAAAACACGCGAAAAGTCGATGAAATTTTGGCACGAAAGCCAATAGGCAATCCTGGGAGCGCCGGCGTCCCGCCGGCTTACGGTTGACAATGGACGTGGTAACTCGCCGGCGGGACGCCAGCGCTCCCAGGGAAAAACGACGGCCGGCGGTTGCGTTGAACAAAATTGATTCGCTGAAAATCCGCCGGCGTTGTAAGGTTCGCGCGATTATGGGCATGGCGGACATCAGGCGGGACTACTCGCTCGGCGGCTTGCATCAGGCCGACCTGGACGCGAATCCGCTCGCGCAGTTCAACCAGTGGTTTGCGCACGCGTCGGCGGGCAGCCGCTGGCGAAAGATCGGCATCGCGCTTTTCAAGCTGTGGCACGCCATTCTCGGCCATGCGCCGGCGGATGTGAATGCGATGACGCTGGCGACGGTGGACCGGTCCGGCCGGCCTTCCACCCGCACGGTGTTGCTCAAGAGCGTGGACGAACGTGGCTTCATTTTTTTTACGAATTACGACAGCCGCAAGGGCCGCGAACTGGCGGAAAATTCCAATGCCGCGCTGACTTTTTACTGGACGGATCTGGAACGGCAGGTTTGCGTGGCGGGCACGGTGAGCAAATTGCCGCACCAGGAATCAGAGGCGTATTTCAAAAGCCGGCCGCATGGCAGCCGCCTGGCCGCCTGGGCGTCCAACCAGAGCGACGTGGTGGCCGACCGCGCGGCGCTGGAAAAAAAATGGAATGAAATGGCGTCGAAATTTCCCGGCGACGTGCCCTTGCCGCCAAATTGGGGTGGTTACGTGTTGAGGCCGGAACGGATAGAATTCTGGCAGGGCCGGCCCAGCCGGTTGCACGACCGGTTTTGCTACCTGCGGCAGGGCGACAATTCGTGGAAACTGGAACGGCTGGCGCCGTGAACCGGAAAGCCGACAGCCGGTTAGTTCTGTGAATTGTCAGCCGGCTGATCCTGCCCGTTTGGATTGGAAATCAGGTCGGTATCGGCCTCCACCATTTCATCCCACGAGAGAATATTCATACCGGATGTGGTGGATCGTGAAACTTTGGAATGAGGAGGTTCGGCCGGGATTGGTTTGGGTGGGGTTGCGTCGGCTTCGGGTGTGGGCAAGGTTTGAGTTGTCGTGGTGGAGCTGGCTGGCGCCGGATTCTTTACGATCAGGATGGTATCATCGTCGCCGGCCGAAAAATTTCCTTCATTGCGCACCCGGTCGGCCTTGGCGAGCAATTCATCCCACGGGCCCTGCAGGGTGCGGTCGGGCGGCAACCGGAACGGTTTCAGGCTGAATTCACCGCTGTTCAGGGACAACAGCTGGTGAAAGGCTTTTTCTCCCGCCAGCCGGCCGGTTGTGGCATGGACAATGGCGCCGGCTTCAATGTAAATCTCGCCGTCGGTTTGCGAATTCCGGATTTCGAGCACCGACGATTTGCCTTCCAGACATTCCATCTGGATGATGCTCGACAATCCTATTTCGCCCAGGGCACTGGAATAACCGTCACGATTCGTCCAGGTGACCAGGGCATTCAACATATTGAAAACGGGCATCAGTCCTTCGGCCGTGGTTGGTTTTTCCAGGAAAAGTTCCGCCCCATGGGCCAGGCATTCGGCCCGGCGGTTTCCGTCACCCTGGCCGGTCAGGACGACGATTTTGACGTTGGGATATCGTTGGTGAATAATGCCGAGCAACTGGATGCCGTCCAGCAGCGGCATGCCGATGTCCAGGACGACCAGGTCCATTAATTTTTGTTCCAGGACGGCCAGCGCCTTGTCGGCGGAAACCGCCGTCAGGATATCCCACGTCTTGTTTCCCCAGTCGCCAAACAGTTCGCTGATTGTTTCGAGGAAGGCCATGCTGTCATCCACGAACAGGACGCGGAATAATGTGGTGGTGCTGCCCGCCACCCCTGGTTTTTTGACCGGGGCGGGGCGGATCCTGTGGGCCGTCGCGGAGGGGTCGGGTGCGGCGGGGTCCGGAGCGGAGATTTCAAGACCCAATTCCACCTCGCCCAGGCGCAAGGTCTGTCCCGGCTGCAGGACGCCCTCGGTGACGGCCTTGCCGCCGATGAATGTGCCATTGGTTGACCGGAGATCCCGGACCTCCAGTTCGCTTTCCCGCAGCCGGATTTCGCAATGCCGGCCGGAGATCGAGGTGTCAACAATTTGGAAGTCATTTCCGTCGGCGCGCCCGATGGTGACCCAGCGCGTTCCCAGTTCATGGGACGAACCGGTCAGCCCCGGACTGATGACCACAAGCCTTGACATAGGAATGGATGTTTATCCAGCGTGACCATGTGTTTTAGAAAACTGCCGTCAGGGAAAAGTTGGTCTTGACCAATCCTTTGTCAAATCAAATCACACTGATGAGGCCGCCTAAGCATGAAGCCGGCATCAGAACCTGTAAACCAGGCCGCTGATGAGCTTCAAGTCATTGTCCTTGCGGACGGGTGCGGGTTCATTGGCATAGCTGTCCTGAACCACCGTGCGGAGATTAAGCTGTTTCGTGAGCATGGCTTCGGCGCCCAGTTCGGCATAGGCGAGAAAATTACCCCACCGGTCCACTTGCGGCAGAAACTCCGCCTTCTGCCAGATCCGCGCGTGGTTGTCGAATTTTTGTTCAAACCGTTCGGCCAACCGCGGGGTCATGTACAGGTGGTTTTCACCATCCAGCCTTTCATAGACAACGCCTGGACCGGATTCGCCGGCCAGCAGGGTTGCCTTCGTCCGGATGAAATAATAACCGGCGCCCGGACTGAGCGTGATGCGATATTTGACGTCCGCAATCCCGTCGTGCAAGGCATCCACGCGCAGGTATCCATACCATCGTTCGCTGAACAGGTGATTATATTGCCCGAACCCGTGGAGGGTTTCATTGTTTTCCAAGGAATTGTTTTCGCCATAGGTGGCGTCAGCCTCGAAAGTCCACTCATTGGTGGGATTGTTCCGGTGCATGTTGAGGGCGCCGTTGGCCAGCAAGGTGTCGCTGTTGCCCTTGGTCAGGGTCAGTCCGAATGAAACGCTGCTTTCCCAGGCCGGTTTGTTGGTGGGCACGGGGCCGGCTTGCGGGGGATTGCCGGCGTTGCTGACCGCGGCCAACAAGGCCAGCGCGGCGATTTGATTCGTGTCGGCGGCACGGCCGGCCCCGGCCAGAAAGGCCAGAACCAACCCAATGGAAATACAACTTTTCATCATAGTTTACGCCAACGGATCGAATTCAAACCGAGGAATTCCATGCAGCAGAAATTCTGGCAACATACAACCCCGGAAACAAAATGGGCGCACCCAGTTTATTAAAAAATCCGGAGACCAGCAAGCGGCGTTTAAGAATTACTTTGCCGGTTCGTCGGCGACCGCGGAATCTTCCTTGTCCTCACCGATGACCGGAGCGATGGCCTGGAGTTTGTCGCCGGGTTCCAGCTCGATGAGTTTGACGCCCTGTGTGTTGCGGCCCGCTTCGCGGATGTCCTTGACGAACGTGCGCACCATCTGGCCACCTGTGGTGATAAGCATGATTTCATCCGCATCACGCACGGTCAGGGCCCCGACGACCGCGCCGGTTTTCTCGCCGGTTTTCATCGTGATGATGCCCTTGCCCCCGCGCGATTGAACGCGGTATTCGCCGAAGTCCGTGCGCTTGCCGATGCCATTTTCGCCGGCCACAAGCAGCGTGGCGTTGGGTACGATGACCGTCGCCGCCACCAGCGCGTCTTCCTTTTCCAGGTTGATGCCCCGCACCCCCGTGGCCGCGCGTCCCATGGAACGCACATCCGATTCGCTGAAGCGGATGCTCATGCCGTCCTTGGTGATCAACA
>CAZKTW010000190.1:0-7537 GCA_964555775.1 uncultured Bifidobacteriaceae bacterium | reverse complement strand
TCCTCGGCTTCGGTTACATCGGCATCATCCTTGCCATGCGCAGCAACAAGGAGGACTTTTCACTGATCATCCCCTATGTCCGTTTTGCGCCGCAAAACAAACCGGACAACCTGCTGTTGCTCGACACCAGCGTCGTGATTGACGGACGCATCGCTGATTTGATCGAAACCCGCTTTTTGGAGGGCCTGATCGTCGTGCCGCGGTTCGTGTTGAAGGAAATCCAGCAGATCGCCGACTCCACCGATCCCATCAAACGTGCCCGCGGCCGCCGCGGATTGGAGATGCTCAATCGTCTGCAGCGCAACACCCAGACGGAAGTCCGCATTCATGACGGCGATTTTCCCGAGGAAAAGGAAGTGGACACCAAACTGATCCGCCTGGCCCGCAACCTCAACGCCCGGCTGTTTACCAACGACTACAACCTGTCGAAGATCGCCGAACTGCAAAAAATCAATTGCGTAAACCTGCACGAGGTCTCCAAGTGTCTCAAAGTGACCCTGCTCCCGGGTGAAATCCTGCAATTGAAAGTCGTCCGCGAAGGCAAGGACAAGGGACAAGGCATCGGCTATCTGCCGGACGGCACCATGGTGGTCGTCAACAACGGCCAGCCGCATATCGGCCAGCAGATCGAAGTCCAGGTCCAGACCCTGCTCCAAACCGGGGCGGGAATCATCGTGTTTGCCGAAACTCGAACGCCGACCGTCTGAAAACCGTTTCGCCTCCCCACTCTTATCATGCCGCTGGTCACCATCTCCAAGGAATTGAGCGATATGGAAGCGCAAATGAAACGCGCCCGGCTCGAAGCCGCCGGCTTTCATCCCGTCATCGCCAACGAAGCCACCGCCCTCTGGATGGGTACCGCCATCACCACGGACAGCATCCTGCTCCAGGTTCCGGATTCCGAGGCCGAGAACGCGAAGGAATTTCTCAACGCGCCTGACGTTCCCTCTGAATGATTGTTCCTTTATTGATAAGCATCAGTCACGCTTGCCGTAAACTTCCTGGGAGCGCCGGCGCCCCGCCGGCGAGTTTTGGTTTTTGGTTCCCGACTGTCCAGCGAGACGCCAGCGCTCCCAAGGACGGGCGAGGGATGCCTGGCGATGTTCTTTTTTGACCGGGCATCACCATGATTCCTGCAAAATTAAAACTTCTTCGCCGACTCAAAAAAAACCTGCCCGGCGAAATTGTCCTGGCCCCGGCCACACTCGCCCAATACGCCGGTGACAAGTGGTTCGCCTCGCATCAGCCTGATGCCGTCGCCCTGCCCCGGTCCACCCGGTCCGTCTCGACCATCCTGCGGTTTGCCCACGCGCATAATATTCCGGTGACGCCGCGCGGCGCCGGCCATGGCTACGTCGGCGGTTGCGTGCCCGTGCACGGTGGCATCGTCCTGTCGCTCGAACGCCTGAATCGCATCCGGGAAATCGCTGCCGCCGATTTTGTCGCCGTTGTTCAGCCGGGCGTAAACACCAAGCACCTCCAGGATCTCGTCGAACGACGTGGACTGTTCTATCCTCCGGACCCCGCCAGCCGCGCGGACAATTTCATCGGCGGCAACATCGCCACCAATGCCGGCGGCCCGCGCTGCCTGAAATATGGGGTCACCCGTGATTATGTTCTCGGCCTCGAAGTCGTCCTCGCCAACGGAACCATCGTCCGCCTCGGCAGCCGGACGCACAAAAACAAGACCGGCTTCGATCTCCACCGATTGTTTGTCGGTTCCGAAGGTCTGCTCGGTGTGGTGACCGAAGCCACGTTAAAATTGATTCCCTTGCCGCCGTTCCGCGCCAACCTGGCCGTTGGCTTTGCTGCCATGCCCGCCGCCGTGCATACGTTGCATGCGATTTTTCGCGCCGGTTTCCTGCCCTGCGCACTGGAGCTGGCCGACGAATTCACCCTCGCCGCCGCTTACCAACGCACGGGAAGCAAACGCCTGCGCGGTTGTCACGCCCATCTCATTGTTGAACTTGATGGCCAGGAAAAATCCGTCCGCCAAGAAATTCAGGACCTGGAGAAAATCATCCGCCGCCAGAAACCGTTGTCAATCGAACACGGCCTCGGCACCGCCCAATGCGAGAAAATCTGGAAAATCCGCCGGGAATTCTCCTACGCCCTCCGTGACACCGGCCTCACCAAACTCAACGAGGACGTGGTTGTGCCGCGCAGCCGCCTGGAAGACCTGTTTCAGTTCGCCGCCCGACTGCAAAAAAAACATGGCCTGACCGTTGCCTGTTTTGGCCATGCCGGCGACGGCAACATTCACACCAACGTGATGGTGGATTACACTCAACCCGGGGCCAAACACCGGGCCGAAGACGCGCTGGACGAGCTGTTCCGATGGGTGATTGGTGTTGGCGGCGCCATCAGCGGCGAGCACGGCATTGGCCTGGCAAAAAAGCGCTGGTGGCCCCAGGCGGTTTCAGTCGAGGCCCGTGATTTGCATCGCGTCGTGAAGAGCGCCCTCGACCCGAAAGGAATTTTGAATCCAGGCAAGTTTGTGTGAGTGCGGGGCGCGGGGCGCAGCGCGGCGACCTGGGATTTCCGCGCCAAGAGTTTAGCCCCGAATTTCGAGGGTGGAAGAGGATCGTCGAGAATAATGACCTCCCACCATCGGGCCAGGAACGAAGTTCCCGAAGCACAGCCACAGCTGGCCGGATGAACGTGCCGGGTTCACGGGCGCGGCCGAGCATGCGCCCAGCCCAGGCTGCCGCGCTGAATTTATTCAAAGCACCGGTTCAAACCACCCGGGAATTGATTTGGCCAGGAACTTCTGTCGGCCATTTTGGAAAACCGCCAGCAGCCGGAAGGGGGATCCCAAATCGTCGTTGTCAAAAACGAAAACCCAGGGAAGCTCCCGAATCGCCTGCTTGAGATTCCCCATGGTCCGCGGAAACCGGGCGGTCAGTTTGTCCGTCGGCACATCGTGGCCTCCCTGGCTGACGCGCATGGCGACGCGTTCTTCGGAACGGACGGAACCGGCTATGCCAATGAAGCAAACCACCACGATGTAACCTTGTTGCGCCGCTTGATTCAAAAAACCCAATTTGTCGCCCACTGGATCGGAAAACACCGTCTCGAAAACAAAACTCTCCCCTTGGTTCACAAATTCCTGCCTCAATTTGGCGGCAATTTCAGCTCCCTGATAAGCGTCAATCCCCAGTTCTCCCGCCAAAATATCAGCATTGAGAAAGCGCAAGCCGCAGCCTTGCAGGTGCGCTTCATAAAAAGTGGTCTTCCCTGCGCCATTCGGGCCGGACAAGGCGACGACAACCGGGCGTTTGTCCAAATCGGGAATATTCCACGAAGGGGATGCTTTCAGCGATGGCTTCTTCACCTTCAGTCGCGTGCCATGGCCGGTTTCACACTTTTCTTCGAAGTAATCTTGACCGGTTGGAACTGCCGGTTGACAAACCGGCCGACGGTGCGCTTTCCGTCAGCCTCAATTCGCACCAGCAAGCCCGGCGATTCGGATGCAGCTTCATAATGTGGGTAGGGCCGGGTCTTCAGATGTTCAAACACCCGCCGCCGGCCCGCCGGAGAATCCACGGACTCAAGGCGCTCGGAGAGTGGTTTGATGCTGCCCGCCCGGCAAAGCGCCAGCACCTGATCCCCGCGCAACAAGGGTTCGAGCGCACGCCCGATTTTTGCCCAAAACTCGATCTGCCCGGCCATGGATCTTTCCACAATCTTGCCGGCGACCCGGGCGTCCAACATCAACGCATCGGAAACTTTTACTGGTTGACTCATGCTCAAAAGGTAGCAAAATGCTACCAGATGTCAAATCAGGTTTCCTTCACCGGCGGCGCGTGACAAAAACCCAGGGCAGCACCCTGCCCAAATGTCATGTTAGATTCTTGTTGACCGTTTCCAGCGGCGCATCGTTAATTGGCTGGCTCGTAACAAATTCCATGGCCCGATTCTACGAACACCTTGTCACCGCGCTGGCCGGAGACCAGCCGTTCACGCTGGCGCTGATTTCCGGCGTCAAAGGCTCCAGCCCCCAGCGCATCGGCGCCAAGGCGCTGTTCTTTCCGGACGGACGCATGGTTGGCACGCTGGGCGGCGGCTGTCTGGAAGCAGAGGTCCATGCCCGCGCCAAACGCGCTTTGCAGACCGGAACTCCCGCCACGTTCGAGATGTTGCTCGACCACGATTTCGGGTGGGACGACGGGTTGATTTGCGGCGGCAGCGTGTCCGGATTGATCCTGCCCCAGGCCCGCCAGTCGGCGGAACTCTGGCACAAACTCGTTACCGTCACCGAACCATTTAGCTGGGGCGTCAAAAAGGATTTTTCCATCGCGGCGGTGGAAGGCAACGCGGACAACCCTCCACCCGCCGCAGATGCGCAAACGGAAGACGGCGCGCACGGAGTGACGCTCCCTGCCAGCGAATGGCTTTACCAGGAAACGGTTTCGCCCCCGCACGCCTTGTGGATTGCCGGGTCCGGCCACGTCGCGCAGGCTGTCGCTCCCATTGCCCTGAAACTGGATTTTGACGTGACGGTTTTTGACGACCGGCCGGAACTGGCGAACCACCAATATTTTCCTCCCGACACCCGGTTACGCGTGGGGGGGTGGCACGAACTTTTGCAAGATCCCCTGCCCCGGCAACCGGCCTACGGCCTCATCGTCACCCGCGGCCATCAGCATGACGCGCTCGTGCTCACTGAATGGATCCACCGTCCGTTCGTTTTTCTGGGTATGATTGGCAGCCGCCGCAAGGCGCGGATCATCCGTGAACAATTTGTCCGGCAGAACATTGCCCGCGCGGAGGAAATGGACAAGGTTGCCTGCCCGGTGGGGGTTGACATCCGTGCCCAAAGCACGCAGGAAATCGGTGTCAGCATCATGGCCCAGTACATTCAAAAACGGGCGGACGGCATTAATCGTGACAAGTGACAGGACCCGATGAAAAAACAACCGCCTCTCGGCGTCATCATCCTCGGCGCAGGCGCTTCGTCCCGCATGGGGCGGCCAAAATTATTGCTGCCGTGGGGCAACACTTCCGTCATCGGCCACCTGATCGGGCAATGGCGGGCGCTGGACGCGAGGCAAATCACCATTGTTTGCCGGCCTGGCGACAAGAAGTTGGGGGCTGAACTGGATCAATTGGGTTTTTCGCGATCGGATCGCATCGAGAATCCCCATCCGGCGCTCGGGATGTTCAGCTCGATTCTCTGTGCCGCCAACTGGACCGGCTGGAAACGGGAGATCGCCGTCCGGGCGATGGTGCTGGGCGATCAGCCGCACCTGCGGTTCGAAACCCTGCGCACCGTGATACGATTTCAGGCCGGCCACCCCGCGGCGATTTGCCAGCCGGAATTCGATGGCCACGCGTGCCACCCGGTTCTGTTGCCACGGCCGGCTTTTGAGGAATTGAAGCAGACGCAGGCCAAAACCTTGAAAGGTTTCCTGGAACAAACTACGTGTCAATTGGTCAAGTGTTCGATGGAGGATCCGGGACTATCCCTTGACTTGGATACACCTGAGGATTACAAACGGATGAAGATCCACTTAGCCGGAACGATTCATTAGGGCACAAGGGTAGAAGTGACGCCTTCATCGCTGGCCTCCTGTCAGTGAACCATTCGGTGCGTGTAAAAACGCGACATGGGCGTCGCGTTCACCCGGTAGCGACGGGGCGTCGCCGCCACATTTGCAGACAAGCTCTCAGGGATAAATCAGCCGATAAAACACGTTGCCGTTGTTCACATCCACTGGAAGCAACAAACTGTTCGTGCCTGCCGAACCCGCCACGTCAAACCAATCCGTGCCCAACCCCGTAGTCAGCGTGTTGGTTTGAACCTGCAGCCGGCAGCCGAGATAGTTCAAAGGCCAGGATAGACTCAATAGGTTCCCGGTAAGAATGGCGGACAGGGTTGTCGGCACGCCGGGCGGGGGCGGCTGATTATTCATCAACCGCGCAATTTCGGTGTCACTCAAGGCGTAGTTGTAAACGAACAGTTCGTCCAATCGGCCGTTGAAAAGCGGATCGGGATACTGGCTCGCGCCGAGAAAATTCAGCGCGGGATTAAAACTGGCGGGCGCAATCGTGACGAGGTTGGTGCGGGATGCAGCGACAACGCCGTTAGTGTAAAGTCGCGCGATGTTGCCATTGCGCGTGACGGCGACGTGCCGCCATTGGCCCACGGGCAGCGGCGAGGTTTCCAGGATTTGCTCAGCCCCACCTCCATTAGTTGTAATGGCAAAGCGCAACGTGCCGTTGCCAGAGCTTGGCGTCAGGAACATATAATTGGTCGTGTCGTTGCCGAAGTCAAAGATGCGCTGCCAGGCGCCGCCGCCATTCCAATATACCCACGCGGCAATCGTGAAGTTCGTGACGCTGGCCATGATGCCCGCCGGCGCCATCGCATACTGACTCGTGCCATTCAGTTGCAGGGCTTGCCCCAACTCGCCGGGGACATAGCCCGGTGAACCCACGAGTGTGGCATTATTGGCGTTGGTGGAACTGTCGCTGGCATTGCCGTCAAAGGCGTATCTGGCCACCAGCGTCGAAGCCAGGGTCGGCGTGGCGCTGGCCTGCGCGGAGCTGGCCGAGGTGTTCAATGAACGATCCACCGCCTGCACGACATAGTAATACGCCTGCGACAGGTTCGCTGACTTGTCCGTAAACGCGTTGTTGGTTAGGCCGCGGGCCACAATGTAATAGGGCCCGCCATTGGTGGCGCCGCGCAACATGGTGTAACCCGCAAAATCGGATTCACTATTCGTATTCCAATTCAACTGCACGGAAACCGCGTTGGCAACAGCCGCCAAACCGGTCGGCGCCGCCGGAGCGACGAAATCGTAGTTCGTGACTGTGGAGGGAACCAGCCGCCACTGTTGATCCAAAGCACCGGTGTCGTCCCACTGCGCAATCTGCGCACCAGTGCTGGTGGAAGCGCCACTGACATCCATGACCTTGTTGCTCCAGCGGCTGCAAATCTTGAACCAACCATTGGTGACGTATTGAAAATACCACTGTTCAACGACATTCGTTCCGCCGTTCCATTGCTGTATAACACCGCCATTGGCGTAAGAAAAATTGTTCAAGTCCATGGTCACCCCGTCATGCGCGGCCGTGATTGAAAAGTAGCTGATGTCTCCGCCGAAGGTGTTGGTCAGTGGATAAACATCCCACTTTTGGTTGAGCCCGTTGGTAATCGTGTTCTGGTGGAGGACGGTTCCGTTGCTGGCGCTTGATCCGGGCACCTCCACCACCAGCCCACTCTTGTGATTGACGAGAAGGTATCTGCCGCCGATGGCCGGCTGCACGTCCGCTCCCCAGGTGATGTTCACCACCTGCTCCGCACCGGGCTGGTTCACCAGATAACCGGTGCCCCCCGGAACCGTCACGGTGTAATCACGCTGCGGGCCGTAGCCATCATAGAATACATCGCGGTCCTTGGAGAAAAACCGGTAGCTGGTCGTCGTCGCCATGCGTTCCGAGCCTCCGGCAAAGGCCTGCACGGCGCCGTTGGTGCCGCGATACACCGCTGCCGCCGTCCACTTCGCCAGATCGTCCGCGTAACCGAGGC
>CAZKTW010000189.1:4624-7563 GCA_964555775.1 uncultured Bifidobacteriaceae bacterium | reverse complement strand
AGCATCACCACGCCGGTTTCCGCGCTCACGCCGGCCAGCGCAATCAACCCGATCCACACCGCCACGCTCAAATTGTAACCGTTGAGGTAGAGCAGCCAGAATGAGCCAACCAGCGCCAGCGGCACGGACAGCATGATGATGGCGGTGGCCACGGCTGACCGGGTGTTCAGGTAAACGATCAAGATGATGATGAGCAACGTCAGCGGCACGGCAATCATCAACCGCTGCTGAGCGCGCAACATGTATTCGTACTGGCCGCTCCAGAAAATGTTGTAGCCGCTGGGCAGCTTGACGGTGCCGTTGGCGACGGCCTCGTTGACCGCACGCATGGCCATCTGGACGTAGGTGCCCACGTCAATGCCCTTCACGTCCACGTAAATCCAGGCATTGGGCACGGCGCCTTCGCTCTTGATGCCCATCGGAGCGTGCACGGTTTCAATCTTCGCCAACTGGCCAAGCGGCACTTGCGCGCCGGTTGGAGTGGGCACGACAATGTCGCGCAACACGCCAAGGTTTTCGCGAAAGTCGCGGCTGTAACGCAGGTTCACGTCATACCGCTCCAAGCCTTCAACCGTTGTCGTCAGCGGCATTCCGCCCAACGCGACTTCGAGCACGTCCTGCACGTCGCCCACGGTGAGGCCGTAACGGGCGATGGCATCGCGATCGATGTCGAACTGGATGTAATTGCCGCCCATCGTGCGTTCGGCAAAGGCGCTCAACGTGCCGGGCACGCCCTTGACCACGGCCTCGACCTCCGAGGCCACGCGTTCCAATTCAGCCAGATCCGGCCCGGCAATCTTGATGCCAACGGGCGTCTTGATGCCAGTGGCCAGCATGTCAATGCGGGTCTTGATGGGCATGGTCCAGGCGTTGTTCAAACCGGGGATTTGCACGGCGGCGTTCATCGCATCCATCAGTTCGTCCGGCGTCCGACGCCGGTGCGCGATGACCTTGCCGCTCTCATCTTGGATGTCTGCTTTCGGCCATTCCTCTTCAGGCTTCAGCATGATGGTCGTTTCAATCATGTCCATCGGCGCGGGATCGGTGGCGGTCTCGGCGCGCCCGGCCTTGCCGAAGACGTGATGCACCTCGGGAAATCGGCGGATGATTTTGTCCGTGGTCTGGAGCACCTCGCGCGCCTTGGTGGGCGAGATGCCAGGAAACGTCGTCGGCATGTACAGCAGGTCGCCTTCGTACAGCGGCGGCATGAACTCCGAGCCGAGGTTCTGGTATGGGAAGATTTTCCCGACGTTGAAGGCCCATTCCTTGACCGGACCGTCAGGCAACAGCCGCGCCGCAACTTTGTTCCACGGCAGGAACACCCAGATGACGAGCGCGGCGGCGGCGATAATGACCGTCCAGCGCCATTTGATGACGAAATCAATCACCGGATGATAGAGCCAGATGAGGAAGCGGTTGATGGGATTCTTTTCTTCCTTCGGAATTTTGCCGCGAATGAAGAAGCCCATGAGAATGGGCGCGAGCGTGAGGGACAACACCGCCGCCGCCGCCATCGAATAGGTTTTGGTGAATGCCAGCGGCTTGAACATCCGGCCTTCCTGCGCCTGGAGTGTAAACACGGGAATGAACGACACGGTGATGACCAGTAATGAATAGAACAGGGCCGGTCCGACCTCCACCGCCGCGTCACGGATGATTTCCCAGTGCGGTTTTTTGCCCTGATCGCGCTCCAGGTGTTTGTGGGCGTTTTCGATCATGATGATGACCGCGTCCACCATGGCGCCAATGGCGATGGCGATGCCGCCCAGTGACATGATGTTCGAGCTGATGCCCTGGCTAAACATGACGAGGAAGGAAATCAAAACCGCGATGGGCAGGATGACAATGGCAACAAACGCGCTGCGCAGGTGCATCAGGAAGGCGATGCACACCAGCGCCACGATGATGCTTTCCTCAAGGAGTTTTTCCTCCAACGTCTTGACCGCGCGATCAATCAGCGCGCTGCGGTCATAAACCACGGTGTACCGGACGTCCGCCGGAAGACCCTGCATGGCCTGGTCCAGTTTTTTCTTCACGTCCAGAATAACCTGCCGCGCATTGGCTCCATAACGAACGACCACGACGCCCCCGACCGTCTCACCTTCGCCATTAAGCTCGGCGATGCCCCGGCGCATGTCCGGGCCGAGTTCCACGTTGGCGACCTGACCGAGCAGGATGGGAACACCTTGCTCACCCACCCCCACGGCAACCTTCCGCAAATCATCCAGATTTTGGATGTAGCCGCGCACGCGGAGGATGAATTCCTTTTCCGACAATTCGAGCGAACGTCCGCCGACCTCGCCGTTGCTGCGCTTGACCGCCATCGCCACCTCGGAAATCGAAAGGTTGTAGGCGCGCAGTTTTGCCGGGTCCACCGTCACCTGGTATTGCTTCACGAAGCCGCCGACCGACGCGACCTCGGATACGCCTTCGACCGAGGCCAGTTGATAGCGCAGATACCAATCCTGCATCGAGCGCAGTTCGGCCAGGTCGCGGTTGGTCGAGTTGATGGCATACATGAACGCCCAGCCCACGCCCGTGGCGTCCGGGCCGAGCGACGGCGTCACGCCTTGGGGCAGGCGCCCGCTCATGCCGCTGAGATATTCGAGCACGCGGCTGCGCGCCCAATAAGGGTCGGTGCCGTCCTCAAAAATGACATAGACGAACGAGAAGCCATAGAACGAGTAGCCGCGCACGACCTTGGCTTTCGGCACCGACAGCATCTTGGTCGTGATGGGATAGGTGACCTGGTCCTGCACGATTTGCGGCGCCTGTCCCGGCCATTCGGTGTAAACAATCACCTGCACGTCCGAGAGGTCGGGGATCGCGTCCAGCGGGATGTTCTTCACCGCATAAACGCCGCACAGCAACAGGACAATCGTTCCCAGCAGAACGATGAACTTGTTCTTGAGCGAAAAATCTATGATGCCTTTGAGCAT
>CAZKTW010000189.1:0-4524 GCA_964555775.1 uncultured Bifidobacteriaceae bacterium | reverse complement strand
CCAGCAGAACGATGAACTTGTTCTTGAGCGAAAAATCTATGATGCCTTTGAGCATGGTCGTCCTTGATGCTCAGGGTTGCTGGCCGGCAGCGGGATGCTCCATCGGCGGGCGCAGCTTGGTCCAGTTTTCCTCTGCGATCTTGCCGTGCGCCACGGAACTGGTGGGCACGAGCTCCATGCCGCATTTCGGGCACTTGCCGGGTTTGTCCGACACCACATCAGCATGGATCTCCATCGGACAGGTGTAGAGCGCGGACGGAATCGCGGCTGAACTTGCGCGCAGTTCAGGAACCGGCGGCGCCTCCATCACTGGAATCAGCGTCATGCCGCATTTGGGACACTTGCCCGGTTTGTCCTCGTGAATGTCGCTGTGTTCGGGCATGGGGCAGGTGTAGTAGAGGAGCTTGCCGCCGGGCTGGAGGTTGTGCAGCGTTGCGGCCGACACCGGCACCAGCGTCATGCCGCAGATGGGGCACTGGCCCGGATGGTCGTATTGGATGGAAACGTGCTCCGGCATCGGGCAAATGTATTTCACGGGAGCTGCTTGTTCGGATGCCACCGCACCAGACGTCGTGGCCTGATTGGTCGCGTCTGCAACCGGCGAACTCTCCTGGCCCGCTGGCGCGGAAGAGCCGGATTTGTTCGGCTTCAGCATTTTCTGGATGGCTTCGCGGAGCTGGCTTTCCGAATCGAGCATGAACTGCCCAGACGTGACGATGCGCTCGCCTTCCTGCAATCCACTCAGAACTTGATATGTGTCGTTCTCGGCTTGTGGACCCAGCGTGACGGTGCGTGGCTCGAACCTGCCTCCTTCCAGGGCCACAAAAACCGTGGACTTTTCGCCGCTACGAAGGATCGCCATATCCGGCACAAGCAGTACTGAAGGTTCCAGTTCGGATGTGACGTGAACCGTGGCGAACATGCCCGGCTTCAGGAAATAGCCGGGGTTGTGAAATTCCATCCTCACTTTCGCCGTGCGCGTTTTTTCGTCCACATTGGGATAGATGTAGGTAACGCGTCCGCGAAACTCGCGGTCCGGCAGGTAGTCAAGTTTCACCGTCGCCTCCTGGCCGAGCTTGAGGTAAGCCAGATCCTGTTCGTAAATCTGCGCCTGCACCCAGACCAGCCCCAAATCGGCCAGCCGGTAAATTTTCATGCCCGTGTCCACCATCTGGCCTTCCACAACCATTTTCTCAACCACGAAACCATCCTGCGGTGCGACGATACGCAAGGTTTTGCGCGCCTCGCGGGTCCGGTCCAGCTCGGCGATTTGCTCGGCGGAGATGTCGTAGAATTTCAACTTCGTCACCGCGGTGGCTTTGAGCGAATCACTGCCGGTGCCGGCCCGGTTGGCGGGATCGGTGGCCAGAAGGTATTCGACTTGCGCGCTGTAAAGTTCGGGCGAGTAAATCTCGAACAACGGATCGCCCCGCATCACCAGCTGGCCCGTGGCGTTCACGTAAAGCTTTTCAATCCAGCCCTTGACCTTCGTCGTCACGTCCCCCAGCGTCGTCTCGTTGTAATCAATGGCCCCGACCGTGCGGATGGCCCGGCGCAACGGCCCGCGGGTCACCGTCGCAGTTCGGATGCCCATGTTCTGGGTGGTTGCCGGGTCAATCTCGATGGCGGAAGATTCTGCCGCCGCTACTTCTTCTTCATAAACCGGCACCATGTCCATGCCCATGCTGTCCTTGCCGGGAGTCTGCCGGACTTCACCCGGCTTCATGGTGGACTTGTAGTATTTGACTTTGAGTTCGCCGGACGGGGCGGATGCACCCGCAACTCCACCTTGCTTGCGAATGGGTGTGAGTTTCATGCCGCAGATGGGGCAATTGCCGGGATGATCCTGGACAACCTGCGGATGCATGCCGCATGTGTAGAGGGTCTTTTCTTTCGTGGCGCCGTCAGCCGAGGCGGCGGTGTGGCCGCGACCGCAACCAGTCAGCAGCAGCCCTGCACTGCCGGCGACCGCCAGGGCCAGGATGAGCAGCGAAACGAGTTTTGCCGGTTTCATTTGAAATTTCATAAAGTTCAGATCCAGTTTGCGCGACATTCACATTCCGCCCGAGCCCGTTTTTTTCGGTGAAGGTTGGGCGCCACCATTCATTGGTGCCGCGCCCGTCCCCATCGGCGCGCTGGCCGGTGGCATCCCTTGAATGATCAAGGAGAGTCCTGCCAGAACGACCTCCCGTTGCGTGGCGGCTTCCACCTTGTCGAGTTCAAAGCCAAGCAATGTGCGTTCGGTGTCGGTCAGGTTGAAAAAATCGATCTGGCCGGCCAGGTAACCCGATCGGGCCACTTCAAGCGATTGGCGCGCTTTGGGCAAAAGCTGGTCGTTCAGGAGCGCCAGATTCCGGGTCGTTTCCCGGTAAAGATAGGATCTTTCGGCAAAATCGACCGCCAGCGCGATTTGCTCATCCGTTAACCGCGCCTCAGCCGAATGTTTGTTCGCCTGCGCCTCGGCAATTTGCGATGCAATTTTGTCGCGCCAAATGGGAAGCGAAATCGTACCCAACGGGCGATATAGCGTAGGATTCATCTTCACGTCGGCCATCAGGCCCAGGCTGAAATCAGGTCGGCGTCCCTTTTGGGCCAGAATGAGGGAGGCTTCCGCGGCACGTACGTCCGCTTCCATCGCTTTGAGGCGCGTATTCTGTGCGAGGGCGGTCTCGAGCAACTTGTCGGCGGAAAGATCCAGCGGCGTGGATTCGAATTGTCGGGGCGTGGGGGGCGTTGGATCATTGGGTCCCAAGCCGAGCGCAGCCTTGAATTGGGCCAGAAGCGAATGACGTGAGTCCTCCAGGTTGGCGATCTCGGTTCGAAGCCGATCCTGCTCGATTTGGGCGCGCAGCACGTCCTGCAAGGTGGCTTTGCCCACTTCATTCTGCGCGCGCGCCAGCTTCTCCAGCCCGTTCAACAGGTCAAGGGTGTTTTGATTTACCCGGACCTTTTCCACCAAAAAGTAAAGTTGATAGTAAGTGCGTTTCACCTCAAACGCGCTCGCGAGAACGGTGGCTTGAAAAGTGAAGTATTTGGACCGGCTATCGGCCGAGGCGATCTCCGCCCCAACCCGGAGCTTGTCCGGCCAGGGGATGAACGCCATGAATCCGGGCATGATTGAGGTAACGATGTTTTGGATGTCCATCTGGAACGTCAACTGCGGGTCGGGCAGCGATCGCGCCTGCGTGATGCGCTCGACGGAAGCCGCCCAATCGTAGTAAGCCGCCTCGACCTTTGGCTCGTTGAGCATGGCAAAGGCGAGATAATTGCTCAGGCTGGAATCGGCCGTCAGGACGGGCAATGGGGGCTTTTGGCCGTGCGGCCGATACGTGCCGGTCACCGCCGACATTTGCTGCCGGGCCTCGCGTTCGCCATGCGTGCTGAAGCCCTTGCAACCGGTCAGCGCCGGTCCCAGGGTCAGCAGCAAGGCGCCATTCAACCACCATCGCCGATTGACTGTTCGTCCCCGATTCATGAATGGTCTTTGTGTTAACGGCAACCGCCGGGCGAACAGCAGCCCGGCATCATCGCCGCCGGCGGGTTGGTAACTGTCTTCGCCGGTGGCGTGTTGGTACCGCTATTATCTCCATAAACCGGCCGCAACGCCATGCCGCAAATGGAACAATCACCCGGCTTGTCCGATTTGACCGACGGATGCATCGGGCAGGTGTAGTAAAGGATTCTGTGGCTGGCGGACTTCGTGTCCGCCGCCCATGAGCCTTGCGGGGCAAGCCACAGGACGGATCCGCCGACAACGACGGTCAGGGCAATGATCAATATGGTTTTCGTTTTCATATGTTTTCCAAGTCAGTTTCAGTTTCTTTTGCCGCGGTTTGTGCGCAGGCGGGTTGTTCCAGACGGTTCACGGGCACAAAATTCCATGGAGCGAGTGGGAGGCCGCGGTGCCCGGCTCAAGGCACACCGCGGGCAGGGAATGGAAAAAGTCAGATGAGTCGGGCGCAATGCCGCGCGTAAAGCGGCGCGCTATCCGGCATCAAGAACGACCAGGAGGCAGAGCCAGGTAAAGCCACCTGGTTTTCAGGTAGAGCTCCGGCCACGAAGGTCGAAACGGATATCGAAAGCAGTTTATGCGAACCAGTGCTGGTCGGGACTGCCGGCACGGGTTGTGAGCCGGATGCCGGTTGGGTGGCGCAACAACTCATCCGGCCGCCGCAATGGCAACAGGCATGAGCAGGTTGTTTGGCGCACGTTGGCAGCGCCGGCGCAGCCCACAATTGCGCCCACACCAGCAAGAAACTGAACAGAATGGCGGCGAACCGACGGCCTTTCAAAACTCCGTAGCAGCCGAGGTAACGAGGCTCCATTCGCTTTCCCGTCTCAGAGTGAGCCTCCTCACGTCGGCTGCTGCAGTTCTGAAATAGGCTCATTTGATGAACAATCCAATATTTTGCCGGTGGCAAATCACTTTTTTTCGGCCGCGGCGTCCTGGATTTTCTTCAGGAAGGGGGCCGGGTTCTTGTCGAAATCCTTTTTGCAACCCGAGCAGCACAATTTGACCTCCTG
>CAZKTW010000188.1:0-7628 GCA_964555775.1 uncultured Bifidobacteriaceae bacterium | reverse complement strand
CCGCATCGCTCTCGGCGGCCTTTTTGCTTTTGCCGCTGCCGCGCGCCAGCTCGACCCCTTCGTGCTGCACCGTGCATTCAAACACCCGGTCGTGGTCCGGCCCGGTGGCGGAAAGGACGTGGTATTCCGGCGCCTCGGACGAGCGCGCCTGCAACAATTCCTGCAATTCGCCCTTCGGATTTTCAATGATCGGCAGCACGCTCAATTTGCCGAAAGCCGCCCCAAATTCACGCAGGATGAATTCGCCCGCCGCCGCCAGTCCGCCATCCAGGAAAATCGCGCCAAGCAAGGCCTCGTACGCATCGGCCACCGTGGAGGCCCGTTCGCGCCCGCCATTGATCTCCTCACCGCGGCTCAAAATCAATTGCGGGCCGAGGCCGAGGGCGCGGGCGTGTTCGGCCAGCGTCCGGCGGTTGACCAGCTTGGCGCGCGCCTTCGTCAGCGGGCCCTCGTCGAACGCGGAAAATTTTTCATATAGCTCGCGCGTGAGCACGAGTTGCAGCACGGCGTCGCCAAGAAATTCCAGCCGCTGATTGTGCGGCGAGGGCGTGCCGGTTTCATGCGCGACCGATGGATGCGTGAGCGCCAGCCGCAACAGGCCCTCGTCGCGGAACGCGTAGCCAAGCCGGGTCTGGAATTCAGAAAGTTCGGGCACGGTCAATTGGCGGCGGATTGTTCCGCAGGCTCCGACGCCGGCCCTTCAACTGCGGGGGTGGGTTGCGCCGGAACCGGTTCAGCGGCAGCCGCGGGCGGATTCAACCCGTGCTCCAGCAACGCCGCCACGTCGTGCTGGACGGCTTCGAGCTGGTCCAGATGCAAATTGGGATCAGCAATGGTGAACACGTCCCCGGTCCCGGGTTGCTCGTAGATGAACACGCGTTTGCCGTCGGTGACGATTTGTTCCTTCACCTTGAGCACGCGCTTGCGTTCGAGCATCACGGCGAGGATGTAGCCGGCCGGCGCATAACGCGGATCGTTCTGCTCGATCAACTTTCGCAGCAGCGTCTCGGCCGTGTCCTTTTGGATCGGATCCACCAACGGCGGCGGGGCCTCGTAAAGTCCCTGCCAATGCGAGATGAACCCGGCGCGGCCGCGCTCATCGCCGCCGCCCTGCTTTTGCCGGCAGGCCTCGCAGAGGTCTGACCGCCGCAGCCCGGGCGGCTCATCAAACAACAGTGTGTGATAAACCTGTTTGTCGGCAAATGGCTGGCCGCATGCTTCGCACGCGTGCGCACGGGATTGAATGTTCCACTCGTTCATGAAATCAGGCATGCATTATCACGCCTACGGCGAAACGCGCAATCCGAAAGCTTGCCACAATACGTCTGGCAGCCCGTTGAAAAATCCGGAAAGAATTGTAGCCGCCGACGTGAGGAGGCGGAATTTGCACTAAATCTCACCGCCATATCCGCCTCGTAACCTCGGCGGCTACATCGACAAGGTCTGTGAGTGATGCCGACAAACATCTCGCGAAAAACCCTGGATTCCGGCAGCCTGTCCGGATGGTACGATTGGTTTTGTTTGACGTTGACGGCACGCTCGTTCACACGGGCCGGGCCGGTTCGCAGGCTTTTGCCCGGACCCTCGCCACCGAATTCAACGCGCACCACGGCATGGAAAAGGTCCGTTTCGCCGGCCGCACGGATTTCAGCCTCGTCCGTGAACTGTTCGGGCACAACCATATCCCGGCCACGCCGGAAAACTTCCAGCGGTTTTTCGAGCAATATATTTTCTGGCTTGACCAGATTCTCGCGCACAGCAACGGCGAAATCTGCCGGGGGGTGACCGGATTCCTCGACGATCTGCTTGCGCTCCCCCAACCGCCGACGCTGGGCCTTCTCACCGGCAACATCCGTTTGGGCGCCGAAATCAAGCTGCGCCATTACGGACTCTGGGACCATTTTAAGACCGGCGGGTTTGCCAACGACCACGAGGACCGCGACCACATCGCCGCCGCCGCCCTCGAACGCGGCCGCCGGGTGCTCGGAAAGGATTTGCAACCGGAGGAAATTGTTGTGGTCGGTGATACACCCTTTGACATCCGCTGCGGGAAATTCATTGGGGCCAAGGTGCTGGCCGTGGCCACCGGCGGCGCGAAACTGGACGAACTTAAAAAACACTCCCCGGATTGGGCGGTGGAGGATTTGACGCGCGTGACGGCCCGGGAAGTGTGCGGATGTAGCGGCGGGCATCCATGCCTGCCGTAGAGCCGGGCTTCCAGCCCGGCGGATGGTGCGCGCCAAGAACGGCGAAGGGGTTAACAATCTTCCCGTGCGCCAGTGAAATGGACCTTTGTTCCGGGCGGCAGGATGCCGCCCTCAACGGCAGGCATGGATGCCCGCCGCTACAGATCAATGCCCGCCGTGGCATTGGCCCCCGCAGCAACCGCCGCCGCCACCGCCACTTTCGCACGACGGCCCGTCACCGCCACCCGAGCCGGCCGAGGCGAACACGGAAAATTTCTTGGACAATTTTTTCGAACCGCAGTGCGGACATTCGGTCCCCTTCCAATCGCTGGAGCGCACGAGGATTTCGCTGTCCTGCGTGCATTGTTCACAATGAAATTCGTAAATCGGCATGAAAGGAAAGTAATCCTTTGCCGCGAAATCACAAGCGGGAACAGGTTTGCGAAAAGTCAAAGGAGTTGCTGCATTTCGACTTTCCTTTCAACGACCAACCATTAACTTGCGCGCATGACACATTTGCAACGGGCGATTCAAGATTCCCTGGTGGTCCTCCGCGGACTGACCGGACTGGAAGAGCCGCTGGCCCGCGCGACGCAAATGGTCCTGACCTGCCTGACCTCCGGCCACAAGCTGCTCATCTGCGGCAACGGCGGCAGCGCTTCCGACGCCACCCACCTGGCCACCGAATTCCTCTGCCGCTACCAGGGCGACCGCCGGCCATACCCGGCCATTTCGCTCACCGCCAACGGCGAACTCATGACGGCCATCGGCAACGACTACAGCGCCGACGAAATTTTTGCGCGGCAGATCTGGGGTCTGGCCAAACCGGGCGACCTGCTCATCACCTTCACCACCAGCGGCAAATCAAAAAACATCCGGCGCGCGCTGGAAGAAGCCCGGCGTCTAGGCATCGAAAGTATCTGTTTTCTTGGCCGCGACGGCGGGTCCACCAAGGGCCTGGCCACGCTCGATTTGCTGGTGGCCGGCGACAACACCGCGCGCATCCAGGAAGGGCACAAGCTGCTGTTCCACGCCCTCTGCGAAACCGTCGAGGAGAAGCTGCCGAAGACTTAACCGCCGGTCAAAAATCTCTTTCTTTGCAGGAGACGAGGTGACGAGTCTCAAACTTCTTCGGTTTCTGAAAGCCAAGTTAGAGACTCCTCACGTCGTCTCCTACTTCTTTATCAAACTGTTAATGGTTCATCAATCACCAGAAAGTCCGTAAGTCCCTCCCGAACCTCCTTGATTGATTGAGCTGTAGGCAATCAATGCCCCGATGAGGAACCAAAACAAGGCCCCCGCCGTGGCCATGACCACACCCCAAATCCGATAAGACCGCGCCGCATTCCAAAATAGTTTTTCTTTAGCCCGTACCCGGCCGGAAATCCACAGCGCCGCGAGCGCGAACGGTAGCCCAATCACCGGGATCAATCCCAGCAGTCCAAACACAAAACAGCGCATGGAGCCGTTGAGCATCTTGATTTTGGCTTCGGCGACAGGGTTCATTTTAAATCCAGTGCCACCGGCGAAACGGCGGTCGTGAGCGTATTGGTCTGGGAGGCTTTCAGCCGCTCAACCTGCCGCTGATCCAGCAATTTCAATTCACGATGCAAATGGAGCAGGGCGCTGCTGTTGGCGGTGATCAGCAACAACATGATCGCCAGCAGGGCGATAAAAATCACCACGGCGGAACCGCTTTGGCGGCGAAGCCGGGAAAGATGAAATCGGGAAATTTTCATGGCGCGGGTTTGGCGGCGGCTTCAAACGTGAATACCAACGGCAGGTGGGTTTCCTTGCGCCGTGCCGTCAACCCCAGCTCCCAACGCCAGGCGGCCACCGGCCCGCGGGTCTCCGCCACCATTTGCGACGCCGCGACCTTGGGCAGCAGCAGCTCGGAAAAATCCGAGGCCGCCAGCTGGCGGCGGACTTCGCCGGCATTGAAATTGTAAAGAATGGCCGTGGTCCCATGGGGAATGTGCAGCCGTTCACCTTCCGGCGTGGACTCGACGGTTATTTTCCCTGTGGCGTCGCGGATGTCTGCCCGCCAGCGTTCCCCGGCGTGCAGGGCCGCGTTGATGTCATCCGTCGCGTAATGCAACGCCTTCGAGTGGTCCCAGCAAACGTAAAACGCCCCGAGCGCCAGGCCAATAATCACCACGATCACCGACAAATAGACCAAACACTCAATCAGGAGGTATCCGGTCCGGGCTGGACGCCGGGAAATGGAGGAACCGGGTTTCATTTGACGATGACCTCGCGGACGACCGGGCCGATGCCCTGGTGTTGATCTGCCGTCCATTCCAGGCGCAGATGCTGGCCGGTTCGGGTGAATTGAAAATGACCCGGCGGCAGGTTGGCCGCCGAGCGGGCATGAACGGTGTAAGATTGTGCGCCTTCCGGGAAGTTTCGCCACTCGCCGGCAGCCAGGACCTCCATTTCGCCATCCACGATCTCCATGACCACGCCGCGAAAGTATTCGGCGCGCAACAGCCGCGCTTCCCGGGTGTAGGAAAATGCCAATGGCAGGATGGCCACGGCCAGGATCGCCATACCGACAAACAGATCCACCATCATGAAACCGCGGGTTCGTCCGGGTGGTTTCGAAAATTGCCCTGGCGTTTTCAATTTCATAACTCGGCCGCCCGCAATATGGCAATCAGAACGCCGAACATGGCCGTCGCAATCAGCCCGACCACGACCCCGTTCATGATCACGAGCCCGCTGGCCACCGCGTGGGCCGTGGCTTCCTCCTGCTGGAACGCCTTGGCATCGAGCGACTCGTGCCAGCCGCGCAACGCGCTCAGAAATCCGCCGCGGGTGTGTGTGGCGTTCGTGAGCCGCCAGTGAAATTCGCCACTGTCGTCAAACACGCGAACGGCGTCATCAAGTTTGACCCCTTTCTCCAGCGCGGCCGTGACCCGCCCGGCGCGGCGGCGGCAGATTTCATTCGCGGTGGAATCGCCGGCCAGCCGGACCGCCTCGGCTTCCGGCACGCCGCCATCCAACAACACGGCAAGCATCGCGGAAAACGTTCGCTGCAGCTTCTTTTGTTTCCACGGCACGCGCCAGGTGATCCAGTCCACGACCGGAACACTGCGGAATTGAAACCAGCGGACCAGGCCCGGCCCACCGATGTAAATCATCGCCATCGCTGACAACGTCAGGAAAACAGCCGCCTCAAACATCACCAGCCAGGGCGTGTTGCAAAAAACAAACCGCGTGACGGGCCAGAGCTCGACCCCCGAGCCGGCGGCAACCTCCTTGAATTTAGGGATCACGAACACCGACAGCAGGCAAATCAACCAGCAGGCGACCGGGGCAAACAGCAACAGGATGGCCATCATGTAATGCATGGTGCTGCGGACCGTGTCGGGGGCGATCCGCAAAACTTCACGACAGGCGGGCAGGACGCGCTTCAGGTCGCCGAGCTTTTCCCCGGCGCGAAGAATGGCCGCGATTTGCGGCGGCAGGAAACGCGGGACTTTCTCAAGCGCCTCGCCCAGCCTGGCCCCCCCTTCAATATGCGCCGCCACCAGGTAAAAATGGACGGCGATGGAGCGGTCCTGATTTTCCGCGGCGGCGAGAATGGCCGGTTCGATGGGCTGGCCGCGTTGCAGGACGGTCTCCAGGAGGTCGAGAAAAAACAGGGCGCGATCACGCCGGCGCATCGGCAGCGAGAACAGATAATGCATCAGCACCGAAAAAGCGCCGCCTGGCACCAGAATGAACATGGCATACCAGAACAAGGCGGCAAAAAATTGTGCGAAATCAGTCATGGATCCCATCCGGATTCAGTCTAGCCACTCAAATTGTTCAACATGGCAATGAGCGGCAAAAACATGCTCACGACCAAAAAAGCCTGCGATAAAACGATGGCCCCGAGAAACAGCGAGGCCACCGGCAACACCGAATAAAGCGCCACCTCGGTGCGGTAGAGGGCGCGCGAATGATAAATTTCCGCCGCGCGATTGAACCCGGCGGCCAGATCTTCGCCCGCGCTGGCCACCACCCAGACGAACAGCGGCGGAATCATCCGGTTTACGGCGGCGACCTCGGAAAATTTTGCGGTCCCGGCGGCGAGATTCTTCCGCCACCGGTGCAGGTCGGCGGCCGCGGCCGTGCTGGTCTCCAGTTGTTCCACCAGACCGATGGCGTCCGGAAGGTTGACGCCATTTCTCAGCAGGAGGGTCAGCGACGCCCCGATCCGCGAGACGCCGGCCTCCTTGAACGCCGGCAGCCGCCAGAGAAATCTTCCGCGCAGCCCGGACGTAAAAACGACCGATACCGCAAACAAAAACAAAACACCCAGCACCACCGGAAACACCCAGATGGCTTGCAAGGTCGATAGCGCAAAATTGGTGGCGGCCGGGAGTCGCACACCCATGCCGCCAAAGACGTCTTGCATGGACGGCCCGATGACACAGGTCCAAAGGAACGCCAATCCCGCCGAAATCAAGAACGCAACGAACATCACGATGAGCGGATAAACCATCATGCTTTTCAAGCGAGTCCAGACGCTGTTTTGTCGCTGAAAATAATCCGCCAGCATGGTCAGCGCACCAGGCAGGTTGTTGCTTTTGACGCCGACCAGGACCATGCGCTTGTAAAGCTCCGGCAACTGGCGCGGGGCCAGGGCGTCGGCCATCGGTGTGCCTCGGGCGAGGTCGGCCTCCAATGCCTGCAACTCGGCGCGCAGCGCTCCGACGCGCATTTCCTGGCAGAGCCGCCGCAGCGCACCCTCGAGCGGGATGCCATCGCGCAGCATCGCCGCCAGTTGTTGGTTAAAGAAGGCAAATTCGTCCAGATTCATAGTCCGAATACCCTTTGGTATTCAGCTTGATTGGACAAACCTTGCTGCAAAAGCTCACGCGCCGATTCTTCCAGGGGCCGCGCCGGGACCAATCCCGTCAATTCCCGCTGCCGGATTTTCGCGCGTATCGCCTCGTCCACGCGCAACCATTCCACCAGCGGCACCCGGCCCTGATAGCCGGTGCGCAAACAGGAGTCACACCCGGCACCGTGGCACGCGGAACATAATTTGCGGATCAACCGCTGGTTCAAAACCAATTCGACCGCGCTCGCCACGGCGGAATGATCGGCGCACATCACGAGCAACCGCTCGAAAACGCCCCGACACGATCCGGCGTGCAACGTGGCAATGACCAGGTGTCCGGTCAATCCGGCACGCACGGCCAGTTGTGCGGTGGCTTCATCGCGAATCTCCCCAATGATCAGCACCTGCGGATCCTGCCGCAGCAGGTGCCGCGCGGCCCGGGCGAAATCAAGGCCGATGGCTTCATTGACCTCGGTTTGCATCGTGCCGGGAACAATCTGTTCCACCGGATCCTCGACCGTGATGATCTGGCGGCCACCCAGTTCAACCAGCCGGCGGAGGCAGGCGTAAATCGTCGTGGTCTTGCCGCTGCCGGCCGGGCCGGTGAG
>CAZKTW010000187.1:0-7637 GCA_964555775.1 uncultured Bifidobacteriaceae bacterium | reverse complement strand
TTTACGATCCAGCCCTGCTGGAAAAATCGCGTCTCGTGGTGGCGAACAAAATGGATGAACCGGTGGCCGAGGAGAATTTGAAGCAGTTCAAGAAAAAGATCAAAAAGGTTTCGTTGCTGCCGATTTCCGCCGCCTTTGACCAGGGCATGGAGAAATTCAAGCAAACCATCCGCGAAGAAGTGGCGGAAGCTTCGTAGCCGCCGACGTAAGTAGGCGGACATTGATGCGGCAAAGTGGGAAATCCGCCTCCTTATGTCGGCGGCTACAACTCAAAAAAACGCATCATGCTGTCGCCGTGCTTGAGCAGCTTCACCTCTTTCCAGGGCACCACAATATCCAGCGTGTCGCGCTTGGTATGGCCGAGAACGAAGCGGCCGCCGGGCGCGAGCAGCTTCGGCAAGGTGATATCGTCCAGCAGTTGCTGGGCAAACGAGGTGGAGCGGCGGCCGACATTTTTTTCACCGTAAGGCGGATCGGCCAGGATCAAATCGAATTGCCTGCCGTCGTCGGCCAGTTGACGCAGGACGGGAAAGACATCCTGCGTACGGACTTCCACAATGTTCCCGTACCCGGCCGTCTCCGCATTGCCGCGGATGAATTCAGCATGGCGGTGCGATTTCTCAATGCACAGGGCCGAGGTGGCGCCTCGACTCAAACTTTCCAGGCTCAACGCACCGGAACCGGCAAACAATTCCAGCACCCGCGCATCGACGACCCGCGCGCCCAGGCTGTTGAAGACCGCTTGTTTGACCAGATCCGGCGTGGGGCGTACGTCGAGTCCTTTGGGAACCTTGAGAATCCGTCGGGCTGCGTTGCCGCCGGTGATGCGCATGGGGAATTTTAACCACGAATGGACACGAATGCACACGAATTGAATTTGCCGCGGCCTGCGGTTTTTGGTTCGTGTCAATTCGTGTTCATTGGTGGTTGCTGAAAATCTCGGCGAGAAACTGCTTCATGGCTTCCCACGAACGTTTGTCCGCTTTTTCGTTATAGGCCGCACCCTTGGAATTGTCGTTACCGGCCATGGGCTGGGTGAAGGAATGGACTGCGCCGCCATATTTGATCAATTCCCAATCCACTTTCGAGTCCCGCATTTCGTTCTCAAATGCCGCCAGATCCTCCGGCTTTGTAAACGGATCATCCGCACCATGGCAAACCAGCACCTTGCACTTGATGTTTTTCCCGTCCGCCGGGGTCGGCGAATCAAGCCCGCCGTGAAAACTGACAATGCCCGCAACGTCCGCGCCGCTGCGCGCCAGTTCGATCACGGTCGTCCCGCCAAAACAATAGCCAATGGCCCCGATGCGTTTCGGATCAACGAGTGGCTGCTGGCGCAGTGCCTCCAGCCCGGCATTGACCCGGGCGCGCAGCAATTGCCGGTCGCCCTTGTACTTGCCGGCCTGGGCGCCGGCCTCGGCGGTGTTTTGCGGGCGAATCCCTTTGCCGTAAATATCGGCGCAAAAGGCAATGTACCCGAGTTGGGCCAGCATTTCGGCGCGATGCTTTTCGTAGTCGGTGAGCCCCATCCATTGATGCACGACCAGGATCCCCGGCCGCGGACCTTTGATGGCATCGTCATAAGCGACAAAGCCCTCGAGGACCGTGTCGCCTTGTTTATATTCAACGTTCCCGGTATGAATCGCCGCACGGACCGTCCCGGCGCAGGCCAGGGTCAGAAAAGTAAGGATTAGTTTTTTCATAACGGTTTATCAATAAACCGAAAACCGGGAAAACGCCAGCACGTTTGGCAGCGCCTTGATTTGTCACGGAGCGCGGATTGTCCTCAATCCGCAGTGGCCGGGCTGGTCGGAAAGGCTGCGAGTTGGGGCAACTCGCGCTCCGGTCATTTTCCCTGCCAGCCGAACAAGCGCTTGGATTTGATAACCTCGACGATCGGCGGCGGAACCAGTTTTTCCCAGTCCGGGTCGCCAGACTGGATTTGCTTGAGCACGTCACCGGAATAAATGGCCAGGCAATCGGGATTGTAATTCCGGATGTTTTCCACGAACCGGTTTTCCACCAGGTGCGCCATCAGATGCCGCAAATGCCGCGGCACCTCCAGGTTTTCCAGCGTGACCAGCTGGCCGGTCTTGCGGTCCAACGAAGGATAGACGTAAACCTTGGTTCCGTTCTTGAACAATTGGCCGAGCGATTCCATCAACCCACCCTCCAGCGTGGTATAGAACTTTTCATCCAGCACATCACGCAACCGCGTCAGGCCGATGGGCAGGCCGATCGGTTTCTGCGTATAACGCGAGAGATACGCGACCAGGCGGTGGAAGCGAAGGAAATCGGAAATCAACACGGTCTTGCCGAGCGCACTCAAGGTGTCCACCCGGTCGAGAAAATCACGGGGATTGATGGTTTCACCGACCTGAAGCTGGCGCAGGGTCATTTCCATGATGACCACCGTGGGCTCGCCTTTCAGGGATTCCTCCTGCACGAACTGTTTCCCGGCGCACTCCAGCATGTCGAGCATGGGATTGGTCATGGGCCGGAAGCTGCCGCGCTCGACGAGGACGGGTTTCTTGTAAAGCACTTCGCCGGGAATGACCGTTTCGCCGGCCGCAGTGAACAAGGCGGCGTCGGTCAGCCATTGTTGCACGAGCTGGAGGGCCATCAGGCGGTTGTCCAGGCCGGCGAAGCGCGGCCCGGAAAACTTGATCATGTCCACCTCGATGCGCTCGCGCGACAGGCCGTCCATGAGCGAGCTGATGAGTTTGGCCGGACCGGTGTGGTGATAACACGCGCCGTAAATCAGGTTGACGCCAATCATGCCGAGCGCCTCCTGCTCGCGGACGTTTTCGTGATCGAGCATCCGCACGTGAATGATGATCTCCGACGACGGCTCGCGCGGCTGGGTTTGAAAGCGCACGCCGAGCCAGCCGTGCCCCTCCTCCTTGTGCGAAAAGCTGTGGGTGGCCACCGTGTTGGCAAAAACAAAAAACGCGGTCTTGTCGCCGCGCGGCTTGTCGAGCCGCTGCAGCAGCAGGTTCCACTCATAATCGAGCATCGCCTGCAGGCGCTGGCGGCTCACGTACCGTTCCGCGGATCCGTAAATCGCATCGCTCACCGACATGTCGTAGGCGGAAATGGTCTTGGCGACCGTGCCGGCGGCGCCGCCGACCCGGAAAAACCAGCGCCCCGCCTCCTGGCCGCCGCCGATCTCGGCAAAGGTGCCGTAGAGTTTGGCGTCCAGGTTGATTTGGAGCGCCTTCTGGCCGGTGTTCAATTGCGGTTCGCTCATAGTCCTTGTCCGTCCAAGTCCGGGGGACAATATACAAAAATTCGCGGCCTGTCCAACGCGTTGAGTTCGGGTTGGAAACCGTTCAAGGCTGCTCTAAAGTCGGTTTTGTAGCGTCAGGCATCTTGCCTGACGTAGAGGGCGCGCGTCCCGCCGCCCGGCTCTTGCGTCCGAATGTTGATGCACCACGGATTCCACCAGACATTCCTGCCACCCACCGCCAGCCCGCCGGGCGGGACGCCACGGCTTTACGGCAGGCGGGACGCCCGCCGCTACGACTTTAGAGCGCCCCTGAAACCGTTGGTGGGGCGAGGCTCCTGACGAGCCGGACTTGGCGTGCAAAAGCGCAGCGACGACGGCTCGCGAGGATCCATCTTCGCCGAAGCAACGAAGGGACAGTCGCTCGCCCACCAAATACTGAAGTTATCCCACCACCTTGAGTTCGTTCTTTCCGCACCATCAACCCATGCTATACTCGTCATCATGTTTCGGACGCAGGATTTACACGTCAAAGAAATTATCCGGCTGCTGACGCCGCGGGAACTGAAGGCGCAGTCACCGACGCCCGATGCCGTCAATGCGATGGTCGCGCACAGCCGTGAACGGATCATCCGCATTTTGCAGCGGGAAGACCCGCGCCTGCTCGTCGTCATCGGTCCGTGCTCGATCCACGATGAAAAGGGGGCGCTGGACTATGCCGCCCGGCTTAATGCGCTCCGCGAGAAATTTGCCGACCGGATGGAGATCGTCATGCGCGTCTATTTTGAAAAACCGCGCACCACCATCGGCTGGAAGGGATTGATCAACGACCCGCATCTCGACGGCTCGCAGGACATCGAGGCCGGCCTGAAAATCGCGCGGCGGCTGTTGCTGCAGATCACCGGCCTGGGCCTGCCGGCGGCGACGGAGTTTCTGGACCCGATCGTCCCACAATACATCGCGGATTTGATCACCTGGGCGGCGATTGGCGCGCGCACGACGGAATCGCAGACACACCGGGAAATGGCCAGCGGCCTTTCGATGCCGGTCGGCTTGAAAAACAGCACGGACGGCAGCCTGCAGGTGGCGATTGACGCGATGGGCGCGGCGCGGCATCCGCACAGTTTTCTGGGCATCGACCAGGACGGCGTCACGAGCATCGTCCGCACGGCGGGCAATCCGGACGCGCACATCGTGCTGCGCGGCGGCAAGGCGCGGACCAACTACGACGCGGAAAGCATCCGGGCCGCGGAAGAAAAATTGATGGCGGAAAAACTGCCGCCGGTGCTGATGGTGGATTGCAGCCATGCGAACTCGGAGAAACAGTTTGCGCGGCAGGAGGACGTGTGGCGCAGCGTGATTGAGCAGCGCGTGGGCGGCACCCGCTCGCTCATCGGCCTGATGGTGGAGAGCAACGTTCACGAAGGCAACCAGCCGATCCCGAAACATCCGGCGGACCTGCGGTATGGCGTGTCCATCACCGATTCGTGCATCGGCTGGGAAACGACGGAACGGATGCTGCGCTGGGGCCACGAAACGCTGGCAAAAGCGAAGTAGGAACAATTGCAGATGTCGCAAGCCGCCTGGGAGCGCCAACGTCTCGTTGGCGAGTTGGTCCCATCACCACCCAGCAGGCCGGCGGGACGCCGGCGCTCCCAGGAAGCGAGGGCAGTTTACGGCCAGGTCCAGGAGAAGGGAAAGCTCAACCGGTAAAAACACTGCGGACTGTAGGCCGGGATAATGATGGATTCCGCCGCATTGGTGCTGCTGATGCTGGCATAGGTATTCCAACCCGGTTGCATCAGGTTTGTGCTGCCAAGGACCAGGCCGTCCTGACCGATCGGAACGTTGACCAAATCCAGCTGGTTGCTGCCATTAAACGGAGTGACCTGGCTGATTTGCGCCGGCGAAATAAGTTGCTGGGTCAGATTGGCCATCCACATATGGACCATCGCGGTCGGATTCCTAGCATCCCAAAAGATGTGGTTTGTACCCGGCCCATTCGTGGTTTTGTCACTCAGCGCATTATCCCCAATCACATCAATACTTAACCCGCGATTATTTAGGGCATTGGTCACGCTGTAGTTGGCGGGGTGCGCCAGCAAATTGGTGAGCAGGGTGAAAAAGTCCGGGGAATAAATCGTCAAATCGGGACACGAAACCCTTATCTGATTCAAAGTATTTAAAAAAGCAACGTTGTAATCAATACACCTCAGGTGAAAAAAATTTGTGTTATTGGACCCGTTGAACTGCGGAACCGTGGAAATGTCCACGGCATTCGGCATAATAAGTGTGCGGACCCCTTTGGCGTAAAGATTGGTGATAGATTTGTAATGGTTGGCTTGGGATTGGTTGATGGCGTTGGTCCACATAACCATGTTCGTGCTGGTGGACAGCGCCGGATAATATAGATCGGCATTGTTGACCCAGACAACAAACAGTGCGTTACTCGCATCCGAAAGAGCGATGTTGAAGCTGCTGACATGCGCCACCAAGTCGGTGCTGGTATCCCCAAAGTAGGACCAGTTCTTGTTGAAGTCATACGTCAGCCCCTGTCGCTGCGCCAGCACTTCAATCCAGACCCGGCCGTTGGAATAGCGTTGACCATAGTAATAAGGTCCTATGGATGGATTGTCTGTCGAGGTTGAAAGGCCGTCGCCAAAAACATAAAGTGCCGTGAAGGTAGCTTGAACAGAAAAAACGGCGGAACCAAACAACAAAATCCCCACCATGAAACGTACGACTTTTTTCACGGTGCCATTCTACCTCATGCCGGATTAAAGTAAAGGAACGACCCGATCCGGCGGGGGATTTGCTTGCTCCAGCACGCTTTCCATGCGTATCTACGGCGTCCGTTCTGATGTTTAAGCCCATGAATCGGTGATGATGGCCCGACGTACCATATTAATAAGGGTTCTAACGCTGTTGATTTCAGGGATTTTGAGCCGGAAAGCTTCAGCGAACGGCTTTCGGCTTCCGGACCAGGACGCCTTTGCGACCGCGCGGGGCGAGGCGTTTGTCGCCACGGCAGACAATCCGTCGGCCATTTACTACAACCCAGCGGGCCTCACCCAACTCGAAGGCAGCAATCTTCGCGGAGGCCTTTATGGAATCTATGTCGATTCCAGCTTCACTCCTCCAAGCGTTGCCTTTAACCACGGCCAGACTTACAACAACCAGGATTATTTCGCCGCAATTCCCCAGATCTTTTATGCCTACACTCCCACGAACATGCCGCTAAGTTTTGGCCTGGGAGTTTATGCGCCTTTTGGAGGCAAATCGAGCTGGCCGCAGGATACAGGTTTCCGCACGGTGGCCTTGGACGGTTCACTAACTTATGTGACCATCAATCCGGCCGTAGCGTACAAGCTATTGCCATCGCTTTCCATTGGTGGCGGGGTGATGGTGAACTACGCGAAAATGGAACTGGGACAAGGCCTGATTTCCTCCTACCTGCCTCCTAATATCAACTTCTTCAGGTTTACCGGCGATGGTTGGAGTGTGGGTTACAATCTGGGCGTACTCTGGCAACCGCACGAGAACATTTCGATCGGCGCCAACTTTCGTAGTTCGGCGACCGTCACGTTGAATGGCCAGACGGAATTCGAGCAGTTCGGGGTGGCTGGATTTTATCCAGCAACCAGTCGATCTGCCCACACGGATCTTCAATTTCCATTAACTGCAACGGTGGGCATCTCCTACCGGCCTACCTCCAATTGGAATGTCGAGTTTGATGCGGATTACACGGATTGGAGCAGCTTTGGATCAACCACCATACATCAAGCAAATCCACCAGCGCCCATGTCGCCGGATGGTGTTTCATTAACACTGGATTGGCAGGCGAGTTGGATGTATGAGCTTGGTGCAACGCGATATTTTGTCAACGGCTGGCACGCAAGCGCCGGGGTCGTTTATAATGGGAACTCCGTGCCGAATACGTATTATTCCCCGATTGTGGCCGACATGGACCGTTACTTCTTTAGTACGGGAATCGGCTACAAGGGCAAACAATTTAGTTGCGACATCGCCTATCAGTTCGGCTATGGCCCCACGCATACGGTCACGGGCAGCACTCCATCCTCCACACCCGCATCGTCATCCGGGGAGAACGCCAATGGCAATTATGATTTCATCAGTCATGCCCTGATGGTGTCGTTGGGCTGGCATTTCTGAATCGAGGATTTGTTGCAGCGTCGAGCCTGTGGCTCGAAATCGGCGCACCCGTCCTCCGTAACAGCCCTGCGGAGGGTGGACAGCGCAGACGCTACATCGCCAAAGCGCGCCAGATTGTGGTTGCCGGGCTGTAATTATTGAGGCAAAGCAGCCGGTGCGGGCACAATAATCGCTTTGTTTTGAGGTGGAAAATGGTCTATTCATGCTACCGAAAATGAGCAGTCATATCACCAACGGC
>CAZKTW010000186.1:0-7659 GCA_964555775.1 uncultured Bifidobacteriaceae bacterium | reverse complement strand
CCTGCGCTATTTGCGGCCCAAGCGGACGTTTGTTTCCGTCATCACGCTCATCTCCGTCGTGGGCGTGGCGCTCGGCGTGGCGGTGCTCATCATCGTCATCAGCGTCATGAGCGGGTTCGACCATGACCTGCGCGAAAAAATCCTGGGTTTCAATGCGCATCTCACCGTGACGCGGGGAGGCGCGCCCATGGCCAATTACGCCGCCCTGGCTGACCGCATTGCCACCAACCCCAATGTCCGGGGGGTTTCGCCATTTGTCTTCGGACCGGTGCTGGTGGAAACGGCGGGAGACACAAACCGGCCGGCCATGCAGGACGCGCCGATGTTGCGGGGCATGGACCCGCAGACCGAAGGCAAGATCAGCGAACTGCCCCGCGATGTCATCGAGGGCAAATTTGACCTGGGCGGGCGCGGCCTGCTCATCGGCTGGAACTTTGCGAACAATCTGCGATTGGTGGTTGGCGATCACCTGTCCATCTACTCCATCCGTGAAATCAAAAAGATGAAGGCGGCCCATGACCGCAAGGAGGACGAACTGATCATGCCGGATGATTACGAGGTGCGCGGGATTTTCCGCACCGGTTATTATGAATTCGACGCCCGTTTCGTTGCTGTTTCCCTCGACAACGCCCAGGACCTGTATGACCTGAACGATTCGGTCCACGGCCTGTTCGTGATGTTGAACGACCCGTATCAGGCGACGGCGGTGCAGGCGCAACTAACCAAATCATTGGGCGACGAATTCCAGGTTACCACCTGGATGGACCAGAATTCCACCATTCTCAATGCCCTCGTGGTTGAGAAAAACGTCATGTTTTACCTGCTGTTTTTCATCGTGATTGTGGCGGCGCTCTGCATCCTGAGCGCGCAAATCACCTTTGTCGTCCAGAAAACCCGCGAGATCGGCATGCTCAAGGCGCTGGGGGCGACAAACCTCCAGATCTCCGGCGTATTTCTCGGCCAGAGTGCGATCATTGGCGTGCTCGGCGTGTTGTCCGGTTATGGGCTGGGCATCCTCGCGCTGACCTTTCGCAACGAGTTCCTGCATTTCATGAACCGGCTGACCGGCTGGGAACTTTTTCCCGCCTCCATCTACAACTTCAGCGAGTTGCCGGCGATCATTGACGCGCGTGATATCGCGCTCATTTGCGGCAGTTCGTTTATCATCTGCATTCTTGGCGGTGTGTTGCCCGCCATCCGCGCCGGCCGGTTGAAACCCGTGGAGGCCCTGCGTTATGAGTAAATTGGGGAACATCGAACATTCAACATTCAACATCGAACGCCGAATTATCCAGTTGCCAATTTCTACTTGGACGTTGAGCGTTGAATGTTCAATGTTGAATGTTTTTTATTTTCTGAAAGGAGGCCGCCCATGAGCGAACCATTGTTATCCGCCCGCGCCCTGGCCAAGACCTATACTATGGGCAAGCGTTCGCTTGAGGTGTTGCGCGGCGTCAGCCTGGACGTGGCGCGGGGCGAGTTCGTGGCCTTGCGCGGCGCGTCCGGGGCCGGCAAAAGCACGTTGCTCCATCTCATCGGCGGACTCGACACGCCGAATGCGGGCGAAATCCATTTCGCCGGCCAGAACCTCGCCGCGTTTTCCGAGAGTGAATTGACCTTTTTCCGCAACCACCGTGTCGGGTTCGTTTTTCAAGCGTATCATCTGTTGCCTGAACTCAACGCGCTCGAAAATGTCTGTTTACCGGCCCGCATGGCCCGGACTCCTGCCGGCAAGGCCGGGGCGCGTGGACGCGATCTGCTGGCCTGGGTCGGACTCAAGGACCGCATGGACCACAAGCCGTATGAGCTGTCCGGCGGCGAACAACAACGCGTGGCCATTGCCCGTGCGCTAGTCAACGAACCGGAACTGTTGCTGGCGGATGAACCGACGGGGAATCTGGATTCCCATACCGGTGGTGAAATCATTGAATTGCTCAAGAAACTTCGCGCCGAAAAACAAACCACGCTTGTCATTGCCACGCACGACGCCAAGGTGGCGGCGCATGCGGGGCGCGTGGTGGAGCTGGTGGACGGGCAGATCCAGTCATGAGAATTTACGATATTCGATTTACGATTTACGCGCTCGAATGTTGTGTGCGGCGTCAATCGTAAATCGTATATCGTAAATCCAATGAGCCGCGAGTACTGGGAAACGCGTTATCAAGCCGGCGACATGGCTTGGGAAAAAGGAGCCCCATCGCCGGGGTTGGTGGATTTCCTGGCGGCGCATCCTGATTTGCCGCGGGGAACGGTTTGTGTGCCGGGTTGCGGCACAGGCCACGATGTTCGCGCCTGGGGACAGGCAGGTTTCGACACCTTTGGCTACGATATTGCGCCGGGCGCAATTCAACTGGCCACGGAGAAAACCAAAGCCGCCGGCCTGGGCGCCCAATTCCAGCTCGCTGATTTTTTGCACGATGAACCCCCGTTTCAATTCGACTGGATCTTCGAGCACACGCTGTTTTGTGCCATTCAGCCTGGTGAACGCGACGAGTACGTCCGTGCCGTGTTGCGCTGGCTGAAACCGTCGGGACAATATCTGGCGGTTAATTACCTGATCATTGAAGACGCAGACGGTCCGCCGTTTCCCACGACGCGGGAGGAGCAGTTGCGGCGCTTCTCGCCGCATTTCGATTTGCAGGCAGACTGGGTTCCCCATTCCTATGCCAACCGCACCGGTCGCGAGCGGATGTTCTGGTGGCGGCGGGCAACCCAAAAGCCCATTGAAAAAGAGTAGTTTGGCGACTAGCTTGTTTTAGTTATGCTTGAAAACCGTGATTACATGCGGGAAAGGGATTCCCAACCTCCCTGGCGTTTTCGTTGGTCAGCGGTCGTTACGCTTATGATTGTGCTGACGGTATCCTTTGCCCTCCAGTGCATAAACGACGTATATATCCATTCGGCAGTTGAAATTCAGTTGGCGCTGACGCCCGAGGCACTGCGATCCGGCTTCGTCTGGCAATTCCTGACGTTTCAGTTTCTTCACGTCAATCTTTGGCACCTGCTGGGGAACCTGATGGGGCTTTGGTTCGTCGGCCAGTTCGTGGAAAACATCCTCGGGAGGAGCAGATTTCTATTGGCCTATTTTGGAGCAGGTGTGTTGGGCGGCCTGCTGCAATGCGTCTTGATGCTGGCTTTTCCCCGGCATTTCGCACCATTTGTTTTTGGTGCGTCGGCAGGAATCATGGGAATTTTTGCCATTTTCGCGCGGTTATTAGGGGATTCAACCATTCGCCTGAATTTCATTCTACCCGTTCGTGCAGATGTATTGCTCTGGATCACTGGGGGCATCTCTTTATTCTTCACGCTTGTTCCATCGGATCGCGCCGGCGGCACAGCTCACGCCGCGCATCTCGGCGGCCTGCTTGCCGGAATTGCCTGGGTGAAACTGGGCTGGCATCGGGATTATGTCCTGCTTCCCTGGGAAGGCTGGCTGCAACGAATCCAACATTGGAATTCGTTGCGGCGTCATCGAATGCGGGTCGTCCCCACCCGGGCCGGCAAAAATTCTGACCGGCCTTCGGTGGCCGGTCCTCCGGACGAGGATTTGACCACCGATGAATTTGTCAAAAGCGAGGTGGATCCCATCCTCGATAAAATTTCCCGGCAAGGCATTCAGAGCCTGACCGAACGTGAACGGCAAATCCTCGAAAAAGCCCGTTCCCGGATGGCCAAACGATAGGACGTGATCCGTGATCCGTGATCCGTGAATGCAGCGGCACGCCCCGGTTTCACGTTTCACGAATCACATATCCCGATCTCGACTCTTGAGGGGCAAACTTCTAATCTTCGGACATGATTACGCGCTATTCCCGGCCGGAAATGCGGGCCATCTGGACTGACGAAAACAAACTGCGCATCTGGCTGCAAATCGAACTTCTCGCCAGTGCGGCGCTGGTCGCCGAAGGTGTCGTGCCCCGGGCCGACTTCGCCAAAATGAAGGCCGGTGCAGACAAATGTTTTACCGACACGAAGGCGTTGACCGAGCGCGCGAAGGAACTGGAAAAGACGCTCAATCACGATGTCATCGGCTTCACCACCGCCGTGGCCGAACAAATCAACGACCCGGCCAGCCGCTGGCTCCATTTCGGCCTGACCAGCAGCGACATTGGTGACACCGCGTTTGCCGTGCAGATGATGCAGAGTGCGGACATATTGATTGCCGATGTGAAAAAACTTCTGCCCGTGATCGCCCGCCGCGCCAAGGAATACAAGTTCACGCCCTGCATCGGTCGCAGCCACGGCATCCATGGCGAACCGACCACGTTTGGTTTGAAGCTGGCGCTCATGTGCGATGAATTTGGCCGCGCCCTCGAACGGCTCGAACGCGCCCGCGAAACCGCCACCGTCGGCAAACTCAGCGGTGCGGTGGGCACCAGCGCCCATTTGTCGCCCGGAGTGGAAGCCGCCGTGTGCAAACAGCTCGGTCTGCGACCGGCGCCCATTGCCACCCAGGTCGTCCAGCGCGATATCCACGCCGAATTCATGCTGGCGCTTGCCCTGGTCGGTGCGAGCATTGAGCGTTGGGCGGTTGAGTTCCGCCATCTCCAGCGGACGGAGGTGCTCGAAACCGAAGAACCCTTTGCCCCGGGCCAGAAAGGCAGCAGCGCCATGCCGCACAAGCGCAATCCCATCACCTGGGAACGCCTCACCGGCCTGGCGCGCGTCCTGCGGGGCAACGCCATGGCGGCGCTGGAAAACGTCGCCCTCTGGCACGAGCGCGACATCAGCCACAGCAGTGTCGAGCGCATCATCTTCCCTGATTCCTGCACGTTGCTCGACTACATGTTCGGCCTGCTGACGCGCCTGATGGACGGCCTCAATGTCTATCCGGAGAACATGAAGAAAAACCTGGGTCTGAGCCTGGGCATGTGGAATTCGCAGACCGTTCTGCTGGCGCTCATCAAGAAGGGTCTGACCCGTGAAGCCGCCTACAAACTGGTCCAGGATGCCGCGATGAAAACCTGGGAAGTCAAACACGCCGGCCGCGATGACGCCGATTTTGTCAAAGTCTTGAAAGCCGACCCCGCCGTGGCGAAACATTTCAAGAAGGGTGAATTGGAAAAGCTCTGTTCGCTCGAATTCCATTTCAAGGAAGTGAACAGCCGGTTCAAGAAACTGGGACTGTAACCGCCGAGGTGCGGTGGGCGGATGAGTGCGGACGGTTCGGCTTTGGAAATTAGCACAACCGGATGGAACCATTATAAACACGCGGACAAGCCAAACCCGCAACCAATACACATCATGACCAGCGACTGGACACTCAAGGTGCGGCGCGAATACGCGGGTGGTGACGCGCGATATGAATTTCCCGTCCGGTCGCTGGGTTGGGGCCGATTGGTCGGCTTGTTTCTTGTCGGTTTCGGTGGGCTGTTCATCTGGCACCCGGCACACGATGTCGGGCAGACGGTCCTGAAATGGTGGCAGGGAACCCCGGGAAAAGCGGATATTTTTTCCAGCCTGTTCGAACTGCCATTCATGATTGCGGGTTGCGTGCCGATGGCGATTGGGCTGGTGATTCTGTTCGGGCGATGTCGGGTGGAATGGAAGGATGGTCAGCTTCGGACGGCGGAAATTCTCGGCCCGCTATGCTGGATCAGGCGGTTGCCGCGCCAGCCGATCAACAAACTGGAAGTTGGCGCCGCCACATCCACGAGCAGGAATTCCGCTCCGCGACCATTGGAGGGATTTTCCTGCCTGGTCGCCAAGTTTGAAGATGGCCCGGCAAAATTGGTGGTCATTGGCTATCCCAAGGACTGGTTGTTGGCGCTGGCGGAGGAATTGAAAGGCTATGTCGGGGGCGGCACACTTTCCGGCACACCGACCCAGGTGGAAGTCGTCGAGCAACTGCCGCAGAATGAAAATGATGCCGACGTTCCGGAACAACCCTCCGGCAGCCTTGTGCAGGTGGTCGAACAAGCCGGCGGCATCCGCTTCAATGTGCCGCCCGCCGGTGTCTGGCGCGGCTCGAAAGGCTTTTTCATGTTTCCGTTGGTTTGGTGTGGATTCATGACTGTCATCACCACGGTTCTGGTGTTGCCGGGCACAAAACGGGAGTCCCCCTTGTGGATTATCATCCTCATCCTGCTGGGATTTTGGGCGGTGGGTTTGGGGATGATGGCCTTTGCCATCAACTTGGGACGGCGCCGGGCGGAAGTGGTGGTTGAGTCCGGTCGCCTGCGTGTGGAAACCAAAGGCCTTTTAGGCACGAAACAGTGGGAGTGGAGCCGCGATCAGATCGCCGCCATTCGCGCGGATCGCAGCGGCATGGAAGTCAATCACAAGCCGGTGATTGAGTTGCAGGTGCATCCCAGCGGCGGGAAGAAGGTGGGATTGCTGGCCGGACAGGATGAAACAGAGTTACGCTGGATGGCCACGCGTTTGCGCCAGGTCTTGCATGTACCTGCACGCAAACCAGAACCATGAACCGCCGGTTCAAAAATTGGGACTGTAGCTGCCGAGGTGACGAGGCGGAATGGATTAATCACGGATGAACACGGCGTAAAGCCGCGTGGCGGCCACGCCGCTTTACGCGGATTGAGTCCAGCGTCGAAAGAACGCGGAGAACGCAAAATATCTTAACTGCGGATTAACACTGAGGCACGCTGATCCACAGGGCTGTAAGCCCGAAAGCGAATAGACCAGGGCAGGCGCAGCGCCGCCTTGGGCAAATCATTCACAAAATTTCCAAGCCCGGCAAGGGCGGCGGAAAATCCCAGGCCGATTGAACCATGGCAGCCGACGTGAGGAGCCTCTGATTTTTCGGACGTCGCCGGCTGAGGAATACATCGAACGCTCAACTTTCAACATTCAACGCTCAACAATGGAGACAGGCGGGACGCGCTGTCCTACGTTATCAGCATTCACCCGCCGTGCTCGCGCCTCGTCGCGTCAGGTCAGCGGTTGAAGACCAATTCCGGTGCTGACGGCGTCGGTGGTTCTGAATTAGTCTTCCGGCGCGGATGACGATTTAATCAAGCGTCTGCACTCGGCCCGGCTGACGCAGGGCGAGGTGCGCGCCCTCGCCGCCCAACTCCCGGCCACCGATGAAGATTTGCACCGGTTGATCGAGTCGCTGGTGGTTTCCGCCGACGAGGCGGGTATGACGGCATTGATGTTCGCGATGGTGGCGGGCGGGCGAAACATCGAGTCGCGGCTGCTAACCGGGGCGCTGCCGCTGGCCACCCGCAAACTCAAGATGGCCCGTCTCCTCGCCGACGGCGGTCTGCCCGACGAGGCCCGCCCGCCGTTGCTCGACGCGGCGCTGGCCCTGAGCCGGGCCCTGGCGGTGGAGACGCGCGTGCCTGAGCCGGGAACCTTGGACGATATTTTGTCACCGCCGCTGGCTGCCGCGTGGGGCAGGCACGCCATCGTCATCCGGGATTTCCTGGCCGTGCCCGATGTGAACTGCGACCAGGCCGTTCGGGCGATGGAAGAATTGACGGGTGTTCCCGACGACTGCCCGTTTTGATCCTGCTGCCTGCACAATCGCCTGAAAACTTTTTGCCAGGCAGTGGGGCTGTGGCTATTCTGCGGGCATGGCTTTTCGGATTCAGGACAGTGTGGTGCGTGGCGAGATTGACAATCGCGTCAAGGGCGTGGTGCGCGGCAAAATCTGGGTGGAAGGCCGCGCCGAACCGGTGATGCTGGAACTCAAGG
>CAZKTW010000185.1:0-7679 GCA_964555775.1 uncultured Bifidobacteriaceae bacterium | reverse complement strand
CAGGACCGGCTGGTGGTGCGGCACAAGGTGTCCATCATCCAGTTGCTGCCGGAAAATTACAAGGCGCGCATGGACCGCATCCCGGGCGTGGATTTCGCCACACATCAGACGTGGTTTGGCGGCATTTATCAGGACCCGAAGAATTTCTTCATGCAAAATCCCGTGGTGCCGGAGGAATTCTTAAAGATGCACCCGGAAATCACCCTTCCACCCGATCAAAAAAAGGCGTGGCTGGAAACCCGGACCGGTGCCATTGTCGGCCGGAAAACCGCGGACCGGTTCCATTGGAAAATTGGCGACAAGGTACCCATCCAATCCACCATCTGGTCCACGGCCGCCGGCAGCCGGACCTGGGAATTTGACATCGTGGGGATTTATGATGGCGCCAAGAAAGAGACCGACACCACGCCGCTTTTTTTCCGCTACGATTATTTTGATGAAAATCGCCAGGAGAACCGCGGCAAGGGCCTGGTCGGTTGGTACACCATCCGCGTGAAGGATCCGACGCAGGCGGCAGCGGTGGCGAAGCTGGTGGACCAGGAGTTTGAAAATTCTTCGGCCGAGACCAAGACGGAGCCGGAGGGCGCGTTCGTGCAGGCGTGGGCCAGCCAGATCGGCAATATCGTCTTGATCGTGGCTGCCATCCTGTCCGCGGTGTTCTTCACCATCCTGCTGGTGACCGGCAACACCATGGCCCAGGCGGTGCGGGAACGGACCGGGGAGCTGGGCGTGCTCAAGGCCATCGGTTTCACCAATGGGCAGGTCATGGTGCTCGTGCTGGCCGAATCGTGCCTGCTCACGGTGCTCGGGGGAACCTTCGGACTGGGACTGGCCTGGCTGGTGATTTCCCATGGCGACCCCACCGGTGGCCTGCTGCCGCTGTTCTCCTTTCCCGCCCGCGACCTGCTCGTCGGGTTTGGCCTTAGTATTGTCTTGGGTTTGATCACCGGAATCTTTCCTGCGCTCCAAGCCATGCACCTGCGCGTGGCCGACGCCTTGAGAAGAATGTAAAATGCCAGCAACCAAACCATTCAATGGTAGGGCGCGTCACTCCGTGCGCGCCGTTTTGGAACCGCTTGGCCGCGGCGCGAACGGAGTGACGCGTCCCACCTTTTCCGCAGCCATCAACTATCAACCCTCAACCATCCGCTAACCCATGGCCGGCCCCCTCAACTGGATTTCCCAAATCGGGTCCATCACGAAATTCGGGCTGCTGAGCATCCCGCAACGGCGCGGCACGGTCGCGGCCACGGTCTTCGGCATCGCCGGCGTCGTGGCAGTGCTCGTGGGCGTGCTCTCCATCGCCGCGGGTTTCAAGCAGGCCATGACGGTTTCCGGCGCGCCCGACGCGGCCGTCGTCCTGCGCAGCGGCGCGGACAGCGAAATGGTCAGCGGCCTCGGCCGTGAACAGACCCGCGTGATCGCCGATTCGCCGGGCGTGGCGCATACGCCGCAAGGCCCACTGTCATCCGCCGAATTGTTTGTCATCATCAACCTGCCCAAACGTTCAACGGGCACGGACGCCAATGTGCCGTTGCGCGGCGTGGAACCAAGCGGCTTGCAGGTGCGCGACAAGGTCAAACTCATTTCCGGCCGGATGTTCGATTGGGGAAAGAACGAAGTCATCGTCGGCAGCGGTGCCGTCCAGGAATTCTCCGGGCTCGAGGTGGGCTCGAAAATCAAAGTCGGCCGCTATGAATGGCCGGTGGTGGGAATGTTTTCCGCCGGCGGAGCGGTGGCGGAATCGGAGATCTGGACCGACGCGAAGGTGCTGCAGGAAGCGTACAATCGCGGCGATTCATTCCAGTCGGTCTATGTGAAGTTGAATTCACCGGGCGCATTCCAGGAGTTCAAGGATTCGCTGACGTCGAATCCGCAACTCAATGTGCAAGTCGTCCGGCAGTCCGAGTATTACGCTCAACAATCGGAGACCATGACCCGGCTGATCACCACGCTGGGCGTGCTGATTGCGGGGTTGATGGCCGTGGGCGCGATCTTCGGCGCGCTGAACACGATGTACAGCGCGGTTTCGACACGGACGCGGGAGATTGCCACCTTGCGCGCGCTGGGTTTTGGCCGCGGCGCGGTGATTGTGTCCTTGATGCTGGAATCGTTGGCCCTGGCACTGGTGGGCGGTGCCTTGGGCGGTGGGCTGGCCTATCTGGCCTTCAATAATTTTCACACCTCGACCATGAACTTTCAAAGTTTCAGCCAGGTCACGTTCGCTTTCCGGGTCACGCCCGAGCTGCTGGTGCGCGGCATTGTGTGGGCGGCATTCATCGGATTGGTTGGCGGCCTGTTCCCCGCCATCCGCGCCGCCCGCCTGCCCATCGCCTCGGCCTTGCGGGAATTGTAATCCCGCGGGATGCCGGAATGAACGCCTCATCCCACAATCTGGCTGGCACACAAATTCTGGCGGTCGCGTTTATTTCCGGCGCGGTGTGCCTGATCAGCGAACTGATCTGGTCGCGATACCTGATCCTGATTTTCGGCGTCTCGGTTTATGCGGTCGCAACGGTTCTGGCCTGTTTCATGACCGGGCTGGCGTTGGGAAGCTGGCACCTGGGGCGGCGTCTGGATCGAACCTCTGATCCCATCCGGTGGCTGCTGCTCATCGAACTGGCCATCGGTGCGTGCCTGCTGCTTTCGCCGCTGTTGTATCAAGGGTTTGCCCATCTCGCCAACGCGCTCGTCCGCGCGCTCGAACCCGGCGGCTGGGAAAAACACGCGTTGCGCTTCGGGTTGTCTTTGTTGGCGCTGCTGGTGCCGACTTACCTGATGGGCGGAACTTTTCCACTTCTCGTCAAGTGCCTGGCCGGGCAACGTGATCGCGCAGACCGCGATGTCGGGTGGGTTTATGCCATGAACACGTTTGGCGGAACGGCGGGCGCCTTGGCCACGGGATTTTATTTGATGCCGGCGTTGGGTTTGAGCCGGCCGCTATGGCTGGCGGCGGCTGGCAGCTTTGTCGCAGCGGGAATCCTTGCGCCGCTGTGGCGGCGTTCACCGGATTGCGCCATTCCCCGCGCAGAAACCAATGCCCGGGAAAAATCAAAAATTATCTCACCACCCGCTGCCGTTGAATCCAAAGCCGCCGTCCGGCTCGTGTGGGCGGTCGTGGCAATTTCGGGCTTTACCAGCCTGGCCTATGAGGTCTATTGGACACGCCTGCTCACGTTCTTTTTCAAGGACAGCATTTTTGACCTGACCATCGTGCTGACGGCCTTTCTGACGGGACTCGTCCTCGGCAGTTTGGTGTGCAGCCGGCTCATGCGTCACGGCGGCAACTTCCGGTTTGGCCTCGGTTTGGTACAGGCGCTCATCGGGCTGTCGGCGTTCGCGGGTTTGTTTCTGGTCCAGAAATTTCCGTATTGGATCAACGACCTGCAAACGAACACGGCGCTGGTCCGGCAATACGGCGAAAACTATTGGGCGGCGGGCAACGGCATCCGGTTCGGCTGCGCGTTCCTGCTGATGCTGGTCCCCACCGGCCTGTTCGGCGCGGCGTTTCCGCTCGCCGGCCGGCTGTGCGCGGAACACGCGCCGCAATTTGGCCGGCGGATCGGATTGTTCTACGGCGTCAACACCGTTGCCGCCGCGCTCGGTTCGGTGACGGCGGGATTTGTTTTCATTTCGCTGCTGGGCATCCGCAACAGCGTCGTGTTGACGGGACTGCTGAACCTCGGCGCGGGCCTGGCGCTGCTGTTATTGGCAAACCAATCCAAAATCTGGCCGGCCATCACCGGCGCGCTCGCGTTGCTCATGCTGGTGGCGTTGCCGCCTTGGGACAAGTTGCGTCTTTCGACATCTTTTCTCGAACCCAGTCAGCCGCTGGAACAACTGTTGTCATTGTTGTTCTATCGGGAAGACGCCACGGGCGTGACCAGCGTCGTGGATCTGAAGCCGCTGCACCGGAAATATCTGGTTTCCAACCGGCTGTTCGCGCACAACACCTCGGAACTCGGCGGACTGGAAGATCACCGGCGGCTCGGGCAAATCCCGATGCTGCTGCATCCGCATCCACAAACCGCGCTGGTTGTCGGCCTGGGCGCGGGCATTACGTTGCGCGGCGTCAACGACCTGCACCCCTCGAACGTGGACTGCGTGGAGCTGTCGCCGGGCGTCGTCGCCGCCGCGAAAGAACAATTCGCCGCTGAAAATCAGCGCGCGCCCGACAACCCGGCCGTGAAAATCACCGTGGACGACGGCCGGAATTTTCTGGCCACGAGCGCAAAGAAATATGACGTCGTGGTGCTGGACATTTTCTTTCCCATGAGTTCCGGTTCGGGGACCGCCTTCAGCCGCGAGTATTATGAACTTTGCCGCCAACATCTCCGTCCGGGCGGACTGGTCTGCCAATGGCTGCCCGCCCATCAACTTTCGCTCGCCAACTTCAAGACCATCGCCGCCACCTTCCAGTCGGTGTTTCCCCACGCCACACTGTGGTATGGTATGATCGGTGATTCGGTTGCGGTCGTGGGCCTCATCGGCACGGAAACAAAATTCTCGGTTGACGATGAAAATCTCGCCAGCCGGATGCGAAATCCGGAACTGGCGGCGGAACTGCGCGAAGTGAACCTGCAATCGCCCGCGCTGCTGTTGAGCCATTTTGTTTTGGGCGAGGATGAACTGGCGGCGTTCAGCCGCGGCCAGCCGCTGGACACGGATGACCGGCCGGTGATTGAATTTTCCGCGCCCCGGCTCGCCGTCCGGTCGGCCCGCCAAGGCATGATGAATTTGCTGGAACTGAACCGGCAGACCGGCGACGCGGGCCAATTGCTCGCCGGCGCCGGAACCGACCAAGCTGCGCTGATTGAACAACTGCGCCCAAAACAGGCGGGCAAGAAAGCCATCATCGAAGGTTTTCGTTTTTTACTCAACGACGATGCCGACGGCCAGCGCCGGTTTTATCAGGAAGCCCTGGCCCAAAATCCGGGCAACGAAGATTTGCAATCCGTCCTGCTTGAATCGGCGGACGGGAATTGAGATGAAAAGGCGGAAGGGAATAATTTCCCGTCCGCCTTTCGGATTTTCCAGAATAGGTTCGCCGGCATCACCGTGGGTCAGGGCGCTGCAAGCACGGCGTTCGGGCCGTTGCTGAAACTGGCGGCAATCGCCGCCGCGCCCAAAACCGTGTTGTAGATGCGGAACTCGTCAATGGAACCGTTCAACGGCGCGTCGCTCGCGAACAGCGAGCGGCCGAGGAAAAAGACGTTCGTATCCACGCTCGAGAGCGAGGTCAGGCCATTGCGCGACGCCGCAAGCACGCCGTTGGTGTAAATCCCCATGAAGCCTGAAGCCGCATCCAGCACGCAAGCGACGCACAGATTGGTCTGATGATCGAGATTGCCCGGAACCGTGACGACACGCTCAGTCGGGTGCGGGTCCATGATCGTCAGGCGGAAATCCTTCAGGCCGCTATGCGGACAAAAATACAGGTCGTGTTCACCCTTGTTCCCATTTGTGGAACCTTGATCGAAGACGCGCGCCCAGCTTTTGTTGGCGCCCAGGGTCGCCCAGAATTCAAACGTGACGGCGTGGTACCCGGCAATGAGTCCGCCGGGAAGATTCACATAAGTTCCGCGCGTGCCGTTGAGATGAACCTGTCCGTCGCTGATGCTTGCCGCTCCTTCCAGGGCGCCGTCCGCATGGCCGACGGAATCGCTCGCGTCGGTGGCGAAGCTGTAGCGATGCTTGAGCGCGGTCGCCAGAGCCTCAACGGAGGCGGACGGGCTGCCGGCATCGCCGGCGGCTTGAACGACTCCAATCTCAGCGGCCGAGGTCCAGACCTCACCGTTGATTTCAGAAAGCGCCCGCAGCTTCATGAACCGGCAGGTTTTCGCTTCAAAGGCCACCGTCTTCTTTTCCTTGCCGGGCTCGAACGTTCCCGTCTTTACCGGTGGGCCGAAGTTCGTGCCAGTATCGCTCACATAGCATTCGTAATCCTTGATCGTGCCGTTCTCGGAATCGTCCTGCCGCGGCTGGTAGGTGAAGCCCTTGATTTTGGACGGAGGCACAAGTTCGATGATGATTTCGTGCGGGCAGGCCGGACTGGCGTCCTGCCATTGCGTATGCCAGAAAGTGTCGGGGTTGCCATCCACGGCGTTGGTGCCGCTGGCATCTTCACCGGCGGTCTCCTCGCTGTCCACGCTGACCAGCTTGAGCGTTACTTTGTCGTTGGCCCGGGCAACCAGGCTGGAAAAGATCAGGACTGCGATGATGGCGATTACATTGGGCAGAAGCATGGCTCGTTTCATATATGTGCAGGCCAGAATCGCAGGGTCGGGACGGCGGTTCAAGTCTGAGGTTCGATTTGGCAACGGTTGCTTTGACTTCGCACCTTAGTACGCCCCAAATGGACTAAAATGAAAAGGCGAACGGTTTTCCGTTCGCCTTTCAAGTTCTTGTGGCTGTGTTCGTGAGAACACGGCCAAAATCAAGTCAGCCGCGGACTCACGTCCCCAGCCACGATGATTTAATACCGGTAATGCTCCGGCTTGTAGGGTCCCTCCACCGGCACGCCGAGGTAGTCGGCCTGCTGCTTCGGCAAATGACAGACACCACAAGGGATACCATCCGGAACTGCGCCTTTTCGAACGCTAAGCATACTTATAATGTGAATAACTTAATCTTGATCTAGGCATGGGATTGGGTTGAAATGCCGGCACTTGGGTGCAAAGAACAATCCCAGGCAAATCAGAACCCAATTCAGAAGGGAGCAATCACCTTGAAAAACGCGCGCATATGTACTGGCCCGTACAGTTTAACTTCCAACAAACCCGGCGGATCTCCATTACCCTTCAAGCATCCCGGCAGCCTGGCGGTAGGCGGGTGCAGCAAGGACGCCCCACGAAACTGGTTGCGACCAGCCATCTGCCTCCTCGTCCTCTCGCTCTTTGGAACCATGTGTGAAAATGCGGGCGCTCAAGGCGCGCTCACGAATGGTTGGACCCACACAGGCACCATCGCGCCCGTTGGCGATTCCGACACCTGGACATTCTCCGCCACCGCGGGAGACAGCATTGTCATCCGGGTCGGAAAAATCACCCAGACCAATACCTTCACCCCGCGCATCCGGCTTTTCAAGCCCGGCGCCGTCCAACAGGCAATCGCCTCCGGCTCGGTGGCCGCAGAAATTGCCGTCACCGCGACCAACACGGGTACTTTCACGGTGATCGTTGATGATCTGGTTGGGACGACCGCGACGGGCACTTATCGGTTGACGCTGGCCAAAACGGGTGATCCTGTCGTGGTGTCGCCGGGCGACCATGGCGGACCCATGACCAACGACGTCATGCATCTGGGAACCATTGCGACCGGCGACCTGGACGTCTGGACCTTCAGTGCCAACAGCGGTGATGCCATCATTGTGCGGGTGGGAGAGATCACCGCCACCAACTCCTTCACGCCTTGGGTACGGTTGTACGGCCCGAATGGCAAGTTGCTGGACTCGGGCTTTGGCGCCTTTTCGGGTGAGGTCACCGTGACGGCCACCAACAGCGGGACGTTCCTGGCGGTGGTGGGGGATGGCAACGGCGCGCTGAGCGGCTCGGGCGATTACCGTTTGACCCTTGCCAAGACGGGCGATCCCGTCGTGGTGTCGCCAGGTGACCATGGCGGGCCGATGACCAACGACGTCATGCATCTGGGAACCATTGCGACCGGCGACCTGGACGTCT
>CAZKTW010000184.1:0-7696 GCA_964555775.1 uncultured Bifidobacteriaceae bacterium | reverse complement strand
ATCTGCCGTCCCGGCAGCGGTCCGTTTTCGTTGACCGGCCAGCCGAACGCGATGGGGGGACGCGAAGTCGGCTACCTGAGCCACAGCCTGCCCGGCCAGCGTGCGGTGACGAACGCGGCGGATCGCGCGTTTATCGAACAGCTCTGGGGAGTGGCGCCGGGTACGATCCGTTCAGAACCGGGACTGGATGCGGTTGCGCTTTTTCAAAAAATGGAGGCGGGGAGCGTCAAGGCCGTCTGGATCGTCGGCACGAATCCCGTTGCTTCCATGCCGAACCGCCAGCGCGTGATCAATGGCTTGCAGCGCGCGGAACTCGTCATCGTGCAGGATTCCTATCATCCGACGGAGACCTCGGCTTACGCGGACATTTTGCTGCCTGGAGCGCTTTGGGCCGAGGCCGAGGGCACGATGGTCAATTCCGAACGCACGGTCACATTGATGTCGCCGGCGGTCACCCCGCCGGGCGAAGCGCAGGCGGACTGGTGGATGCTCACGCAGGTTGCCCGGCGGTTGGGGTTTGCCCGGGCGTTTCCCTACGAAAGCGCCGGAGAGGTGTTCGATGAAATCCGCAAAACGTGGAACCCGAGAACCGGCTACGATTTGCGCGGCGTTTCGTACCCGAAACTGCGGCAAAAATCCCGGCAATGGCCGTGTGGTCCGGAGGAGGAAGAGGGAAGGTCCATCCGTTACCTGGCCACGGATGTGAACCGGGACCAGGGACCGGCCGGCATTCGATTTCCGACGGTGTCCGGCAAGGCGAATTTCCTTTCACGTCCCTGCCTGCCGCCGGCGGAATTGCCCGACGCGGATTATCCGTTTGTGTTGACGACCGGCCGCCTGGCCCATCAGTGGCACACGTTGACGAAAACCGGAAAGGTCGCCACGTTGAACAAGCTCAATCCCGGCCCGTTCGTGGAAATTCACCCCGCGGACGCAGCGCAACTCGGCGTGGAAAACGGCGCGTTGATCAAGGTGAGTTCGCGGCGGAGCTACGCCATTTACCCGGCGGCAGTCACGTCGCGCGTTAATCCCGGCATGTGTTTCGTGCCGTTTCACTGGAACGACCGGTTTGGCGAAAACCTGGCTATCAATGCCGCCACCAGTGAGGCCTGTGATGCGATTTCACTGCAGCCGGAGTTCAAATTTGCGGCGGTGGCGCTGGCCCGGGTCAAGGTGGAAATACCGGATGATTTTACGGCGGAACAAAAAATGATTTTGCACGAATTGCTATCCAGCGTTGCTCAACCGGCCAATGGTCATGCCGCGCCAGTGTTGCCGGAATCCGCCCCATTTACCACCACCCAGCGCCGGCATCTCAACGAATTGCTCGCGCAACTTGGCCCGGCGGATTCCAAGCTTGAAAAACCGAGGTGAACGGCCATGTTTCATCCATGAAAATCCGCCAGCTTTTCATTTCGCCGGGCCATAATTATTTTGGCCATCACGAACAGCCGCCCGGCGAGCATCCACTGGTCGAGCGCGCCGAAATCCGTTGCATGGCCGGGAGCGGCATTGAAGGCGACCGGTTCTTCGATTTTAAGGACAACTACAAAGGCCAGATCACTTTTTTTGCGCTCGAAGTGTTCGAGGACGTGTGCCGGAAGTTGAACGTGACCGGAAAATCGCCCGGCGTCACGCGCCGGAACGTCATCACGGTGGGTGTGGATTTGAATTCGCTTGTCGGTGCGGAGTTTGAAATCCAGGGCGTGCGATTTGCGGGCACGGCCGAATGCAGCCCGTGTCACTGGATGAATGCCGCCATTGCCCCGGGCGCGGAAGCGGAGTTGCACGGGCAGGGCGGGTTGCGCGCCCGCATTCTGAACGACGGCTGGTTGCGCGTGGACCCATGAATTTCAGCGCCGTCATCCTGGCCGGGGGGAAATCCTCGCGCATGGGCCGCGACAAGGCCTGGCTGGAAGTCAACGGCCAGCCGTTGCTCGCGCGGCAGCTTGGGCTTGCCCGTGAATTGGGCGCAGCGGAAGTGTTCATCTCCGGTCGCGCCGACGTGGATTACGATGCGTTCGGCTGCCGGGTGTTGCTGGATAAATTTGCCGGCGCCGGTCCGCTGGCGGGGATCGAGCGCGCGCTAAATGCCGCAACTTTACCCTTGGTGCTCGTCTTGGCGGTGGACCTGCCGGAAATGAACGTGGAGTTCCTGCACCGGTTGGGCATCGGCTGCGCTGAAAATATGGGCGCTATTCCCCGCGTGAATGGAAACATCGAACCGCTCGCCGCCTTTTATCCGAAGACCTCCTGGAAAATCGCCGCGGAATCGCTTGAAACCTTCTGGACGGCGGAGCGCCGGTCTCCGACCCGGCACGTTGCCATGCCTTTTCATTTTCTCGCCGGGTCGGAGACCGGCGCTCTGGGCGTGAAATGTTTTGCCGAAGGTTGTGTCCAATCCGGTCTGGCCAGGTTTGTGGAATTGCCGGCCGCCGAGACCCGACACTTCGCCAACTGGAATTCGGTCGCCGATTTGCCATGCACGACCTGACCATACTTAACTGGGCCATCCTGCTCGCTGCCGTTTTCGCGGTCGCGTTTTTTTATTCGTCCGTCGGGCACGGCGGCGCAACCGGTTATCTCGCCGCGCTCGCGCTGCTCGGGGTTGCGCCGGCGTCCGCGCGGGTGGCTGTTTTGATCACCAATGTTCTCGTTGCCGGCGTCGCCTGGTGGCGGTTCCGCCAGGCCGGCCATTTCGATTGCAAAATTTTGCTTTGGTTTGCGGTCGCCTCCGTGCCGTGCGCGGTTCTGGGCAGTAAAATCCACATCAGTCCGCACACGTACAAACTTGTGTTGGGTGCGGTGTTGACGGTGGCGGGTTTGATTTTGCTCTTCCGCTCGCGCTGGCAGACGGATGAGGTGCCGTTGCGCAAATTTTTACTGCCGCTCGCCCTGCTGATCGGCATGGTGCTCGGGTTTCTGGCGGGGCTTACTGGCATTGGCGGCGGTGTGTTTCTGAGTCCGTTGCTGTATTTGCTGCGCTGGGTCAAACCCAAGACCACCGGTGGCATTGCGGCGGGATTTATCGTGCTCAACTCCGTAGCCGGGCTGCTCGGAACGGGCTGGGACAAAATCGCCCACGCCGGGCCGTTGCTCTGGCTCACCTTGCCGGCGGTCGTCGGCGCGTTGCTCGGCACGCACCTGGGCGCGCGCCGTTGGAGCACCGTCACCTTCAGCCGCGTGCTGGCGGGGGTGCTGGTTTTTGCCGGCGGAAAATTGTTGCTTGAAGCTGCGACTTGAAATCTCATTGGTCATGCGCGTGCTCTTTTTCGCCCAACTCAAGGATGTGACCGGCTGTGACGCCGTGGAACTTCCGCCGCCATCGCCGCCCAACGGCGATCGGTTGTGGGCCGCGCTGCTGGAAAAATTTCCCGGTCTGGCTGCCCACCGCCCCAATGTCCGGCTCGCACGCAACTGGGAATACGCCGGCCCGGAAACCCAGTTCACGAGCACGGATGAGGTGGCGCTGATTCCGCCGGTATCCGGTGGCTAAATAAAATGGATCTCACGCAAAGTCCGCCACGGACGCAAAGGAAACAAAATCCTTTGCGGACTTTGCGCCCTTGGCGTGAGGCTTCTACCAATGCAAATTGAAGTCCAACTCACGAGTTCACCTATAGCGGAAAAGATTTGTCCGCTGAGGCCGGGCGGCACGGCGGGCGCGTGGGTTGAGTTTCGCGGTATCGTGCGGGGCGAGGAGGATGGCCGGCCCATTTCTGCGCTCGAATACGAGGCCTATCCCGAAATGGCAGAGCGCGAAATTCGCCGGCTGCTTATGGAGATTTCGGCGAAACATCCGTGCATCGCCGCCAAAGTGGTTCATCGCGTTGGCGTCATTCCTGTGGGGGAAACAGCGGTTTATGTCGGCGTTGCGTCTCCGCATCGCGGTGAAGCCTTCGCCCTGCTCGCCGAATTCATGGACCGGCTCAAGCAGGACGTGCCGATTTGGAAACGTGGCGCCCGGAGCGCCGAGCACCGTCTCGGCACGAATCAAAACATCGCTGGAAACATGCCGAGCCGGTGCTCGGCGCTCCAATCCCTCGACGAAGCAACGGCGGAAATCCGCGCGCGCTGCCAACCGCTACCGGGTGTACGAGTGCCGTTGACAGAAGCCTTAGGCCGGGTGTTGCGTGAAACAGTTTGCGCGCCGGAAGATCTGCCGCCGTTCGACCGTTCCACGCGGGACGGGTACGCGATCCTGGCCGATGACCCGGCGGAAACATTTTCTGTGGTGGACACCCTGCACGCGGCCGATTGGAAACCGCGGCAACTTAAACCCGGCGAAGCCGTGCGGGTGGCAACCGGCAGCGCCCTGCCGGGCAGCGGGCTGCGCGTCGTGATGCAGGAAAACGTCGAACGTACCGGTGACCGAATCCGCATCGCGCGCCGGGAGACGGCGGCCAACATCAGCTTTCGTGGCGAAGATGTGCGGGCCGGTGCACCGCTGTTGCCCGCTGGAGTGAAATTGAATGCCGGAGCACTAGCCTTGCTGGCGACGATGGGCAATGTCAATCCGCTCGTCAGCCCGCATCTGCGGGTGGTGCATTACACCACCGGCGACGAACTGGTGCCGCCAGATCAGACCCCCAAACCGGGCCAGATCCGGGAAAGCAACTCGATTTTGATCCGCAGCCTGCTCCAGGATTTTCTCTGTGATGTGGAGCAGGGCCATCTGCCTGAAAATTTTGAACTGGCAAAATCGGCGATCGAAAATCGGCGATCGAAAATCGAAAATGCCGATCTTCTGCTGATTTCCGGTGGCGCCAGTGTGGGCGAAAAGGATTTCACCCGCCCGTTGCTGGAATGGCTCGGCTTTGAAATCGTTTTCAGCCAGATCAACCTGCGTCCCGGCCGGCCGCTGATTTTTGGCGTAAAGGGCGCACGGGTGGCCTTCGGTTTGCCGGGCAATCCGTTGTCTCATTTTGTCTGCTTTCATTTCGCGGTGGCCACGGCGCTGGCACAGTTGAGCGGTGGAACCGCGCCGATTTTTTTGCGCGGTCAACTGGCGGAAAAGCTCGATGACCAGCCATGTCCACGAGAAACGCTCTGGCCGGCGAAACTGGAATGGGAGCCCGGCGGAAGCGTGCGTTTGCATCCGCTGGCGTGGGCGAATTCCGGCAACGTGGCCAGTCTGGCGGCGGCGAATGCCCTGGTCCGTGTGCCGGCCAACCAGGGGTCGCTGGAAAAATTCACCGGGGTGGATTTTTTGCCACTGACCGCTATGCTGGGGATGTGAGGCAATGAAAAAACGGTTCTCCCATCTCAATGCCGCCGGCGCGGCGCGCATGGTCAACGTTGGCCACAAGCCGGTGCAACGCCGCCGGGCGGTGGCCGAGGGCCGGCTGGTTTGTGCTCCGGCAACCATTCGCGCGCTCAAAAAAAATGCGCTGCCGAAGGGGGACGTGCTGATAGTCGCGCAAATCGCCGGCATCCAGGCCGCCAAACGGACGGCGGAGTTGATTCCGTTGTGCCATCCATTGGGCTTGAATCACGTCGAGGTGAATTTTCGCGTGCGACCGGCGGCAATTGAAATCGTTTGCATCGCCGAGACCGGCGCGCAAACCGGTGTGGAGATGGAGGCGTTGACCGGGGTGAGCGTGGCCGCATTGACGCTCTACGACATGTGCAAGGCCGTGGACAAAACCATGCGGATTGAAAATATTCGCGTGGTTAAAAAGGAAAAGCATGACCCGGAGTAAATCATTCCTGGTCCCGCCAGGTCTTGGAGTGCGCCAGCCCTCTGGCGCTTTTTATGAGTGGGACGATAATTCCAAAGCGGCAGAGGACTGCCGCACTCCAAGACGCTGTCGCGCCTGTCGCGTGCGATCATGAAAATCGGGCGTCTTACCATCAGCGACCGCGCTTCGGCGGGGATTTACGAAGACCGCAGCGGGCCGGAGATTGAAAAGGTATTGCGGGAATTTCTCGGTGCCGACGCTGTTTTTGAACCGGCCATCGTGCCCGACGAGGTGGAATTGATTTCGGCGGCGTTGAGAAAATTTGCGGACAGCCAGAAATGCGATATGGTGGTGACGACGGGAGGCACCGGAATTTCCGCGCGAGACGTGACCCCGGAGGCGACGCGCGCGGTGCTGGAAAAGGAACTGCCCGGATTCGGCGAAATCATGCGTATGCAGTCGTTTGCGAAAGTTAAGACGGCAATTCTGTCACGCGCCGTGGCCGGGACGCGCGGGAAAACTTTGATAGTGAACCTGCCCGGCAAGCCGTCGGCGGTGCGCGAATGCCTGGAAATTCTCGCGCCGGCCATCCGGGAAGGCCTGGCGCATTTGCGCGGGGACGACCCGCATTGAAGTTTGATCCAATATGAATGATTCATTCGGACGCGTGGTGGATTATCTGCGCATCTCGATCACCGACCGGTGCAACGAGCGATGCCTGTATTGCATGCCCGAAGGTTACAAAGGCTGGGAGCTCCAGCGGGACCATCTCTCGGCCGGTGAAATCATCCGGGTTGTCCGGGTGGCGGTGGGGCTCGGTTTTCGGAAATTCCGGCTGACGGGCGGTGAACCCCTGGTCCGTTCCGACGTGGTGGAAATGGTGCGGGCGATGGCGGCCATCCCCGGCCTCGAGTGCATTGGGCTTTCCACCAATGGCACGCGGCTGGCGCCGGCGGCACAATCGTTGCGTGACGCCGGCCTGCGAACGGTGAACATCAGCCTGGACGCCCTGGATCCGCAAATCTACCGGCGCATCACCCATGGCGATGTGGCAGCCGTGCTCGCGGGCATTCGCGCGGCGGTGGCGGCGCGGTTTGAGCGGGTGAAATTGAACTGCGTTCTGATGCGCGGCGTGAACGAGCAGGAATTGTGGCCGCTGGTGTTGTTTGCCGCCGAACACGGCCTGCCTCTGCGATTGATCGAATTGATGCCGTTGACGCGAACCGACGTTTTGACGGAAAAGAATTTCCTGCCCCTCGGCGAGGCGATGCAAATTTTGGGGCAGCGCGATGAGTTGATTCCCCAGCCCGACCGCAAACTCGGCCACGGGCCGGCAAAATATTATCTGCTCCAGCACACCGGCGCCCTCGTCGGATTCATCGGTGCGATGACCAACCTGCATTTTTGCGAGGCGTGCAACAAGATGCGGCTCACGGCGGACGGCAAAATCCGCCCCTGCCTGGGCAATCACGGCGAGATTGACCTGCGCGCAACGCTGCGGGACTCGCGCGACGACGGGCCCCTGCGCGCTGTGCTGCAGGAGGCCTTGCGGGTGAAGCCATTGGAACATCAGTTCCGCGATCAATATTCACCCGGCCGGCCCATGACGGCCATTGGCGGGTGATGGGGAATTTCCCTCGATGCTTGGATTGTCCGGTTTCAGGCCGCCATGACGCCGCCGTCTGGGATTTCAAAGGCGTTAAATGATCGCGAACGGTTTTTTTTTCCGCCGGCGGGAAGCCCGGCTCTACGTCAGCCAAGATGGCGGACGCAACATTTTTGCGCAGGTTCCGGGTAAAAACGGGTGCAGCGGCATGCGCCTGAAAATGATGCTTGCCGGGAGGGGGCAATAAAAACCCCCGCCCTTGCCGTGCGCGGCATGATCCTTTGAACATGTTTTGCAACATGTGGAGCCCGCCGGGCTGCTTTCGACTTCCAGTGAAGGCATGTCGGCCGCAGCCACAGATTGGCCCCTTTGATCGTTTAATTACGGTTCAAGGAATTGCTGCTGATCA
>CAZKTW010000183.1:0-7745 GCA_964555775.1 uncultured Bifidobacteriaceae bacterium | reverse complement strand
TCGGGATATTCCGGCCGGAACATCTGGGAACGGATGTAGCCGGCAAGATCATCCGTGGAGTTTAGTTGCAAGACTCGCGAGTAGTGTCGCTGCGGTCCAACCACTCATACCGCGCCTGACGGCGCGCATGGAGTAACGCGCCCTGCCAAATCAAATCAGACCCTCCAGACTCGCCCGTCTGTGGAAAAATCATTTGCTGGCCTGGAACTGCTGGGTGACCCGGTCCAATCGCAAGTTGTCGGCGCGGATCCGGGCGGCCAGCGTCCGGGCCGTGGCCTGCAGGAAGGGCGTGGCCAGCGCCGGCGCTTCCCGGGTGAGCCGGTCAAATGCCACGTCGGACATTTTCAGCACGACGCTGTTCACATTGGCGATGACATCCGCCGACCGCGGGCCGCGATCGAACAACGACATGTCGCCAAAAAAATCGCCGGGACCGAACGTGGCCAGGATGGTTTCCTTTTCCCCGACCAGCACCCGCGCCCGCAGTTCGCCCTGCAGGATGAAGAACATGCCGTTGCCCTCATCGCCCTGTTTCACCACCGCCATCCATTGCGGCACCCGGTGCAGCTCCATGAATTCCATCAGCCGGTCCAGTTGCGCGTCGTTCAGTTGGGACAGGATTTTGATGCGCCGCAGCGAGCCAGGTTTGATGCCCGCGTTGGAAAGTGCCGCGGGCGTTGGCAGGATTTCCGGACTGAAATATGCCTGGAGTTCGGGGATTTCCGCCGCGCGTCGCCAGTTGCCGTCGGGCCGCGCGAAGATCCAGGTGCCGGGCAGGACGCGCTCGTCCTTGATCCAGTCGATCAACACCACCAGATCGACGGGGCCATAAGGGGAATCGTCAATTCCCCAGATGAAAAACTCATTAACGCCATTCTGTGGCTCCATGGTGCCACCCTACCACCATTCCAAAACTTTTGGGAAGCTTAAAAATGGCAATGGCCAATACAACGGGTACATCCTGATACCGGCACCGAATGGAAACAACTGCCTCTTGGGGTCAGGGGATTTGAGTTGGAACAATTTAGCCACCCCGGCCCTCTCCTCCCTTTGGGGAAGAGAGGGAGAAAACGGAGGGAAGTGCATGGCATGTGCCTTCCTGCTTTGGCCTGTGTCCGGCCGATATCACGCCGGAACTATTTCGCCTGGGCAAAGAGCATCAACACACGCGGGCCCCGGTCGGTCATCAATTGAAATTGTTCCTCCTTCGGACCATGGGGAACGGCCAGGCCGTCGCAATGCTTGTCCCGCACCGGCTGGCCATCCACCAGCAGCATGTAATGATGCATGCGACCGCACTGCAGGTTGTGCAGGGTGACATGCCAGGCGCCCATCACGCTGTCCCGGGTCAATGGCACCTTCTGCCAGTTTGTGAAGGTGCCGGCGATCTCGACCGTGGCCGGCGCCTCGGTCTGGCCGTCCGGCAAATGCCAGCGGAAGATTTTGGTGTACGACTGCCGGGGTGCCGCCGGGTTGAGGGCCGAGGCCACCGTGCCGGCCGGAGCGGCGGGAGTTTTGGGAGGAGTGACGGCTCCGCTTTTGTGCGCCGGTTTTTTCAAGAATGCATTGCCAAAATTTTGAGACATACGATCGGATAGGAAGTTACACGGGTTTTACGCCCGACTCAAGTCTTGCACATCATTTGGGGTGAAACTATTCCGTATTGGGATAGGAGCCGAGGACCTTGACGAAATTGCAGTGCCGGCCAAGATCATGGATGGCTTTGACGACCTTGCGCTCCTGGACGTGGCCGTTGCAATCAATGAAGAAGAAATATTCCCACGCCTTCCGCTTGCTCGGGCGCGATTCAATTTTCGTCATATTGATTTTATAACGGCGGAAGGCGGCAATGGCCTCGTGCAATGCGCCGGACTTGTCGGCGACGCTGATCAACAGGCTGGTGCGGTCGTCGCCGGTGGGCGGACCGCATTGGCGGCCGAGCACGAGGAAACGGGTCGCATTGGCGGCATTGTCCTGGATGTCCTGTTCCAGCAGGTCCAGGCCATATTTTTCAGCCGCGAGAACGCCCGTGATGGCCGCCGCTTTCCCGCGAAGTTTTGGATTTTTGAACGTGGGGTGGGCCACCAGTTCGGCCGAACGCGCGTTGGAGGAGGTCTCGAAAATTTCCGCGCGCGGCAGGTTTTTTTGCACCCAGGAACGGCATTGGGCCAGGGCCTGGGGATGGGCGTAAAGACGTTGAATGTCCCCGCCCTGGCCATTGCCGGCGAGACAATATTGGATCGGCAGGACAATTTGGGCCACGATCTTCAGGTCGCTGTCCACAAACATGTCGAGCGTATGCGTGACCACGCCTTCGGTGGTGTTTTCCACCGGCACCACCCCGTAATCCGCACGGGTCTTGCTGACTTCCGAGAACACATCGGCAATGGTTTTTTGCGAAGCGTAACGCAGGCTGGAACCGAACTTTTGAATGGCCGCCTGATGCGTGAACGTCGCCTCCGGCCCGAGGTAGGCGATGGTCATCGTCTTTTCCAAGGCCAGCGCGCTGGACATGATTTCGCGATAAACGGCGCGCAACTGGTCATCGGTCATCGGTCCCTGGTTGAGTTCACAGATCCGCTCGAACACGGCGCGTTCGCGGTGCGGAGCGTAAATCTCCTCGCCGGCCCTGAGCTTCATGTCGCCAATGGCAAGCACATGCTTCGTGCGTTCGTTGAGCAGCCGGACGATTTGCGCGTCCAGCCGGTCAATAGCCTTGCGATGCTTCGGAATACTCACAACGTCAGCAGCATGCCGCATTAAAAATGAAGAATCAAACCCGTTTAGCGCGAATGTCGGCTTGTTTATGGCCCGGAGCGGGGATAAACACAGTGCGGCATGAAAGTCCCGGAACCCTCCGTCCACCATCCCGGTGGGGCGTGCGTCCTCACGAGCCGTCACCGCCACGCTGCGCTGCGCCAGGGCCGGCTTGTCAGCAGCCTCGCCCCACCAAAATGAGCCGCAACCAATCATCCAATCTCAGTGGTTCTTGCTGGCAGCGTTGGTTGAAACGGTTGCTCTGCGCATCCGCCGGAATTTTCCTGATGGACGTTGCGATCGCAACCGCCCAATCGGTTGCCACCGCGGAAAAACCGGTGCTGCAATGGACGAATGGTCCCTGGGCGGATTCCAACTTTTTTCCCGTGGCGGTCTGGCTCCAGGATCCGTCGCATGCGGAAAGGTATCGCCGGGCCGGCATCAATACCTACGTCGGTTTGTGGGAAGGACCAACGGAAGACCAGCTGGCGGCGCTTAAGAAAGCCGGGATGTGGGTCGTTTGCGCCCAGAATGAAACCGGCCGGCAACATCGCGACGATTCAAGCATCAGCGCCTGGATGCACGGAGATGAACCCGACAACGGGCGATCGTGGGGTGCGAGGCTTGGTTTGGGCTCACCCATTCCACCGGCGCAAATTATTGAAGATTTCCAGCGAATGAAGGCTGTGGATTCCTCGCGCCCGATCCTTTTGAACCTCGGCCAGGGGGTGGCCTGGGACGGCTGGTACGGCCGCGGCAAACGGAACCATCACCCCGAAGACTATTCCGAATATCTCAAAGGCTGCGACATCGCGTCATTCGATATTTACCCGGTGAACCACCAGGACCGCGAGGTGAGCGGCAACCTCTGGTTTGTCGCGAATGGCGTGGACCGGTTGGTTCAATGGAGCAAGGGCGAAAAACCGGTCTGGAACTGCATCGAATGCACCGCCATTGCCAATCCGGAACACAAACCCACGCCGCAACAGGTGCGTGCCGAAGTTTGGATGTCGCTCATCCACGGTTCGCGCGGTTTGATTTACTTCGTCCATCAGTTCAAACCCAAATCCGACAACGCGGCATTGTTGCACGACCCGGAAATGCTCGCCGCCGTGACCCGGATCAACCGGCAAATCACCGAACTGGCGCCGGTGTTGAACCGCCCCACCCTCCGTGATGCTGTGAATGTTCAATCGAAAAATCCAGCCATACCGGTGGCGACGATGGTCAAACAATTCGGTGGGGCCACGTATCTTTTTGCCGTGGGCATGCGCAACGGCGTGACTGAGGCGACGTTCACCCTGGTCAATGCCGCCGGCGGCAACGCGGTGGCAGTGCTTGGGGAAAACCGGACACTCACCGCCACGAATGGTTTATTCCGTGACCACTTTGATCCCTGGGCCGTCCATCTTTACAAGCTGTCCCCACGTTCAACACCCCGGTAGCGCGATCTTCATCGCCGCAAACGGTAGAATCCCTGGCCATTGGTCTTGAACTGGGTGAGCCACCAGTGCGCACTCCATAACGCTTCGCGCTCCAATGTGAGTTGTTGAAACCTCCGACCGGTCTTGGAGTGTCCACCCTCCGCAGTACTGCTACGGAGGACGGGCGGTGGCCCTCCACCGTTTTTTGTCCGCCGTTTCGCTCCATCCCTCGTCACCCGTCACTCGCCACTCGTCACATTTGATGTATCTTTCCCCATGCGTTATCTCGTCAAGGCGCGGGTGAAGCCCGGACAGGAAAAACCCCTGCAGCAGGCCATTGCCGACGGCACGCTCGGCCAGGGTTCGATTGCCGGCGACGAATATATTTACGACCTGGAGCAGGCGCGCGTGGGCGATGACGGCGTCGCGCACTGGGTGGAAACCTGCTTCTGCGCCACGCCACTGGCCGAGGAACGGCCGTACTGGGAGAAATATTTTGAGTTGTTGAGTGTCAAGGACGCGCACAACCGCAAAAACTGCCGGCACGAAAACGGCACCGAACCGTGGGCGTGCGGCAACTGCGATTGCACGAAGCGCCTCGAAGCACGCTTGCAGCAACAGGGCAAACCGTTTTTGCAGACGTTGGTGAACGCCAAAAAACTTCAGGATAAGTAATACCAACACAGTTGGAAACAGCACGCAGGTAGGCCGTGTCACTCCGTGCGCGCCGCCCGTAATGGAGAGAAGCGGCGGGCAAAGAACTGCCCGCCCTGTCAGGTCGTGCTCACCCCACTTCTTCACTCGGCGTCTCGGCGGCCGCCTGACGCGTCCCGCCACGAACAATCAAGGCAACTGCCAGAATGATCAACCCACCCGCCACCAACAGTTCGTGTGAGAAGGCTTCGCGCCCAATGGTGCAACCGAGCAGCACGGCAATGAACGGGTTCACATACGCGTACGTTGCCACCCGTGCGGGCGTGGTGGCATGCAGCAACCACACGTAACAGGTGTAACCCACCAATGATCCGGCCGCGGTCAGATAAAGCCATGAACCGGCGGACAGAAAAGTCACCTGGCCGAAGGAAAATTGCGACGCCTCGCCGCGCAGGATTGCCATGCCGAGCAGCAAACTGCCGCCGGCCATCATTTGCATCGCCACGCCCAGCAACGGTGACACCGGTTTATGCGCGTGCCGGCCGAAGATCGAGCCGAACGCCCAACCTATCGAAGCCGCCATCAAAACCGCGAGGCCCCAGCCGTGCGCGGCGCCGGAATGATTTCCATTGCCGCGGGCCAGCAGCGCCACCCCCACGAAACCCACCGCCAATCCCGCCACCACAAACGAACGCGGACGAACGCCACGCGGACGCAGCCAGTCAAACATCACCATCCACAACGGCGTCAACGCCACCAGCAACGCGGTCACACTCGAGGGAATCACCTGCTCGGCCCAGGTCACCCCGCCATTGCCGACCCCCAACAACAAACCGCCGGTGATGGCCGCGTCGCGCCACTCGATGCGCGATGGCGCGGCACCACCACGGGCGCGTGCAAACGCATACAGCAGCAATCCGGCGGTGAGATTCCGCGTGCCGGCCATCAGAAACGGCGGAATGGATTCCACCGCGTACCGGATGCCCAGATACGTTGAGCCCCAGATCACATAGACCGCCGCAAACGCAGCGATCACGCCCCACACGGGAGGGGCCATGGTTTTGTTTTGCATATTTCTTGGCCGGCACACCGACGGCATTCAGGCAAACAAAAACCCACCGCCGGATGCCGGCGATGGGTTGTAATTTTTTTTGGCTTCTCGTCTATGGAATCAACTCCCCATCACCGGCGTCATTTTAGTGACGGCCTTGTGCCACCATGCAGCGCGAATCGGCAGGGCCGCGCGCTGAGGCATGCAATTCAAATTGGCGGTGACAGGTTTCATCATTTTCCGGACGCCGCAATGTAACCCGCCGGGACCGGCGGTCAACCACGAAAAAATTTCCTCGCCAGCCGCCGGCAAAACGCCTTGAATCCACCTCAAGCCATGCATCCCGACCCCAACCATTCCGCTGGTCCCGGCGAAACCCGGCGGCAATTCATCAAGCAGACCGGGATGGCCGCCGCGGCCGTGGCCGGTGGCGGCTTGCTGCCACTGCCCCTCTCGGCCAACGAAAAGAAGCCGGTTGTTCCCATCGTGCTGGATGCATCGGACCCGGTCATCAAGCAACCACCCGTTCAGTGGGCGGCGGAACAATTGCGAGCCGCCCTGGTTGCCCGGGGCATTACGGCAACCTTTTATGAGAACCTGGCTCAGGCGCCGCCTTCAGCGGAATGCATTCTGGTAACCGGTCGCAATTCCGTTTCCAGCCGGCCATTGCTGGAGGCCGCGAAAATTTCCCTGGCAAATGTTCCTGAAGCCCTGGTGCTGGCGCGCGGACCAGTTGGGAAGCAATCGGTCGTGTTGGCCGGTGGCTCAGACGAACTCGGACTGGTTTACGCCCTGTTGGAACTGGCGGATCGGGTGAATTTCGCCGCCGACCCGATCGCCGCCTTGAAAGCAGTGAAGCCAACCGCCGAACAACCCGCCAATGCGATTCGCAGCCTCGCGCGCGGATTCAACAGCGACGTCGAGGACAAGTCCTGGTTTCAGGACCGCGCCTTCTGGCCGCCCTACCTGACGATGCTGGCGGCGAACCGTTTCAACCGGTTCAGCCTGACACTCGGGCTCGGCTACGATTTTGCGACGGGTCTGCGCGACACTTATTTTTATTTCGCCTATCCGTTCCTCCTTTCCGTTCCGGGTTACAACGTGCGCGCGGTTCCTCTACTCGATGCCGAGCGCGACCTCAACCTGGAGATGCTCCGGTTCATCAGCGACGAAACCGCGCGGCGCGGCCTGCACTTCCAACTCGGCATCTGGACCCATGCGTATCAATGGGCGAAAAGCCCGGATGCGAATTACACCATCGAAGGGCTCACGCCGGAAACACAGGCGCCTTATTGCCGCGATGCGCTGTGTGCCTTGCTCAAGGCCTGCCCGTCCATCAGCGGCGTCACGTTCCGGATCCACGGCGAAAGCGGCGTGCCCGAGGGCAATTACGATCTCTGGAAAACCATCTTTGATGGCGTCGTCCAATGCGGCCGACGCGTCGAGATTGACATGCATGCCAAGGGCATGGACCAGTCAATGATTGACGTGGGGCTGGGCACGGGCCTGCCGGTGAACATCTCACCCAAATTCTGGGCCGAGCACATGGGCCTGCCCTACATGCAGGGGGCCATCCGGCAGCAGGAGATGCCGCGCAACACTCCGGACTCCGGCTTCTTTTCGCGCAGCTCCGGTTCGCGTTCCTTTCTGCGCTACGGTTACGGTGATTTGCTGACCGAAGACCGCCGGTACGGCGTGCTGCATCGCATCTGGCCGGGCACGCAAAGGTTGTTGTTGTGGGGCGATCCGGAAATGGCCGCCGCCTATGGCCGGGTTTCAAGTTTTTGCGGCAGCCAGGGGGTGGAACTGTTTGAACCGCTTTTCTTCAAAGGCCGCAAAGGCTCGGGCCTGCCCGGCGG
>CAZKTW010000182.1:2440-7856 GCA_964555775.1 uncultured Bifidobacteriaceae bacterium | reverse complement strand
GCGTCGCGCGCAGCTCGGAATCGCAAATCGTCTCGCCGATGAAAACCTCCTCGAATCCGGTGAGCCCGACGATGTCGCCCGCGTGCGCCTCCTGGACTTCAATGCGCTTCATGCCTTCGAAATGGAAAATCGCGGTGATCTTGCCCTTGGAAATTTTCCCGTGCCCGTGACGGCAGATCGCCTCGTCGCCAAGCTTGACCTTGCCTTCGTAGATTTTCCCGAACGCAATGCGCCCGAGGTAATCGCTGTAATCCAGGTTGGCCACGAGCAACTGGAAACCAACGCCGGCCTTGGCGCGCGGCGGCGGGATGTGTTTGGTGATGGCCTCAAACAGTGGCTCCATCGTGCCGGAGACATGTTCGAGCTCCGTCTTGGCGTAGCCGCCCTTGGCCGAACAATAAATGAACGGAAAATCCAGTTGCTCATCCGTGGCGTTCAGCGACATGAACAATTCAAAAACCTCGTCGAGCACCTTCTTTGGATTCGCGTTCTCGCGGTCAATCTTGTTGATGACCACAATCGGCTTGGCCCCGGCTTCGAGCGCTTTGCGCAGCACAAAACGCGTCTGCGCCTGCGGACCTTCGGCGGCGTCCACCACCAGCAGCACGCCGTCAATCATGTTCATGATGCGCTCGACTTCGCCGCCGAAATCGGCGTGGCCCGGGGTGTCCACGATGTTGATGTGAAAGTCCTTGTACTTGAACGCAGCGTTCTTGGCGCGGATGGTGATGCCCTTTTCCTTCTCCAGATCCATGGAATCCATCAGGCGCTCTTCCGAGGACTCGTGCTGGTTGGCGCGAAACGTCCCGGACTGCTTGAGCAGGCAGTCCACGAGCGTCGTCTTGCCATGGTCCACGTGCGCGATGATGGCGATGTTGCGAATATGTTGCATATCGTAAATGACCGGTTCATTCACACCGCCAATATACCCAACGCGCCAGACAGACGCGAAAGGGAAAGCGGCGGAATGGCCGAGTTGTACATAATGCGGATTTGTCGCCAAAGGTCAAGCCGCGTGTGCAAGAAATTATCCTTGCACAAAGACAGTTATTCTTATACAAATCAATTTCAAATCGCAGCATTCTTAATTTCTTTGTCGCGGGTGGGGTTCGAGGCTGGGGATGGTAAGAGGAATGTTGGGACATATTTTGGTCGTTCCCGTCAGTCCGCTGAAATGAAATCGAATCTTCAGAAGCATGCGGAGCGTTTGCCTCACTTACGGCGCTTGCGGCCGATCCTTTGCGCACTCTTTGCCGGCTTCTCCGCGGCCGGCGGCCTGGCGGCTGATTTCCCCGGTTCCTTCGGGGCGGGCAACATGGAAATCAGCGTTTACCCTCAAAACTCAGTGGAACCGGACGCAGTTTGGAAAATCAACAGCGTTTCACCGGGACATCGGCGGCTGGGCTTCTTCAGAGTGAAACTGCTGCCGGTCCTGGTGGTGGAAGGTATTCAGTTGGAATTCACCAAAACCCATCCGCAAACCAACTGGCTGGAAGGTTTCCGTTGCGATTGGGCTCCGGGAGCGAACCCGGGCATTTTTGAGTGGCGGGACTTCCGCATTTTTTTCCCGCAGGAAAAAGTGCCGCGCTTGCAGGCAAAGCGCGTTTACCCGGTCGCCCATGCCGGCACCTTGATTTGCCGTCTTGATGGGGTCACGCTGCAAGCTGGCTTCCAGCCCATCCACCTGGCGCGCGCCGAGGTGCGCGCCGAGGGACCTGCCGGAAATATTGTCTGGCGGGATGCGGCGGCGATCATTCGTTGGGATTTGTTCTCCGGCCAATTTGCAACCAATGCAATCACCCAAGGAACTCAAAATGAAAACCCATAAACTGCTCACTCTGGCACTTTGTTTTGCCACCTCGACGTTGTTCGCCCAAACTGCCGACCAATACGTGACCCAGGGCAGGAATTCACTGGTGGCCCACGACCTGGCCGGCGCCTATTCAAATTTTAATGCGGCCGTGACGTTGTCACCCACGCATGAAACGGCCAACGCGTTGTTGGCGGTGACGCGGCTGCTGGTCCTGCCGCAACAGCCGGCGGGCAGCAATTTCCTCAACACCCTGGGCTTTGCCAAAAGCGGACGCAACTTCTACAACTGGACATCTTCGCTGCCAGTGGACGTCGATGGCCACGTCCTCCTGCCCAGCGTTAACACCTCCGTGGCCATTGCCTTTTACCGCACTAATATCATGCTCGCGCTGGGTGCCTCTGGAACCAATCTGTCCCGCATCACCAATCCGGGATTTACACTGGCGCTGACCGCCAGCGAGACCTCGGGGGAGGCCGTCACGGTGGATTACGGCGACATCCTGCTGATGCAGGCGGAACTTTACGCGGCGGAGTTTCTCGGCTACACGCTGAACGCGCAAAATTTCAACGTCGTGTTCAGCCACTTACAGGCCATCTCGGAAACCGATGAATTGACCGTCCAGAGGGTGCTGGCCGATTATCCGAGCCTGCTCACGCAAAATAATGCCGCCGACCTGGCGAACTCAAAGGGCCCCTTCACCAACGCGATTGCACTTTATCAGGCCGCATCGGATTTTATCCGGAACAACCGCCCGCCGGGTCAGGGATTGTTCATTCTTGAACCGAATGACCTGGCCACCGAGGAGAATTTTCGCGATTCCCTGACCAATGTCCTGCTTTCCCTGAACGGCCCCGTGCAGTTCAGCCCGAATGACACCTTCTCGCTCTATGCCGGCGCTTATTTCGCCGGAGCCAAATCGTTGCGCAGCCTGATGCCGCAGTTCTCCCGCAACCGCTATGTTTTTAATACATTGCCGGATTACACGCTCGGCGGGTTCCTGGTGGGTGAGCCTGCGTGCGACGTCGAGGCTTTGCTCAGAAAACTCCTGGACCGGCCCGATGCCGGCATCTACACCGGCACTTTGTCTGATGCTTACTACGGCGGCGGCTTTGCCGTTTATCTGGGCACCGATCTGCAGGCGACCCTCGTCGGTTATGACAATGATCGCGAAGCAGGAGCGTTTGCCCAATTCAGGGTGGATGATGGCGGCAGTTGGTCCTTTGTAACAAACCGACTTTCCGACGCCGGCCCTTATACCCTTTCCGCACAGGGCACATTTGACAAACACGGTTCGTTTTTCGGCGAATTCGATTTTTCCACCACGAACGGAATTTATCTGTTTTCGGAATACCTGGATGGCAATCTGGCGTCGCCGCAGGGCGGGTTCCAGGGTGCGGCGGGCAATTATTCCGGAAGCTGGTCGGGCGGCGGCTATGCTGGAAAACTATATGGCGAACTGACCGCCGATGGCAGCATTTACTACGCCTCCCTCCAGTCCGATGGCCGCGTCACCGGCGGAGGCATGGCCCAGATCGATGCCTCCTACCACTTCACCAATTCCGATGTCAGCGGGACCGTTGTCATCGGCACTCTCAACCCGTCGGCCCACGCCCTCTCGGGTACTTTCACTTCACCCGGTTCCAGCGGAACCTGGAGTCTGAGTCGTTCAACGTTCGCTCCTTTTGATGTGCCGCCAGTCATTACCTCCAATCTGCCGCCAATCAGGATTGCACCTCTGGGTACCAACGTGATGTTCTTCCTCGTCGCCACCGGCAGTCCGCCGATGTGTTACCAATGGTATTCCAACGGATTTGCCATCCCCAACGCCATCACCAACACCCTGGTGGTGAGCAATCTTCAATATGCCAGCGCGGGAACTTACTCGGTCACGATCAGCAATGTTGTCGGTGGAACCAATGCGGCGGTCACCCTGACTGTCACCGCGGAGACCATCCCGCCAGTCCTCAGCATCACCAACGTAACGGCGGGAATGAGCGTGAGCAACGGAACCTTCACGGTGAAAGGCACCACCCATGACAACGTGGCGGTGTCCAACGTATTTTGCTCGTTGAACAACGGGATCTGGACCTCCGCCACCACCGCCAACAATTGGTCCAACTGGACAGCGGTGATGACGTTGGTGCCAGGCACGAACAAAATCGCCGCTTACGCCGTCGATACCAGTGGCAATGTTTCAGCCACCAACTCGGTGAACCTGGTCGATGTGCTGAGCGCCACTCTGACGGTCAGCACCAACGGCCTCGGCTCTTTGAGCCCGAATTACAACGGTGCCTTGCTGCAAATCGGCAAGGGCTATGCCATCACGGCAACGGCAGGAACCGGCTTCGCCTTTACCAACTGGATGGGCGGGACCAGTCTGCCGCTCACCTTGCTCACCAACGGGCCAACGATCCAGTTTGTGATGGTTACGAATTTGACGTTGCAGGCCAATTTCGTGGACATCACCAAACCGACCCTCAGCATTACCAACGTGACAGCGGGAATGGGAGTGAGCAACGCCTCCTTCACCGTCAAAGGCACTGCCGGCGACAACGTAGCGGTAGCCAACGTGTTCTACTCGTTGAATAACGCAGGCTGGAGCAATGCCTTGACGGCGAACAACTGGTCCAATTGGACCGCGGCCGTGACGCTGGTGCCCGGTACAAACAAGATTGCCGCCTATGCGATGGATGCCACGGGCAACAAATCCACCACCAACACGCTGAATTTCATTTATGTGGTCAGCGCCACCCTGAACGTGAGCACCAATGGCCTGGGCTCCTTGAATCCGAATTACAACGGCGCCTTGCTGCAAATCGGCAAGGGCTATGCCATCACCGCCACGGCGGGAACCGGCTTCGCCTTCACCAACTGGACGGGCGGGACCAGTCTGCCGCTCACTCTCCTCACCAACGGTCCAACGGTCCAGTTTGTGATGGTCACCAACTTGATGTTACAGGCCAGTTTTGTCGATGTGACCAAACCGACACTCAGCATTACCAACGTAACGGCGGGAATGGGAGTGAGCAACGCCGCCTTCACCGTCAAAGGCACTGCCGGCGACAACGTAGCGGTAGCCAACGTGTTCTACTCGTTGAATAACGCAGGCTGGAGCAATGCCTTGACGGCGAACAACTGGTCCAATTGGACCGCGGCCGTGACGCTGGTGCCCGGTACAAACAAGATTGCCGCCTATGCGATGGATGCCACGGGCAACAAATCCACCACCAACACGCTGAATTTCATTTATGTGGTCAGCGCCACCCTGAACGTGAGCACCAATGGCCTGGGCTCCTTGAATCCGAATTACAACGGCGCCTTGCTGCAAATCGGCAAGGGCTATGCCATCACGGCAACGGCAGGAACCGGCTTCGCCTTTACCAACTGGATGGGCGGGACCAGTCTGCCGCTCACCTTGCTCACCAACGGGCCAACGATCCAGTTTGTGATGGTTACGAATTTGACGTTGCAGGCCAATTTCGTGGACATCACCAAACCGACCCTCAGCATTACCAACGTGACAGCGGGAATGGGAGTGAGCAACGCCTCCTTCACCGTCAAAGGCACTGCCGGCGACAACGTAGCGGTAGCCAACGTGTTCTA
>CAZKTW010000182.1:0-2340 GCA_964555775.1 uncultured Bifidobacteriaceae bacterium | reverse complement strand
CCACCACCAACACGCTGAATTTCATTTATGTGGTCAGCGCCACCCTGAACGTGAGTACCAATGGCCTGGGCGCCTTGAACCCGAATTACAACGGGGCTCTGCTCCAAATCGGCAAAGGCTATGCCATCACGGCAACGGCAGGAACCGGTTTCGCCTTCACCAACTGGACGGGCGGGACCAGTCTGCCGCTCACTCTGCTCACCAACGGTCCAACCGTCCAGTTTGTGATGGTGACGAATTTGATGTTGCAGGCCAATTTCGTGGACGTAACCAAGCCGACGCTGACCATCAGCGTCCCAACTGCCGGCCAGCACATGACAAATGCCATGGCAACCGTCGTTGGCACGGCTGGCGACAACTGGAAGGTCAATGCAGTTTGGTACCTGTTGAGCAACAGCATCCTGACCAACGGGACGTGGAGCCTGGCCCTCAGCACCAACAGCTATACCAACTGGACCACCACCGTCACGTTGGCCGCCGGGACCAACACGATGAAGGCGTACGCAATGGATCGGGGCGGAAACCTCTCCACGACGAGCAGTGTAAGTGTGATGTCGAGCAACACGTTCCAGTTGCAACTGGCATTTACCAACGCGCTCCCGCTCACCACGAACGGCCTGGTTTTCAGCCTGCAATTGTCGCCCGGCTTGAACGGGCACATCCAGACTTCGACCAACCTGGCTACCTGGACGATGCTGACCAATTTTGTGGGCACCAATTCCACCCTCAACTTCCGCGATCCGGCGGCAACGAATTTTATCCTGAGATATTATCGAGCCGTGGTGCCCTGAATCGGCCACCATCCTGGTTGAATATGTAAAATCAGGGGTCGGTGCCCTCCGGCCCAGCCGGAGGGCTTTCGTTTGGGCTAGACCAACTTTTTGAGTTTTGCGTTTTCGGCCAGCTTTTTCACTAACTCCTTCACCTTCTGGGCCTGGCTTTTGTGGGCCAGCAACACCGCGTCGTCGGTCTGGACAAGGATCGAATCGCGAAGGCCAACCACGGCAATGGGCGTGCGGTTCTTTGTCCGGGCGTCGTAGATGATGTTGCGCGCGCCATCCACGTGGATGAAATCCGCCACCGCGCAATTGCCTTCGGGATCAGCTTTGAGATGTCGCGCCAATGCCGTCCACGAACCGAGGTCATCCCACTCGAACACGCCATCTGCCACAACGACGTTCTGCGCTTTTTCCATCAGCGCGTAATCAATCGAGATTTTTTTGATGCCGGGATATTCCTTCGCCAGCACTTTTGCCAGTTTGGCGGGTTGGTTCGCCACCTTGAACCAGCGCTGGCAGGCGGCATACATCTCCGGTTGATGCTTCTGCAACCCTTCGGTGACGGTCACGAACGACCAGACGAACATGCCGGCGTTCCAGCGATACTGGCCGCTGTTGACATATTCCAGCGCGCGGTCAAAGTGCGGCTTTTCCACGAACTGTTCCGCCCGGAAAAAGGTGGTTTTGTATTTCTTCACGCCCGACGGCGGCGGCAGGGCTTCGCCAACGCGGATATAACCGTATCCGGTCGCCGGCTCGGTCGGTTTGATGCCGATCGTCACAATCGCCTGTCCCCGACCGGCCAGGTCAAAGGAATCACTCAGCGCCTGTTGAAATCCTTTCTCGTCGGGAATGACGTGGTCGGCCGGCAGCACGGCCATGACCCCGGTGGTTGAGCGGGCACCGACGAGGGCTGCCCCCAGCGTGACGGCGGCGCAGGTGTCGCGGCCCACGGGCTCGGCAACCAGATTGGCCTGGGGGATTTTGGGCAGTTGCCGGCGGACTTCCGACAATTGAGTTTCGTTGGTGATGACGAAAATATTTTTGGCCGGCACGAGCGGCAGCACACGGTCAACCGCCTGCTGCAAAAACGAGCGCTTGCCGAACAACGTGAGCAGTTGCTTGGGCATTTTCTCGCGGCTCAACGGCCAGAAGCGTTCGCCGCGCCCGCCCGCCATGATGATGACGAAGCGGTTTTGGGAGCCAGTTTGCGTTTTCATTTTGCCCATTCAACACGGACAAAACGATAAATGCAAAATCTGTTTTGCATGTTAATAAAGCAAAACGCCGGCCTGGCTTTTGCCAAACCGGCGCGGGAATTAAGGAATTTGCTTATGCGTTACGACGGCGGAACAGAGCTAAACCACCCAAGCCCAAGCCCATCAGGGCAAATGAAGCCGGCTCGGGAACCGTTTGAATCAAAACATTATCAAATTCCAGCACATTATTATTATCAAATCCGAATCCATTGCCAGCACCGGTGAAAACTTGGAAACTGGATGACAGTGTAGGATCAAAAGCGGTGCTGCCGTTTTCCGTCGCTTGATCGAGCGTAAATGTT
>CAZKTW010000181.1:0-7965 GCA_964555775.1 uncultured Bifidobacteriaceae bacterium | reverse complement strand
CGGTCAGACCCGCAACCGCCGCCCTCGCGCCAGCCTGCCCCGTTGAGACGGGGCGGATCACCGAACAAAGCGGCAGATGTGTGCTGATGAATTTGCACGGCGCGGGCATGATTTGATTCGTGTCCGTCGGATCGGAATGATCGATGCCATCCGGAGTTGGATCCGGTGCATGGGGGAGTACCGGGAACACTTCATTCCCATGGTTGTCCGTCAATTCAGGAGCATTGCCGGCTTTGTCCTGCCAGGTCTGAAAGTGCATGATCTCCGCGCCGCCAATTGTTCGTTGGACATAACTTCCCTCTTTTGACTTTTTTATTATCCATCCTCCGACATTTTTTAATTCTTGTCGGACGATTCAACCCGTGTTGAAAATTAGGCGAAGCGGACCGGGAAATTGTTCCCGGGAATATTTTCGACCGCAACAAGTTACCAAAGGCGGGGCGCGTCAGGCCGTGCGCGCCGCCTCCGTTCGATGTTTTCCGTCGCACGCTTCAATAGGGTAACACCCCATAGCCTTCGTCAGGTTCCCCGCCTATTTTGAAGGCGGTTATAAAATCATTTTGAAAAATTATGAAACGGAGACTGCAAATCTTCACCAGCGCGTCCGTCGTGTCGCTCCTGGCATTCTCATTCTCTGGGCTGGCGGATGAAACCGTCCCCACCTACCAACGCATGTCCCAGTCACGCTCGGAACAGCTGAATGGCGCGGCCAGGGCCACAGACATCATCGGCATGACCGTCCATTACCGTCAGAACGAGAACCTCGGCCAGGTGGAGGACCTCGTTGTGGACGTGGAGTCCGGACGCATCGTGCGGGTGATTCTTTCCACCGGTGGATTTTTCGGCAGAACCAATGCACTCATTGCGTTGCCGCCGGGAGCCTTGCGCTACGATGACGTTGCCAAAGATCTTCAACTGGACGCCGGCAAATGGAAAATCGCGAAGGCGCCCGTGTTTGATGCCTCAAGGTGGGATGCCGACACGCAGTTCAACCGGGAGACAGAGGTCCCTGGTCGTTATGCTGAACAACCTTATTTCGTTGCCGACTGCGACGGATACCGGAATGCCAGCCTGAATGGAACTGTCGCCTCAACCCGGCCCCACCGTCTGGATGGATCAATCAATACGGACAGCGGGCGCACCTTGGACCGGGCCGGCAACGTGGAAACCGCCCGCAATCTGGAAGCTACCAACAATTGGATTTCAACCCTCAACCCGGACGGCGCCTGGACGCGGGAATATTATTCAAATGAGCGGCGGGCCAACAATGCCTGGGTGCGCCTGGGTTATGTGCAAAGAGCCGGCAAACTCCTGGGCACGCCGGTCAAGAACCTGCAGGGTCAGGAAATCGGCAAGGTGGAAAATTTCATGGTGGACGTATCGGCGGGCCGCATCGTGGCGGTCATCATTTCCACCGGCGGATTTCTCGAGCTGGGGGATGAGTTGAGCCCCGTGCCGCCCGCCGCGCTCCGGTTCAATGCGGAACACGATGCCCTCCGGCTTGACACCTCCCGGGAGATGCTGGCCGGTTCACTGCATTTCAAAGCCGGTCAATGGCCCGATTTCAGCCAGCCCGGTTATGCCGGCGGGGTGTATCACGCTTATGCCGTGGAGCCTTACTTCAGCCCCGCCGCGACGACCGATGCTGATAACACCCGGCTGGGTATTCGTGATCCTGATGGCAGCACCCTGACCACGCTGGATCAGGGCAACCACCAGACCGACGTGGAAACCGAGGCCCAGATCCGGAGAGAAATCGTCGCGGATCGCGGGATGTCCGCGAATGCCAAGAACGTGAAGATCACCGCCATTGATGGCCGGGTCATATTGTGCGGACCGGTCAATAGCGAAACGGAAAAACATCTCATCGGTGAAATTGCGAATCGGATTGTGCACACCGGGAATGTGGACAACCAGCTGGAGGTGCAGTTCGCCCTGACCAGCAGCAACTGATTCCCAAACCGATCCACAACCAACAAACGAAACCACCTATGATTGCACTGATTATACATCCCCTGTTTGCCGCCGCGGGTTACTCTTTGATTTATCTGCTCGGAGGCGGAGGCCTTTTTGGAGCCTTCGTCATCTTCGTCATCGCAAAAATGCTCGGCAGATGAATCAACCATGCTTGGTCGCAAAAGACGCACATTTTCTGTTGATATCCCCTTCCCTCGCGCGTGCCTTTATTGTCACCGGCCACCAACGTTGGCCTCTCCTCGCCGGTTTGGGTTGGAAAAATTAAAATCCCGCGAGGACGACCTTGCCGATGGCCGTGCCGCTCTCGGCAATGGCATGGGCGCGTTTGACGTTGGCGGCGTTGATCACACCAAGATTGACGTTCATCGTGGATCGGATAAGACCCGCCTCCACCAGTCCGGCAACCTCATTTAGTATCCGCCCCTGTTCGCCCATGTCGGCGGTCTGGTAAAGCGAGCGGGTGAACATGAATTCCCAATGCAGCGAAAGACTCTTGGGCTTCAGCTTGTTGATATCCAGCAAGGAGGCCGGACTCTCGATCAAGGCGAGCGCGCCTTGCGGGGCAAACGCCTCGATGATTTGATCGAAGTGACTCTCGGTGCGGGTCAGCGCCAGGACGTAATTGACCCCGCTGGGAACGATGGCCTTGACCTGGGCAGCGATCGGTTGACGATGGTCGATCACATGGTGTGCGCCCATGTCACGGCACCACGATTGGGTTTCCGGTCGCGAAGCGGTCGCGATGACGGTGAGGCCGCTCAGTCGGCGAGCAAGTTGCGTGGCAATCGAGCCCACCCCGCCGGCCCCGCCAATGATGAGGAGCGAACCCGCACCCGCCGGCTTGCCGACGCGGATTTTCAACCGGTCAAAAAGCATTTCCCAGGCAGTGATTGTGGTGAGCGGCAGGGCCGCGGCCTCGGCGAAACCAATGCTCGCCGGCTTGCGACCAACGAGGCGCTCGTCAACCAGATGGTATTCAGCATTGGAGCCGCTGCGATTGAGCGCGCCGGCATAATAGACCTCGTCACCCGGAGCGAAGAGGGTGACTTCATTGCCAACGGCCACGATGACCCCGGCCGCATCCCAACCCAGAATCTTGGCCGAGCCGCCAGGACTGCCGGGGCCACCACCGGCACGGATTTTTGTGTCCACCGGATTCACCGAGATGGCCCGCACCTCGACGAGCAGGTCGCGTGACTCGGGCGTGGGCTTTGGCAAATCGATGTCTTGCAGCACATCGACCGAACCCGTGGTGGTGTATCCGACGGCTTTCATTGAATGTTCGATGTTGAAGCGAGATATTTGCCCGCCTCGCCGCCGCCGACCACCAGATTTCGATAATGCTCGGTCGTCATGATTTTCGTGCCGGTTGAGATAAATGGAAACCGTCGCACTCCTTGCCGGAATAATTGCCACATTCAAGTCGTTGTCAAGCGCCATTCGTGCTTCGACGGCCCGAATGCACCGATGCTTTTCTTTGTCACCTCGTTGCCCTATTTTGAGACCTATGCGGTGACATGATGACAATATCAGCAATGAAAACGATAGATGCCAGCGATACCGAGTTGGTGGCACAGAGTCTGGCCGGCGACCGCGACGCGTTCGGCGGGATTGTGGCCCGATATCAATCGCTCCTTTGTTCGCTGGCTTACAGCGCCACCGGCAGCCTCAGCCAGAGCGAAGACCTGGCCCAGGAATCATTCGTCACCGCCTGGAAACAACTCGCCAGTTTGCGTGAGCCGGAAAAATTGCGTTCGTGGCTGTGCCAGATCTCCCGCAACCTTACGTATGATGCGCTGCGCAAATCGGGACGCGAACCGAGTCACCGGGCTGAATCGCTCGATGAGGTTGACGACACCCGCTCGCCCGAACCGCAGCCGGCCGAACAAACCATCAGCAACGAAGAGCAGGCGATTTTGTGGCGTTCCCTCGAATGCATCCCGGAAATTTACCGCGAACCGCTCGTCTTGTTCTACCGCGAACACCAATCCATCGAGGCCGTCGCGCGAAACCTGGAATTGAGTGAGGACGCCGTGAAACAACGGCTGTCCCGCGGGCGGAAATTGTTGCACGAACGGGTGCTCGCCTTCGTGGAAGGCACACTGGAACGGACGAATCCGGGAAAAGTTTTCACGCTCGGGGTCCTGGCCGCGTTGCCCGCGTTCACCATCTCCGCCAAAGCCGCCACCCTCGGCGCCGCTGCCGCCAAAGGCAGCGCGGCAGCCAAATCGGCGGGGGTGCTGGGTTTGTTCGGCGCGATGCTGGGCATGCTGGCCGTTTTTTTCGGCAACTATGCCTGTTATCGCATCGGCCTGGACAAGGCGGAGTCGGATGAAGAACGTGGACACGTCAAATCCTTCTACCGAAAAACCGCCGTCCGTGCTGCGGGATTTTTCCTGACCTTTGCGTTACTGTCCTTTTGGCTGTGCCGAAACCAGCCGGACCACTCGTTGTTGTTCACCTTGCTGATCAACGGACTGGTCGTCATCTATCTGGTCACGCACTTCACTTTTGGCCTGGTGGCGCTGCGCCGGCGTCGCCGGTATCTTTCCGAAGTTCTGGCGCGAGAATATGCGGGCCGTTTTCCGAAACCGGCCTGGGAACACCGCAGCCGGTTCAGTTTGTTCGGATTGCCGCTCGTTCACATTTGCATTGGCGACCGGTTTGATGTTTTGAAGAAACCGGTGACGGCCTGGATTGCCGTGGGCAATTTTGCCGTGGGCGGTCTGTTCGCGTTTGGCGGAATTGCTGTCGCGCCGTTCAGCGTGGGCCTTTGTGCGGTGGGGGTACTGCCTTTTGGCGCCATTGCGCTGGGCCTGTTCGTGTTCGGCGGTTTCGCGTTGGGCGCGTGGACGTTTGGCGTCCTGGCCATCGGCTGGCAGGCGTCTGGCTGTTGCGCCATTGCCTGGAACGCGGCGGTCGGCGGCATTTCGCTCGCGCACGATTTTGCGCTGGGTGGCATTGCGCACGCCGCCCAGGCCAACAATGGCATCGCCCGGCAGTTTATCGGGCCCAACCTGTTCTTCCATTGCTCGCAGATCATTGCCCGTTTCACCGTCTGGCTGAACCTGGTTTGGGTGGTTCCCGTGACTTTGCAGGCGTGGATTGTGGCGCGGGCCCGCCGCCGGCGGGAACAGGGAAATTCTTAACCTTCAACTTCTCGAAAGAAAAATATGAAACCATTCATCGTCACTCTGGTCGTTGTTTCTGTCACCGTCGCTGCCGGAACCCTCATTTATTTGAACCGCCAGAAGACGCCGCCGGCCCCCGCGCAGGTGGCCCAATCGTCGCCGAGCCAAATGCCGCCGGAAAGCAACGCGGGACCGAAACCGGAAGTGCCGGAAACGACGCCAGCCAATCCGGACAGGCCCGCACCGGCTTCCATTCCGGCCATGACGGCGAATGAAACGAAACCCGAGGGCTCCACCAACGCAATCCATCAATTGGTTGACGGCCTGCTCTCCGCGAAAACCGGCGAGCAAAAACACGCGTTGTTTCAACAGCTCCTGAAGTCGGGCCGGTTGGATGAAGCGATTGCCGAGTTGAAGCAGCGAACGGCGGACGATCCCAACAATCCAAGACTGCCCACCACCCTAGGCGAGGCGCAACTAAACAAGCTGCGCGCGATCCGTGACGCGGGCGGTGATCCCAATGATATCGGCATTCTGGCGATGCAGGCCGATCAAAGCTTCAACGCGGCTTTGAAAATCGATCCCTCCAACTGGGAGGCGCAATTCGTCAAGGCCACCTCGATGTCCTACTGGCCGGCGGACCCGGCCCGTGACAACGACGTCGTCCAGCGCCTGTCGAGCCTCATTGACCAGCAGGAAACGATGGCGCCGCAACCGCAGTTCGCCCAAACGTATGTCATCCTGGGCAACGAATACCAAAAGATCGGCAAACCCGACTATGCACTGCAAACCTGGCGGCTTGGTCTGGCCAAATTTCCAGGCGATCCAACCCTTCAGGGGAAAATCAACAGTGTGCCTCGTCCGTAGGGACAACCTTACCGACGCAAGCTCCGGGCGCCCGGTTATTGGTCAGCGCGCCACATGGATCTAACCCGGCGAGGTATTTTCGTGCGCGCAGCGGCCCTTGAACCCGCGGGTTTCGATGGCGACCTGCGCATGGCGGTAGCGGAGCCTGGCACCGTCTGACATGCTTCTTCGTTCCCTTCGTTGAATTCTGTTTAAAACCCCGGAGGGTGGATCTCCGTGACGCCCAAACTTCAACCAGAAACAATTTTCAACCACGAATCCACTCGAATTAACACGAAAGGTAGGGCGCGTCACTGGGCGCGTCACCCAAACCTGAAATCGAAGACGCCAGATACGGATTAAACCGCAAGGAACGCAGAGATCACAAAGAGAAGCCCCGAAGGGCGGAGTTCCACCGACGTTCGATATCTTTCATTTCTTCTCCCTTCTTGTCACCCGTCACTTGTCACTTGCCTGCCGGGTCGAAGCTTCTGCTTTTCCTCCGAAGCCAGGTGAAGGATGGAAGCGAAGACCGGTCACCCGTCACTTGCCTGCGGCTGATCAACCAGCTTTGCCGCAAGTTCCCCAACCTGTTTTTCCAGTTCGCGCAGGCGATGAACCATTTCCGGCAATTGCTGCACCGCGATCATTTGACGTTTCGCCTGTTTGTCGGGCGCCGCCGGAATACCCAGGACTTTTCCGCCGGCTGGAATGTCGCGCATCACCCCGGATTTTGCGCCCACCATGGCCTGATGGCCGAGTTTCAAATGCCCCGCAATCCCGGATTGCGACGCGACGATCACATAATCCCCGAGCTGCGTGCTGCCGGCAAACCCAACCTGGCCCATGACCAGACAATGGCGGCCCATCACCACGTTGTGCGCCACGTGCACGAGGTTGTCGATCTTCGTCCCGGCGCCAATCACGGTGGAGCCCAGGGCGGCGCGGTCAATCGCTGAATTGGCGCCAATCTCGACATCGTCGTGAATGATGACGTTGCCGACCTGCAGCACTTTGCGATGCCGGCCCTCGTCGAAAACATAACCGTAGCCGTCGGAACCGATCACCGTCCCGGCGTGAATCATCACGCGATGACCGATGACCGTCCGGGGGTAAATGACCACGTTGGGAAACAAACAGACATCCTCGCCCAGGCTGGAATCGCGCCCGACATGATTGCCGCCCATCAACACCGAGCGCGCGCCAATCTGCACGCGGGCACCAACCACGCAGTTGGGCCCGATATGCGCCGTGGCATCCACGCGCGCCGAGGGGTCGATGCTTGCGCTGGGATGAATGCCGGGCGGAATCTGGTCCGGCGGAAAAAAAATGGGCAACAATCTCGCCACCGCCACCCGCGCGCTGGGCACGCGAATCACGACCTTCTTCGTGGAACTGAAATCGCCCGAGACCAGAATCGCCGCCGCGGCGCTTTGTTCGGCCGCAACGAAATATTCCGCCTTGTCGGCAAAGGTGAGATCACCGGCCCGGGCGTGGTCGGCCGATGAAAATCCCGTCAACGGGGTGGATCCGTCGCCCACGACTTCGCCCTGGACCCGCTCGGCGATTTGAGAAGCTGTAAAGGACATCAGTTTATGTTCGTTTCAGGGTTATGGCGTCAACCGCGGTTCCGATACGCGAGCCAACGTCGTGCTGGCCCGGAACAGATGGCGAAGGCTGATCATGCGTTGCGCGTCCACGTCCCAGACCTTCAATCGCAGGCAGCGGAATATTTCCACGGGGTGGAGCGAGGTTGTTTTCACGGCCTGTAGTTCCGGCATCCCGCGCAGGGCCTCGGGCAGGCGGTAGAATGGAATGCGCGAGTTCAGATGATGAATGTGATGATAGCCGATGTTCGCCGTGAACCAGGCCATGATGGGGTTGGTCTTCATGAAACTCGAGGATTCCATGGCCGCTTTTTCATAGGTCCACCCGGCCTTGTCGTTGAACAGGACACCGGGGAAATTGTGCTGGGCGTAGAAGAGATACGATCCCATGGCGCTGGCAATCA
>CAZKTW010000180.1:0-7974 GCA_964555775.1 uncultured Bifidobacteriaceae bacterium | reverse complement strand
CGGTCATTGCGTGATACAGCGTGGCCCCGAGGCTGTACATGTCCGAAAGAAAGGTTTCCGGCTCGCGTTTGATTTTTTCCGGCGCGACATAATACGGCGTGCCCCAGGTCACATCTTCCACCTCGTGTTCCACTTCCGCTTTGCGGGCCAGGCCGAAGTCAATCAGCTTCGGTTCGTGGTCGGCGTTGAAGAGAATGTTCCCCGGCTTGATGTCGCGATGGAGCAAATCGTGCTTGAGGGCCATGTTGAGCGCATCGCCGATTTTGATGCCGATGTCGAGCATGTCCAGTTCCGGCAACAGACGCAGTTTCTCAATGCGCGCATCCAGGCTGCCATGATCGGCCAGTTCCATCACGAGATATGACACGCCTTCCCAGTCGTCGAACGCGTAGATATGGACGATGTTCGTATGGTTGAGCCGGGCGCAGGCACGGGCTTCGCGATAAAAACTTTCCAGCGCCTTCTGATCGTCAAGCAACTCCTTCCGCATCAACTTCACCGCCACCATCCGTTCCAAGGTCGTATCCCAGGCCCGATAAACCGTGCCCATGCCGCCTGACCCGACGACGCTCCGCAGCTCGAACTGCCGGATCATCATGGGCATCATGATGGGATGCCCGCATTTGCTGCACGGCACGGTGCCCAACGGCGGCAGGTCGCCGGGGATGAAGACCTTCGTCTCACACCAACCGCATGTCACCATTCGCAGTTGTTCGCTCATGTTCTTGGAGCAATTTACCACCGCCCAGCCATCCGACAAGCCAGGAAAATGCATTCTTCAAAATCCAAAAAACCTTTGACAAACCCGTCTCAATGGTGTTTCTTCTCCGCGGTTGAATATGAAGACCACGCTGACTCAAAGTCTGAAGCACGTGCCGGTCAACTTCGATATGATTATCGGAGTTTGGCGGCGCTGCTCCCGTCTTTTTGGCATCGTGGGAATGAAGTTCTGATTCAACGACAAGGATTTTTGAAAAACCCGCGATTGCCAGCCAATCGCGGGTTTTTCGCTTATAAACCCCAACCAAAGAAAGGAAATAACATGAACAGAAATGAAACCCGGGTGCCGGCCAGGTTCGGCCCCGAAACACGGTTTGAAGTGCGACCGGCGCCACCAGCGCCGTTTCGTGCCCTGCAGGAAACCGAATTCGAGCGGCTCAAGGGCCGATTGCTCGCCCGGCAACTGGCCGGGGCGCCCACGCCGGAGTTGAACCCTCCATTGCGGCGCGCGGCCAATGAGGCGGCGGCACTGGCCTGGGCCACCCTCTTCCCCTTGCTGGTGTTCCCGGTGTTGTTCGAGGAAAAGCTCGAGGCTGCCCTCCGCCAGGCGGAGCGCCAGGCGCGCATCCTGGAAAGCAGCCGTGAACTGCTGGCCGTATGAAACGCTGCCAGATTGAAGCGGGGACACGGACCTGCCACGTCCAAACCAGACTGGCGTGTGCGGGGAGCCGTTGATACGGCCCGACTCCTGTCGGGGCCGTGCCAACGGCTTCTCGCCGCGCCAAGGACTTGTGGGGAAATGATCGGAGCGCGGACAGCTTTTCTGCAGGTTGGAGTTCAAGCTTCAGCTTGATGCGATACTGTCCGCCCTTTCGGGGGAACTTCAACTGTGTAAAGGAGTTGTCCAATTTCATTTTTCCTCAATGCGTTCAATCCGCGCACCGAGCTTTCGCAGTTTCACATCCATGTTTTCGTAGCCGCGGTCCAGATGATAGATGCGATTGACCTGGGTCTTGCCTTTGGCGGCTAGGCCGGCGATCACCAACGCGGCCGAGGCGCGCAAATCGCTCGCCATCACCGGCGCACCGCTCAGGGGCCGGCCGCCTTTGACAATGGCGCTAGGCCCCTCGATCTCGATGTCCGCGCCGAGCCGCGCCAACTCGCTCACGTGCATGAACCGTGACTCAAAAATCCGTTCCGTGATGATGCTGATGCCCGGGGCCAGCGCGAGCAGCGACATCATCTGCGCCTGCACATCGGTGGGAAAACCGGAATAAGGCAGCGTCGTGACATCCACTGATTTGAGCCGGCCGCCCCGCCGGGCGAGCAGATTGGCGCCCCGCCGGGCAACGGTCACGCCGGCTTCGTTCAGTTTGTCGATCACCGCGCGCAGATGATCGGCCCGGGCTCCCTTGAGTATGATTTCGCCTTTCGTTGCGGCGGCGGCAATCGCGTAAGTCGCGGCTTCGATCCGGTCGGGAATGACCTCGTGTTTTGCGCCGTGCAACTTTTTGACGCCGGTAATCGTAAGGGTCGGGCTGCCCGTGCCGGATATTTTCGCGCCCATGGCGTTCAGAAAGCCGGCCAGGTCCACCACTTCCGGTTCACAGGCCGCGCTTTCGATGACCGTCACGCCTTCCGCCAGCGCCGCGGCCATCATCACATTCGCGGTGCCGAGCACGGTGGACCCGGCGCGGCCGCCCAGGAACAATGCGGTGCCGGCGAGATGTTTCGCCGCGGCGCTGACATAACCACCTTCAATCTTGATTTTTGCGCCGAGGGATTCAAAACCTTTCAAATGCAGGTTGATCGGACGGGCGCCGATGATGCAGCCGCCGGGCAGCGACACGCGCGCCTGGCGCAACCTCGCCAATAGGGGTCCCATGATGCAAATCGAACCTCGCATTTTGCGGACAAGTTCGTAATCGGCATAACCGTGGATTTTTTGCGCGCGGACGGTCAGCGTGCCACGCTCGAATTTCACTGTCGCCCCGAGCGACTTGAGGATTTGCACCATGAAACGCGTGTCGCTGAGATCGGGCACATGCCGGATGACACACGGTTCGCCGGTCAACAGCGTCGCCGCCATGATGGGCAGCGCGGCGTTCTTGCTGCCGCTGATGGTTACCTCGCCGTGTAGGGGCACGCCGCCTTTGATCAAAAAACTTTCCATGTGAAACGGGTTCTTCCTCCTCGTTCTCGTCCTCGTCCTCGTTTTTTCGATTACGAGGACAACGACGGGGGCGATTTGGCGGTTAAATATCTTTCGCGGTGACTGTATTCCTCCTGCACCGCCTCCACAATCCACTTTTCGGTTTCAAAAATGTTCCGGATGTCGCCGGCCTGACCGTCGCCGAATTCCAGCATGATTTTTCCGCCGGGTTTCAGGAACGGTTTCGTTTCCGCCGCCAGCCTCCGGTAAAAATCCAGCCCATCGGCCCCGCCATCCAATGCCTCGCGGGGGTCGAAATCGCGCACTTCCGGCTGCAGCGTGGCGATTTCGGCGGAAGGAATATACGGTGGATTGCTAATAACAAGATCAAATTGGTGGGGCGAGACTTCTGGCGAGCCGTCATTGGCCATTGCTTCCGGCTCGCGAGGACGTTCGCCCCACCTGTTTGTCAGGGCCGAAAACCCATCGCTTCGCACAAATTCGATCCGTTCGACAACGCTGTTCCGGACGGCGTTGTCCTTCGCCAGCGCCAGGGCCTCCGGCGAAATATCCGTCGCCACAATTTTTGCGGAGAGACTTTTGGCCGCCAGCGCAATGGCGATGCAGCCGCTCCCGGTGCCGAAATCCAAAGCGGTTGAGGGTTGAGGGTGGAGGGTTGAGAGAAAGTTCCAGCCGAGTTCGGCCAGCATTTCGGTCTCGGGGCGCGGGATCAGAACGTGGCGGTTCACGTTGATTTCAAAACCGCAGAACGAGGTCGAGCCGGTGATGTGTTGGAGCGGTTCGCGCTGACCGCGGCGTTTCACCAACTCGCGCAGGCCGTCCGTTTCCGACGGGGTCAGGGTTCGCTCGAAATTCAGATACAACTTCATGCGGGGCAGCTTGAGCAGATGCGCCAGCAGAAGTTCAATTTGCAGGCGCGGCGATTCGACGCCCTTTTTGGCGAGGAATTCCGTGCTCTTCTGAATCGCTTCAAGAACGGTCACGCGGAGAATCCAAATTGGAACCGGCCAATCCAAGACTCGTTTGGCCGGAAACGCCATGGCCACGGCTATGGATGAACAAACCGGCCTGATAAACGAAGTAATAGCCCGCGGTCAGCCCGATGATGAAAAAAGTCAACGGGCTTTGCATCGGCGGCGGATGGTTGGTCGCGGTTGAAACGTTGCGCAAAACCATGTAGCGATAAGCCATGCGTCCGACCAGCACCAACGAAAGCACGACGCCAACGGGCGTGTTGGGCGTGTAAAAACGGCCGGCTTCGGTGGTTTCAAATCGCGTGAGGCGTAATCCCACAAATCCCAGCAACGCACCCAGCAACAGGCCACCGCCGAAGCCAAGCAACAAATGGGTGTTTTGCAGCGATGTGCCAACTATCAGAACGCTGACGAGCGAAAGAATGGCGATGGAAGTGACGGCGCGGCGCGGATGCAGTTTCTGCCGGCCAATGTTGCGCCGCACGCGACGATAGATGCTCCAGACAAAAAGACCGACCAGCAAAATGGGAACGAAATGCGCGGACGACATGGGCGGAGACTAAGTTTTCATCTTCACTTGTCCAGATGAATTGCTTTGCATTTTCCCGGCCCTCCGTGATTTCGTTTTCAGCGCGGCAAATCCTCCAGACCCTTGAGATAGGCGAGGATGAGTTCAGGGAGGTCGTTGCTGTAACCGCCTTCCAGCAGGCTGAACAGCGGCACGCCGGACGCGCGCAGCGACCGGCCGAGCCAGCGATAATCCTCCGCTTCCAGTACGCCATCAACCAGCGGGTCGCGCAGGTGGGCGTCGAACCCTGCGGACACGGCAATCAGTTCGGGCCGGAAATTTTTCAAATCATCAATCGCGCGGGCAAGCGCGGCACGATAGGTTTCGCGCGGCGTTCCAGGCTCAACCGGATAGTTGAAGCAGTTGTCGCCGGCATCGGCCGCACCTGTGTCGGGATAGCACGGATGCTGGTGAATGGAAAACAACGCGACCCCAGGCCGGTTGAGCAAGATGTCCTCCGTGCCGTTGCCGTGATGAACATCAAAATCAAAAACCGCAACACGCTTCGTGCCGTTCGCTGCCGCTTCGAGCACGGCAATCGCGACGTTGTTAAAATAACAAAAGCCCATCGACCGGTCGCGGGTCGCGTGATGGCCGGGCGGCCGCATCAAACTGAAAACATTTTCGCCTTGGCGTGCCACCTTCAGCGCGTCCAGTGCGGCACCGGCAGATGCCCGGGCGAATTGCGCGATATTGTCGTAAAACGGCGTGTCGGCATCGAAATCCCTCGGTATCTGCAGGCGGGCGAGGAGTTCAGGTGCGTGGGCGCGCAGGATTTGGACATCATTGGCCACACCTGGTTTCACCCATTCAATCGGCAACTCACTCTGATCCCGCAGACGCGCCTGGGTCCGGGTGATACGCTCGGGCCGTTCAGGATGACCGGGACTGGCATAGCCGGCGCAGCGTTCATCGGTGATGATTATCATTCGGCGCAATCAGGCTTAACAAAAAAGCCGCCGGCAGGGGAGCAGAATTTTTTTGCAAACGCAGCGTGCTTTGTTAGCCTCAAACGATTAAGGATTTAATTATGTATAAGCAACTGCTCACGATTGCCACCGTACTCGGCGCCTGCGCCTTCCCTGCCGGCGCCTGGGACTACGAAGGGCATCACGCCATCAATGAACTGGCGCTGGCGTCGTTGCCGGCGGATTTTGGCGGGTTCACCCTGACGCCCGCGTTGAAAACCCGCATCGAGTTTCTGGCGGGCGAAGCCGACCGCTGGCGGAACGTGGGTGATTTGCCATTGAAACATGCCAATGGGCCGGATCATTACATCGATCTGGAGGATTTGAAACTTTACGGGTTGACCCCGGAGACGCTGCCGTTGATGCGTTACGATTTCGTCGCGGACATCGCCCGGGAGCGGACAGCGCGTCCGGGCAAATTCCCGCAGATTGATCCAGCCCGGGACACCGACCACACGCGCGAATTGAGCGGGTTTCTCCCGTGGACCATCACGGAATACTACGAAAAACTGAAGGCCTGTTTCGGCTACTTGAAAGCTTTCCAGAAATACGGCACCCCGGAGGAAATCGCCAATGCGGAGGCCAACGTCGTTTATATCATGGGCGTCATGGGACATTTTGTGGGCGATGGTTCGCAGCCCTTGCATACGACGATGCATTTTAACGGCTGGGTCGGTGACAATCCGCATGGTTATACGACCAGCCTGAAATTTCACGCTTGGATTGACGGCGGTTACTTCCGCCAGACCGGTGGAATCGACGTCGGGAAGCTGGTGGGAAAGATTCATCCCGCCGAGCACATCAAGAATGCGGGCCAGCCGGATGGAATGTTCCGCGATGCGGTGGCCTATCTCGTCGAGCAAAACAAACTGGTCGGGCCGCTTTATGAACTGGACAAGGAAGGCAAACTGACCGGCGAAGGGGACAAGGGCCTGGAGGGACGCACATTGCTCGAAGGCCAGCTCGTCCGGGGTGGCCAGATGCTGGGCGATATTTGGTACACCGCCTGGCTTGAAGCCCCGGAGGACCAATATCTCCAAAAGCAATTGCAGGGGCGCAGCGCGGCACCCGCGGGAACAGAGAAGAAACCGTGAGTCGGGCCGGCTTGCCGGCGGCGCCTTCAACTTCAGCGCGGCGACCTTGCGCTTCACAAAGCTCAATGCGGAGGCTGGTGGGCCCGCTCGGATTTGAACCGAGTACCAAGCGATTATGAGTTGGAAAAGTGAGGGTAGTGAGCAGTAGCCGTCAGTTGTGAAAAGTCGCAATAACACCAATGATATCAGTGGGTTTTGAAGTTATCGTGTCTATGGGATGCAACTCAGCACAACTGCCCAGGACCGAAAAAACGACCCAGAAACGCCCCAGAAAACTGGAGACGGTCATGAACAAGATCGTGAACGCGCAGCTGTGCGTTTCCTGCCCAAGACTCACGTCGCCTTCTGGCGTGCGCGTGTCGAGCGGAGAACTTAAGAATACGAGGGCAAGACCTTCGAAGTGCCCGAGTATTCCGTGCGGATGGAGTACGGGGGAATCAGGAGGCGACTGGTCCTTGGCACAGCGCTGAAGGAAGAAGCCGCGTTGAAGGCTCGTGATATTTACCTATCACTCGTCGCCAAAGGCTGGTCGGCCACTCTGGCGGAACTTGTTTCAAAGCCCTCTGACGAAGCTATGCGAAGCGAATTCGGTTCGACGGTTGGAGAATTCATTTCAGAAGTCGAGAGAACGTCGAATCTCAAGACGAAGACATTCCGCCGTTATGCCCAATACTTCCGAATGTTGGCGGCACAAATTCAGGGAGTGAAGACAGACGCGTCGCGGTATAACTATTACGGGGGCGGCCTCCTGCATGACCCGTTGCAAGGTGGCTTCATGAACGCGATGGCGGCGGATCATACCGTCTCTTGGATCCCGACAGAGTTTATCGGCAGGGAACACGTATTGCCAAATCCAGTGGCGGTTGGCGTTGGGGTCTTTGCGGGACAGGGCATAGAGGAGGTAAGCAGCGCCCAAAGCCAGACTCAAATCCCGCTCATGCGTGAACTTGGTGCGCTGGAGTTGAAGCTGCAGGGGCTCCTTGAGGGACTGCGGCAGCATGGTGATCCAGTTCCGCTTCGCGGTTCATGTCATTTGGTCCCGCGTGCCTGGTATGTGTTCCATAGTCATTCAGCCGGGGGGCGAGGAGAGCAGGCCTGGGCTCACCGCAGCCGACGGCGAATATCGCGAAGAAAATCGATAAGGAACAGTGAATGACCGGCCAGGTCAAAAAACGTTGCCAGGCCCATTTTTAGGACGCCTTTAACGGGTTATCAGTTCCTGGAATCAGCAAACGGTCGAGCTGGAGTTTAGGTTTGCTCGCTTAACCATGTCGTGCGTTGTTGTCGCTGGGATTAACGCTTTCTTCTTTGGCGCCGGGGCTCGGGACTTATTCGCGGAAGTTGCAGAGATCTTGGAATAAGGAAATTTGGGAAGCTGGGTTGCATTTGCTTTCGATATTGCCCAGGCGTTTGGCCTGCCAATCGTTTGAAAACCACACTCATGTATTCGGGATGTTCAAAACCCGAAAGCTCGGAA
>CAZKTW010000179.1:0-7983 GCA_964555775.1 uncultured Bifidobacteriaceae bacterium | reverse complement strand
ATGTTGATGTTGGCGTGGGCGAGAATCCGGGTGAAGTGGGCGACCTGGCCCGGTTTGTTCTCCGCAAAAACCGCCACTAATTTTACGTCGCTCATTTATGGTTTTCCTTTTTGATTTAAGCTCGAAAGTTCGCCTTGGTCGTTTCTGTAAATCACAAAAAGAGCCGCCAGGTCTTGGAGTGCGCCAGCCCCTTGGCGCTCTTATATGGCATACGATTATTCCCAAAGCGGTGAAGGGCCACCGCACTCCAGGACGCTATCGCGCGATTCGTCGCATAGCGTAATCCGAGGTATATTTTGGGATCGCGGAGATTTTTCATCACATTTTCCGATCATCAATGACGCGCCGGGCCTTGCCTTCGCTCACTGGCAGCGAGCCGGGTGGCAGGAATTGGACGACCGGTTTGATGAGGATTTCGGCGCGCAATTTCTCGGCGAGCTGGCCCTGGAATTTCACGAGATGATCCACCTGGCCGTCGAACCCGGCCTCGGCCAGTTCCACCTTCACCGTCATCTCGTCGCAGCCCGTCAACAGGATGACGTAATTCCGGCCGACACCTTTTTGCGCCATCAGCACGCGCTCGATTTGTTGCGGATAAATGTTCACGCCGCGCACGATGAGCATGTCGTCGGAACGGCCGGTGATGCGGTTGAGCCGGCGGTGCGTGCGGCCGCAGGGGCAGGGGCCCGGGACGAGGGAGGTGATGTCGCGGGTGCGGTAGCGGAGCAGGGGCATGGCCTCGCGACAAAGCGAGGTGAGCACCAGTTCGCCGGATTCGCCGTCGGCCACGGGTTCGCCGGTCAGCGGATGGATGAGTTCGATGAGGAAATGATCTTCCCAGAGATGCATGCCCTGCTTGTGCACGCACTCGAACGCCACGCCCGGACCGTTCATTTCCGAGAGCCCGTAGGAATTATAAACGTCCACGCCCAGGCCCTCCTCGATCTTCCGGCGGGTTTCCTCGGAGTAAGGTTCAGCGCCCACGAATGCTTTCCGCAGGGCGAGATCGCGGCAGGGGACAATGCCGTGTTGTTCCAGGAAGTTTGAGAGATAAAGCCCGTAACTGGGCGTGAGGTGGATGAAGGTGGTCCCAAAATCCTGCATCAACATCAACTGCCGTTCGGAATTGCCGGGCCCGGCGGGGATGACCAGGCAGCCGATTTTTTCCGCGCCGTAGTGCGTGACGAGCGCGCCGGTGAACATGCCGTAGGTCATCATGTTCTGAAACACGTCCTTGGGCGTGATGCCGGTCATGACGAACGACCGCGCGCACAATTCGGCGGCGTTGTCCACGTCCCGGCGCGAGAAAAAAAGCGCCTTGGGTTTGCCGGTGGTACCGCTGGAGGTGTGCAGCCGCAGGGTGGCATCGTACGGCACGGCCAGCAACCCGGTAGGATAATTTTGGCGCAGGTCGGCGCTGGTGGTGAAGGGCAGCCGGCGCAAATCCGCCAGCGACCGGATGTCATCGGGTTGGATCCCCAGTTCGATGAATTTCTGCCGGTAGAACGGAACGTGGCCGGCAACGCGGTGGACGGTCGCCTGCAAACGATGAAGTTGCAGCTGTTCCAATGTATCGCGACCGAGCGTTTCGCATTGTTGGTCCCAGAACATGGCAGCCAGCCGGGTTAGAACGTGAACAGGACTTCCCCGCGCAGAAACGTCATCAGATCCCGATGTTGATAGTAATCACCCATCCAAACGCATTCGGCCCAGAGATGGGCGCTGACGTGGTCGTTGAATTTGTGTTTCAGCACGGTCTGGAGGTAGTGGCCGCGGAAGTTGCCGCTGTTCCCGGTTACCGCCGTGCCGGTGAACAGCGTGGTGTCCGTCGCGCGGGTCGGGGTGTTTACCGGAGCGAACAGGGCGTTGTAGGTGGCGCTGAAGGTGGTGTTTTTAATGGGCGTAACAGTCCAATTTGGCCCAAAGCGGATGATGTTGTTCATCTGGCCGCATCTTTTGGCGGTCTCGTTGATGTAGGAATAAACGTAAAGCTCGCTCCAGCGCGGATAACGACCCCACAAGATGTCAAACATCTCGTCCTTGCCCTTGGAATTCGGGTCATCACCGGACAGGAATTCGCCGCCGAGGCTGATCTGGTTGTCGAATTTGTCCTTGAACAGCCAGGTCAGTTTACCGTTGGCACCGTAGGCTGCAATCTCGCGCCAATCGGTCGTGGAACTGACATAGGGAATCCTGACCATGGCGTCTTGCTTGCTGCCGAATTGATAGGCGCCTTCGACCGACCAGGCCCAGTTCGGTGTGGGTGTGCCGGAAATCTTGCTGCCGATGGTGTAGATGTCGGCATTGTCGCCGTTGGAAAATTCCTTGCTGTCGTGCTTGTAAATGAAGTAGCCGTCGAGTTGCAGGTTCTTCACTGATTTGTTCGAGAGATACACAATGAGGCCTTCCTCGTTTTGTTCGGCAAGATTGTAGGGTTTGGGCATGTTGTCGCCGGACTCGCCGAGGGTGGGCATCCACGCATCCGGCCGGGCACTCTGGTAGATGTAAACCACGTCGAGTTTCGTCTTGAGTTCTTTCGCGTCATAACCGATGCGGGCACTGTCCAGAAAAAAAGTCCAGGACCCGTCATTGGGCGTTCCGTCGCCCACCAGCCACCAGTTCATCGGTTCGCCGAACTGCACGTCCTGGCGGCCAACGGAGAGCGTCAGCGGCACGTCGCCGATGTTGCTCCATTTGGCGTAGGCGTTGTCCAGGATGCCATAACGTTCTTCCAGACCCGAGCGGGATCCATACTGGGAGGAAACGGAGGGTTGCATCCACTCGCGTTGTTCCCCCGAGAAACGGGTATTCACACTGACGTTGGTCGCGGGCAAAACCGAAAACCAGATCCGCTCGCGGAACCGGAAGTAATCCTGGTCATGCGGCGGAGCACCGGCTGCCTGGGAATCCATCAGTGTGATGTTGTTGTTCATGGACTCGTTGCGAAACCGCAGATCGGCGCCCCAACTGAACCACGGGGCCGGATTCTTGATTCCCTTGATCATTTTTTCCGCGCGGCTGGCTGCGGGCGGGGCGGTGGCGGCAGCGGTTGGCGCCGTGGGCGGAAGATTGGTCTGGGCGGCAGCGGTCAGGGCGATCACTGCCGTGGTGGATATGCCGATGGCTTTAAGTAAGGTGGACATGGGCGGTTTTCGGGTGGTTTTATGCTTCAGTGAAATCCTAAATCCGCAGCAATTTTAGTCTAAGCGAAATAAGATAAAAACTGGACATTTTTTGTTATTTTAAGCATTTATGATTGAAGCAAGAGCCGTAACAAAAAAGGAGCGGGTATCGGCAAAATCCGGCAGGTCAGAAATTCTTCCGCAACCTAAACTGCTATCAAAGCCATCGATGGAGATGTTCCGGACCCTTTGGTGGTGTTTTTACGATGAGCAAACTGCACGATGTCCTTCAGTTGCGTGTCCGCTACAGCGAGACGGACCAGATGGGGACATTCTACAATTCCCGCGCGCTGGAGTGGTTCGAGTGCGGCCGGACGGAACTCATGCGTCGGCAACTGGGGATGCCCTATGCGGCGATGGAGAAAAAGGGTGTGTTTTTGCCGCTCGTGGAGGCGCACCTGGAATTTGAGGGCGGCGCCCAATACGACGACCTGCTGGATCTCGCGAGCAGCGTCGAGCTGGCCGGACGCGCACGATTGCGATTTGAAGTCCAAATCACTCAAAACGCGACTGGCAAACCGGTCGTGCGGGGTTACACCGTCCATGCTTTTGCCGACGCGGATGGCAAACCGATCCGGCCGCCGTTCTGGTTTGTTGAAGTGATGCATCAAGCGGCCGGCAAATCCGTCCACACCGCAAAATGAAACCGACCGACCGACAACTACTGAGTGGCGACGGCGCCATCGCCCTGGCCGCGTTGCACGGCGGCGTGGCGCTGGGCACGGGCTATCCCGGCACGCCTTCCACGGAAATCCTCGAATCCTTCTCGCAAATCGGCGGCAAGGCCCAGTGGTCGCCCAACGAAAAAGTCGCGCTCGAAGTGGGCATTGGGGTGGCGTTTGGCGGTGCGCGGTCGCTCGTCACGATGAAACACGTGGGTCTCAATGTCGCCGCCGATCCTTTGTTCACCGCCGCCTATACCGGCGTGACCGGGGGACTGGTGATTGTATCTGCCGACGACCCGGGCATGGCATCGAGCCAGAACGAGCAGGACAACCGCCATTACGCCGTGGCCGCAGGGCTGCCGATGCTGGAACCCTCCGATTCGCAGGAGGCCTACGACTTCACCATGGCGGCCTTTGAATTTTCCGAACACTGGAAAATACCGGTGATCCTCCGTGTCACCACGCGCGTCTGCCACAGTTATACGGTGGTTTCCGCGCGCGGACTCAACGGCGAGGCCAAAGCGCCGAATTTCGAACGCGACGTTCGCGGACGCGTCATGATCCCGGCCAATGCCCGACCTGCACACAAACGGCTCCGACAGAAGCTGACCGACATCCAGGACGGTGACGACACCTCGAAATTCAACAGGATCGTGACCGGCAGCAAAGAACTGGGGATCATCACGTCCGGCATTTCCTTCATGCATGCGCGTGAGGCGGCACCCGACGCCAGCGTGCTCAAATTGGGTTTTACCCATCCGCTGCCTTTGAAACAGATCGCTGAATTTGTCAAAAGTATCGAACGTTGTGTGGTCATCGAGGAAGGCGATCCGTATCTCGTGGACGCGATCCGCGCCGCGGGTATTACGGTGGAAGGCAAGCCGATGATGTACCGGTTCGGCGAACTGGATGTGCCGCGCGTCCGGCGCATCCTTGATCACAACATTTCCCCCGAGGCGTTGAAGCCGCCGGGCAAACCGCCGCAATTGTGCGACGGCTGCCAGTATCGCCTGGTTTTTTCGGCGTTGCGCCAGCGCGATTGCATTGTGGCGGGCGACATCGGCTGTTACACGCTGGGTGTCCTGCCACCATTTGAAGCCATCGACTCGTGCGTTTGCATGGGAGCCAGCCTGGGGGTGGGATTGGGACTGCGACATGTTTTGCCCCCGGAGCAGGCGCGCCGGGTTGTCAGCGTCATCGGTGACAGCACGTTCGTGCACAGCGGCATCAGCGGCCTGGTGGAGATGGTCTATAACCCGCCGCCGGACGGGCACGTGCTCATCATTCTGGACAATTCGACCACGGCCATGACCGGCCACCAGGAACATCCCGGTACCGGCCGCAAGCTCGACCATGAGCCGACAAACAAGCTCGTGCTCGAAAACGTCGCCCGGTCACTCGGCATCAAACGCGTCCACGTGGTTGAACCCCGCGCCGGTTCGGACGAGTTCGATCGCCTGCTGGATGAATGCCTCGCCAGCCGGGAATTGTGCGTCATCATCGCGCGCCGGCCCTGCATCCTTATTGTGAAGCGTCTGCGCGGTTTCGAGGCGGGCGAATCGAAAGAAAAGGAGTCGCCATGCCCGCCAAATTGACCAACGTCGTGGTGGCTGGGATCGGCGGTCAGGGCGTGCTCAAGGCGTCGGATATCCTGGCCGACGTGGCGGTGCGCGCCGGTTTCGATGTCAAAAAGAGCGAAATCAAGGGCATGAGCCAGCGCGGCGGCTCGGTCAGCAGCGAAGTGCGGTTCGGCAAGGTCGTGCTCAGTCCGATGGTGTCGCCGGGCGAGGCGGATTTCCTCCTGGTGCTTGAGCCGACCCAGGTGGAACCCAATCTGTATGTCTTGAAACCGGGCGGGCGGTTGATCACCCCCGACGCCATCGATCCCAAAACGCTGGCGAACCGGAAAAGCCTGAACGTGGCCCTGCTGGGCGCCTTGAGCGCGCATCTGCCGTTGCCGGAAATGGAATGGTTGGAATCCCTGCGCGGGGCGTTCCACCCGGATTTTTTCGAGCATAACCGGCAGGCCTTCCGCATCGGCCGTGCCGGCCAGAACCCGAGCTAAAGGTTGAACGCCTATGAATGCAAATGGTGAAATTCCTCTCCTGCATCCCGTGAGCGCGCCGGATTTTCTTCCGCCCGACCAGTTGCACAGCCTGCAATTGCAGCGGCTCAAAACCATCGTGCAACGCGCCTACGATCGCGTCCCGCTTTTCCGCCAGCGCATGGAGGAACGACACCTGACGCCGTCGGATGTACGGACGCTGGAGGATGTGACCCAACTGCCGTTCACGGTGAAAACCGATCTGCGCGACACTTATCCGTTCGGCTTGTTTGCCAGCCCGATGAAGGACATCGTGCGCCTGCACGCCTCCACCGGCACCACGGGCAAACCCATTGTCGTCGCCTACACCCAGGAGGACATCAATGTCTGGTCGAACGTCATGATGCGCAGCTTCGCGGCGTGCGGATTGCACGCGGGCGACGTCATCCAGAACGCCTACGGTTACGGTTTGTTCACCGGCGGATTGGGCGCGCATTACGGCGGGGAAGCGCTGGGGGCGACCGTCATCCCCATTTCCGGCGGCAACACCCAGCGGCAGTTGATGGTGATGAAGGATTTCGGGGCGACGGCGATCTGCTGCACGCCGAGTTATTTCCTGCACATCATCGAACAGGCGCCTGAACTGGGGGTGAACTTCAAGGAACTGCAATTGCGTGCCGGCATCTTTGGCGCCGAACCGTGGACGGAATCCATGCGCCGCCGCATTGAGGCGGACAGCGGCATCAAGGCCTACGACATTTACGGTTTGTCGGAAATCATCGGTCCGGGCGTGGCGATGGAATGCCAGTGCCAGGCCGGTCCGCATATTTTTGAGGACTGGTTTTACCCGGAGATCATCGACGTCAAAACGGGCAAGCCGCTGGCGGACGGCGAGGAAGGCGAACTGGTGCTGACCACGCTGGGCAAACAGGCGATGCCGATGATCCGTTACCGGACGCGCGACATCACAACGCTGGCGGCCGAACGCTGCGAATGCGGCCGCAGCCTGCGCCGCATCAAGCGCATCAGCCGCCGCAGCGACGACATGTTCATCATCCGCGGCGTGAATGTCTATCCCTCGCAGATCGAAACGGCGCTGTTGAAGGTGGAAGGCACGCTCCCGCATTACCAGATCATCCTCACTCGCGAGAAGGGCCTGGACGAAATCGAAGTGCAGGTGGAGGTGACGCGCGAAGTGTTCGGCGACACGGTGGGAGCCCTCGAGCAGGTGCGGCAGAAGCTGGGCAAGAGCATCGAGACCCTGACCGGCCTGCGCGCCGGGGTGCGCCTGGTCCAGCCCCAGACCATTCCGCGCAGCGAAGGCAAGGCGAAACGGGTCGTTGACCAGCGGAAAATGTAAACCGGAGGACAAACCATGAAACTGAAACAACTTTCCCTGTTCCTGGAAAACAAACCCGGCGCGCTCAGTCCCCCGATGCGGCTGCTCGCGGAGGCCAAAATCAACATCCTGACCCTCTCGATCGCCGACACCGACCAGTTCGGCATCCTGCGCCTGATCCTGCGCGATTGGGAAAAGGCGAAGCAATTGCTGGAGCAGGAAGGCTTTGTGGTCAAGGTCACCGACATGGTGGCCGTGGAGGTGGCGGACCGGCCCGGCGGCCTGGCGGAAATCCTGGACGTACTGGAAAAGGCGGGTATCAACGTGGCCTTCATGTACGCATTCACGGAAAAACGGAAGGGCCACGCCGTGTTGATCTTCCGCTTCGACGATCCGGACGGCGCCGTCCGTGTCCTGCAAAAAAAAGGCATCAAGGTGGTTGACAGCGGGGACCTGCTCAAGCAATTGGAAGGCTGATGGACATCGAAAACATCCAACGCTGCCTGAAAAACGATCGCTTTGCCGAGCGCACGAACATCGAATTGTTGACCGTCACGCCCGGGCGGGCGACGGCGAAGATGGTCTTGCATCCGTATCATCAGAACGGATTGGGAACGGTGCAGGGCGGGGCGATCTTTACGCTGGCGGATTTTTGTTTTGCCGCCGCTTGCAATTCCTATGGTACGGTGGCGGTGGCTCTCAACGTGAGCATCACCTTCATGAAAGCCGCCACCACCGGCACGTTGTGGGCCG
>CAZKTW010000178.1:0-7989 GCA_964555775.1 uncultured Bifidobacteriaceae bacterium | reverse complement strand
ATGGAATGCTGTCGGGAATTGTGGGTAATGCAAAGAGCCCTCTGGCGCTTTGCCAGAAGACAACCGGTTCGCAAAATTCCTGCGCAATCTTTCACCTATGACAATCTGAACTTCCATCTGCATCCGCAGTTGAAAATTCAGGCCCGGTGGGTAAACATCAAAACCATTTGAAGCTGCCGGAGAAATTCAACCGCCTGACCCGGGTGCCGGTCCTGACGCGCCTTCGGATCGCCCTGGCCGTGACCATTGCGGCAGGTGCGGACGGGTTGCAGCTTCTCCTCGGCTGGTTTGGCTGGGTCGGCGCCGATCAGGCGATTGACGTGGTGGCGATGGGGTTGACGAGCTGGATGATTGGCTTTCATTGGCTGCTCCTGCCCACGTTTGTAACGGAGTTCGTCCCGCTGCTGGATGAATTGCCCACCTGGACGGCGTGCGTCATCGCGGTCGTCGCATTGCGGAAGCGGCAACAAAGAACGCCATCGGCAGGATCTTGACGGACACATCCGGCCGCCCGCACCAACGGATATCAATCGCCACCAGCCATCGGGCTGGACGCCGGAGCGAACTGTCACTATGTTTATATCGGCAAAATGATCCGGCCAGCAAATATAAACAACCTATGTTGAAAGCGCTTTCCAGGGTGTTGTTGATTGAAGGCAGTTCCATCTGCGGAGCGTTGCTGAAGCCGGACGATTTTGAGGTGGAGCCCGCGGACCGGCTGTCCATTGGTCTGGAAAAACTCGACCGGCAAACCTTCGACCTCGTCCTGATGGACCTGGCCTTGCCGGACAGCCAGGGATTGAACGCGTTCGGTCAGATCCGGGCGGCGGCGCCGCGAATCCCGATCGTGGTAGTGGCGGATCCGGCGGACGAAACAGTGGCAGCGCGGACGTTGCAGATCGGAGCCCAGGATTATTTACTCAAACACCAACTGACGAACCGGCTGCTGGCCACCACCATTCACAAGGCCATCGAGCGCCATCGGGGCCAGCTCGCGCACGGTTACGAGGGCTTTCTGCTGCAAACCCTGATGGACAACATTCCTGACGCGGTTTATTTCAAGGACCGGCGCAGCCGGTTTTTGATGATCAGCCGCGCCCATGCAAAAAAGTTTGGCTTGATCGATCCCACGCAGGCTGCGGGCAAGTCGGACGCCGATTTCTTCAGCCAGCCTCACGCCCAGCAAGCGCTGGCGGACGAGGAAAAAATCCTGCGCAGCGGCCAACCGATGGTGGACATCGAGGAAAGCGAGACCTGGCCCGATGGCAGCGTAACCTGGGCTTCCACCACCAAAATGCCCTTGCGCAACCAATCCGGCCGGATCGTGGGCACCTTTGGCATCTCGCGCGACATCACCAAGCGCAAACGCGCCGAAGAGGCGCTGGCCGAACGCACCCAGCAGTTGCAGAAGAAGAACCAACAGATCGAGGAGGAGATGAAAATGGCCCGCGAACTACAACTCGCCATGCTGCCGCAAAAATTTCCGGCCGTGCCCCTCAACTGTCCACCGCACGAGAGCGCCCTCAAGTTCTTCAGCTTCTTTCTCCCGAGCGGCACTGTCAGCGGCGATTTTTTCGATGTCGTCGCGCTTTCCGATACTTCCGTCGGCGTGTTCATTTGCGATGTCATGGGGCACGACGTGCGCGCGGCGCTGGTCACTGCCATGATCCGCGCGCTGGTCGAAGACCTGAGTGGGGGGGCGACCGATCCCGGCCATCTGCTGGCCCAGATCAACCACGGCCTGCTCAGCGTCTTCCAGCAAGCCGGCACCACCATGTTCGCCACCGCCTTCTACATGGTCGCCGACGTTGCGACGGGAGAAATCTGCTATGCCAGCGCGGCCCACCCGGACCCGCTGCAACTGCTTCGTCACCAGGGCAAGGTCGAGCCCCTGGCCGCCCTTGACGGCGGCAAAAAAGGGCCTGCCCTCGGGTTGTTCAAAGCAGCGCAGTTCCCCACTTATCGCCGCCAGATGAATGCCGGCGATATGATCCTGCTCTATACCGACGGCATGATCGAAGCGGAAGGACATAACCAGGAGTTCTTCAGCCAGGAACGGCTGTCCGCCATCGTTCACAAACATGCCGGGCTGCCGACCAAGGAAATGCTTTCGACCCTGCTCTCTGAAATCCGGCAGTTCTCCGGCCAGCACGAATTTACCGACGACGTCTGCCTCGTCGGCATCGAAGTCAAGCAATTGGAACCCGGCGCCGGATAGCGGCCCGCTGGTTCCGGCTCCCGTGACCGAGCAACTGGATTGAAATCTATTTGAAAAAGCCTTCCTCCCGCGGCACACTGCCGTCATGCAATCTGTTTTTACCGGGCCGGTTTACGTGGTGCGCGACAATATCGACACGGACCAGATCATTCCTGCGCAATATTTGACGCTCGTACCGACGATTCCCGACGAATACGAAAAGCTCGGGGCCTATGCGCTCGCCGGCCTGCCCGAATCACTTTACCCGGCGCGTTACATCAAAACGGGCCAGCTCGACAGTGAATATCCGATTGTCGTGGCTGGAAAAAATTTCGGCTGCGGCAGCTCGCGCGAGCACGCGCCCATTGCGCTGGGCTCGGCCAAATGCAGAATCATTCTCGCGGAGAGTTTCGCCCGCATTTTTTTCCGCAACTCTGTTGCCACCGGCGAGCTTTATCCATGCGAAATCACCGAACGCCTTTGCGACACGCTTAAGAACGGCGACGTGGTCACTGTTGACCTCGATGCCGCCACGGTTACGGTCAAGACCACGGGCAAGGTTTTCAAATTCAAACCGCTGGGCGACGTGCGCCCGGTCGTGGACGCCGGCGGATTGTTCAATTACGCGCGCAAAACAGGAATGATTGCGAAGTAAACACTTGATCCTCCCTCACCCCGGCCCTCTCCCCAAGGAGAGGGAGAATCATTGTCAGTCGGAGCTGGTATCTGCGACGTCAAAAAAATCGGAAGATGATCAAAGGCTGTTCCCTCTCCCTGGGGGAGAGGGTCAGGGTGAGGGCGAGCCAAAAACGAGAACTGGTGAAAACATTAAACCTGCTCCCCTGCCCTCGCTCACTGAAGCTGCTTCCCGGTACGCTCCAGTTGCCGGACCAGCAACCGCTCCCCGCGTTCACCGTGCTCCAGAGCGACTCCGCGCCGGATCACCCTGAAGGTTACGCCATCACCATCGATGGCCAGGGCGTGCGGATTGAATTTCGCGAAACCGCGGGCCTGCGGGTGGCCATGGCGACCTTGCGGCAATTGATGCGCCAGTTTGGACGGCGTCTGCCCTGGTTGAAAATCCGTGACTGGCCGGATTTTGAACGCCGGGGCGTGATGCTCGATATTTCGCGTGGACGGGTACCCCGGCTCGAAACCCTGCTCAAACTTGCCGGGCGCCTCGCCGACTTCAAAATCAACGAGCTGCAACTCTACACCGAACACACCTTCGCCAGCTCAAAATACCCGACGGTCTGGCAAAGTTGGGGGGCGCTGACGGGCGAGGAAATCCGCCAACTCGACGCGCACTGCCATCAATTGGGCATTGATCTGGTGCCCAACCAGAATTCATTCGGCCACTTGCGATATTTCCTGGACCATCCCCGGCTCAAGAAACTCGCCGAGGTTTCGAGGCCCTATGCCGACGCCAGCGGGGAATTCATCCGCCGGCCTTCGACCCTCGCCCCGAATCATCCGGGAACGTTGGCTTTCCTGCGCGGCCTTTACGACGAGTTGCTCCCTAATTTTTCCAGCCAATATTTCAATGTTGGTTGCGATGAGACCTGGGACCTGGGCCGCGGCCAGAGCAAAAAACTATGCGCAGCAAAAGGCCAGGGCCGGGTATATCTGGATTTCCTCAAGGAGATACACCGGGAAGTCTCCTGCCGGGGCAAACGGATGATGTTTTGGGGGGACATTATTTTGAAATATCCCGGGCTCATCAAAGAGTTGGCCGCCTTGGGAGCGCCGAACACCGTTTCGGCGAGATCATCCCGTTTCCAGGAACACGCCGAGCAGGTGCTCGGCGCTCAGTCGCTGATTGCTTTAACCTGGGGCTACGAAGCGGACCATCCGTTTGACCGCGAGGCCGCGCAGTTTGCGAAGGCAAAAATCGCATTCTACGTCTGCCCCGGCACTTCCAGCTGGCAGACCTTGATTGGGCGGCATGACAATGCGCTGGCCAATTTGCGCGCCGCGGCCAAGGCCGGGCGCAAGCATGGCGCGCTGGGTTATCTCATCACCGATTGGGGCGATGGCGGGCATCCGCAGCCGTTGGCCGTCAGTTATCTTCCCTTCCTGGCCGGCGCATCGTTGAGCTGGTGCGCCGAGACCTTTGATGAAAAAAAGCTGATCCCGGTATTGAACCGCGACGTTTTCAACGATCCAACCGGCAACGCGGCAAGCGCGGCCTGGGCGCTTGGGCGGGCGCATCGGAAATTGAAATTCACCGTTCCCAATGAAACGCCGCTGGGAACAGTCATCGCCGCGCCGCCGCTGGACCAGCGCGAATTGTTTTGCCGGAACGGTTTGAAACATTATGCGCGGATTCCCGGTAAAAACGTCCGCGCCACCCTGAAGGAAATAGAAAAACAGCGCGTCCGGCTCCAGCGCGCCATTGCTGCGGCCAAAACCGGCGGTGTTTTGTCGCGGGAATTGGACCTGGCCGCCCGCATGGCGGCGGAATCGTGCCGGTTCATGCTCTGGCAGCAGGCGCGGGCTGCGGGGAAGATTTCCGAGGCGAAACGCCTGGCCCAAACCGGCGTCCGCTCACTGCGAAAATTGGATGAAGATTTCAACGCCTACTGGCCCGCGCGCAACAAGGCCACGCCAAAGCATTGCTCGGCATTTTTGAAATGGCGGATGGCGGATTACCGCCATTCAACGGGCTCTTCGGTGCAGGGCCCAAGTAACAAGATTCCTTTTTAACCACGGATCAAATATCAATATTTTAAAAACCAACTTTTGGATTCATTTTGATCTATGGGTCTGGCTCGATGCTTTCAAAATATGGGTCTCGACGGGTGAACTGCGCTTCCGGGTTGCCACTCCATCCACAACTGAATCCATGCTAAATTCCACCCACAATTCAGACTCGCCGGTGTAGCTTGAATTGGTATAAAGCGGCGTTCCAAACTTCCTGAACTCCGCCGCCGTATTGGTGTAGTAAACATCTCCACTGACAGGCAAATCAAAGCGAACCCAGATCTCGTCGCCATTTTGCAAATTTAAATACGGATTCTGATCGTCCGCAGCCTGCAGGTTGGTTGGAGTCAACAGGGGAGCAAGCAGGCAGGTATCTTTCATTGAACTTTTCGCAATTTGGACTCGAATTGACCGCTTGGGAATCAGCAGTGGCACATGGGCATTATTTTCAACGGCTGCGACAAAGTGTAGGATTGGCGGGGTATTTGTGGTGTCTTCCCTGACAACCTGGTCAATCAAACAGTTTAACGGCGTATGCCGCCCATTTAATAATGCTTCAGGATTCAACCAATCCGCGGCGTGACCTCCCAAAAAAAGCACGACCATCGTCGAAATATGAAAACATACGATAACCAAGAATTTGCCGGCAAATTTGAATGGTGATTCATTCGGCTGCAATTGCCTTAAACAAGAAGAAAGCATCCAGATTGGACCCGGCAGAACTGCGGCGGCCAGGCAAATACTAACGATGATAGTTATCCCGATGAGTAAACTATCGGCTTTGTGCCAACCCACCAGGACGTCGATTAAGAATGTGGGTATGGAAACCAAAAAGCAGAGTCCATATTGGAAACCAGTCGAATATCCTACGATACTCTCGATGAGATCAAAATGCTCGTTCCCTTTTGCAATCAACCAGCGAGTTGTGAGCTTGGCGAACCAGGCAACCAGCAGGTAAACCGGCACCAGATAAACCAAGCCGGCAGGCTGGTTCAGCAATACCTCTTTCGGCACCAAATCCGACCAATTGGCCACGTTGTCGAAATTGGAATTGAACTGTTTGGTGAAACCAATTGCAAGAAACGCGTTTACCAGCAGGAAGGTCATGGGTTTCAACATCCGCTTTTCCTCCATGCGCGCCTTGATCTCACTTTGCGACCAAGGTATGGAACGAAGAAAAAAACCTAGTGTGGATAAATAACGGAAAATAAAATCCCGCGTCTGGACCAGAATGTTTTCAAGTCCGTCAATATAGGTCTCGGAATTTTCCTTTGCCTTTTTTTCCATATGACGGCTTTAAGCCCCGACCGCCTCGCTCCCACCAATTGGCATGCCGCCAGTGTGCTCGGTGAATTCCGTCCCGTCAATTTCGGCTTTTCACGTCCCACGCGTCGCGCAGGCCATCGCCGATAAAATTCAGCGCCAGCAATGTTGCCACCAGCACGCCGCCGGGGAAGACGATCAACCACCAGTAAATCCGGATGGGGTTGATCTGGCCGACGCCTTCCGCAATGAGCGTGCCCCAACTCGCCATCGGCGGCTGCACGCCCAGCCCGAGATAGCTGAGGAACGATTCGTACAGCACGATCGCCGGCACGGTGAGCGCCAGATACGTGATCACCACGCCAAAAACGTTCGGGATGATGTGCCTTGCCAGGATCCGCACCGGCCCGCCGCCCAGGGCCCGGCTGGCTTCGACAAACGCGCGCGTCCGCAGCGACAGCACCTGTCCCCGCACAATGCGCGCCATGGTCAGCCACGACACGGCACCCAGGCCAATGAACAGGAGCACGACCCGCAAGGCTCCGGCCAGGGCCGGCGAGTTGCCCACCCAATGCGATTGCCTGAGCACTTCACCGACCGTGGTGATGAGCACGATCACGAAAATAACCGTCGGCAGCGAATAAAGCACATCCACGATACGCATCAGCATGTTGTCCACGCGGCCGCCCACGTAACCGGCCACGGCACCCCATAAAACGCCAATGACTAGACTCACCATGGCTCCTACGATGCCGACGAGGAGCGAAATTTGCGCACCGTACAAAATGCGGGAAAACATGTCACGCCCGTGGACGTCCGTGCCGAACCAGTGTTGAGCGTCCGGCGGTGCAAAGGCCGCATCGGAAAGCTGATTGGGATTATGGATCCGGGCAAAGTCTCCGCCGGTTGTCTTCAGGATGATGGGCCACGCGCCGATGGCAAGCAGCAGGAAAACCAGGTACCAAGCGCTAATAACTGCAGGACGATTCCGGCGGAAACGCTGCCAAGCGCGCTGGGCGGGCGTCAGACCGCCGGTCTCCCTCTCCCCGCCCGAGCGGGGAGAGGGTTGGGGTGAGGGGATTTGAGTCGGAAAACCTTGTGCCTCCTCACCCCGGCCCTCTCCTCCCTTGGAGGAGGAGAGGGAGAAAATGGGGGCAGTGTCACTATGTGCCTTGGTGCCCTCGTCTCTCGTCTCTCGTCTTGCGCCCGGTTCATTCATATTTCACGCGTGGGTCAAGCAGGGTGTAGGCAAAATCCACCATCAAATTAAGTCCGATGAGCAACGCCGCGTAGAGCAAGGAAAGGCCGACGATGAGGGGATAATCCAGGTTCAACGAGCTGTTGACGAGGAAGACGCCAATGCCGGGAATCTGGAAGATGTTTTCGATGACAAACGAGCCGGTCAGCAGATCGGCCAGCATCGGGCCGGAATAGGAAACGACCGGCAGCACAGCGATGCGAAAGGCGTGTTTGAACAACAACCGGTTTTCGCCCAATCCCTTGGCCCGCGCCGCGGTAACGAACTCGGATTGCATGGCATTTAGCATCCCCTCGCGCAACAACCGGGCAACCTTGCCGGCAAAGAACAGGCCCAAGGCGACAGGGGGCAAGATCATGTGCCAGGGCGTTTCCCACAACCCAACCGGCAGCAGCTTCCATTTGATGGAAAAAAACAGGATCAACAGCGGGGCAATGACAAAACCCGGAACACAGACAACCAGCAGGGAGAAAAAGCTGCCGGCATAATCCTCCCAACGTCCGCGCCGGGCGGCGGTGAAAAAACCGACGGGCAGCCCCACTCCCATCGCAAAACCGAACGCCAGCGC